>JAMPAO010000080.1 GCA_023667165.1 Ruminococcus sp. | reverse complement strand
TAATTATTTGTAAACTTTGCTTTTTAGGTCTTGACTTTATTTAGCAGGTTTTTAATTCTTTTATGTCCATATTTCTTATTTTACCATGTTTTTTTGTAAAGTAAATGCTGTTTGTCGTGAGGTCTATGAAATTTATTATTGACATCCCGACAAAACTGTGGTATTATAATAATCGGATATGTTACGGCTGTATTTTACAATTAACATAACCGAAAGGATGTTTGAAAAGATGCCTAAAGAGAAAGCAGATCGAAATAAGACCATTGATATTTCCGTAGAAGATGGACGGCGGTATTTGGAAAGATGTATATCTGTAAACGATACCGCAGATTTGGATACCGTGCTTGACAAAACAATATTGGGTGACTGTCTTGCGGTTATGCCGCTGCTGCCCAACGGATTTGTTGACCTGCTTATTGCAGATCCGCCTTATAATCTTGATAAAGATTTTAACGGAAGAAAATTCAAAAAAACATCAGATGAATTGTATGCTGAATATACGGAAAACTGGATCAAAGGCGTTATACCTTTGCTTAAACCCAATGCAACCGTATACGTTTGCTGCGACTGGCAATCAAGTGCCGTTATAAGCAATGTTCTGAAAAAATATTTTATAATCCGGAACAGAATCACATGGCAAAGAGAAAAAGGACGGGGAGCATTAAGCAACTGGAAGAACGGGATGGAGGATATATGGTTTGCTACCAATTCCAAATCATATACATTCAATGTTGAGGATGTAAAAATACGCCGCAAGGTCATTGCACCGTATAAAACAGACGGCAAACCTAAAGATTGGGAGAAAACCGAGAGCGGAAACTTCAGAAATACATATCCTTCAAATTTTTGGGATGATATTTCTATCCCATATTGGTCGATGCCGGAGAATACGGCTCATCCTACGCAAAAACCCGAAAAGCTGCTTGCCAAACTTATACTTGCAAGCTCTAATGCGGGTGATATTGTATTCGATCCCTTCCTCGGTTCCGGATCAACCTCTGTTACCGCAAAGAAACTTAACCGTCATTTTGTCGGTATAGAAATAAATGAACAATACTGCGTATGGACGGAAAAACGTTTGGAAACAGCTTGTTCGGACAGTACGATTCAAGGCTATGCAGACAATGTTTTTTGGGGAAGAAATACTGCTGCATTACAGAAAAAAATACACAAATGATGTTGTGGGACGGGGGCAAAGATGTATAATTATAATGCAATTAACAGGCTTGTTGCCTATATCGAAAAGTTAAACGGGATAGACGGCAAAGAAAAGATCTCCTCAATGGTAAAGGACAAATTTAATCTTGCAAAGGACAGAAAGGTATTCTACTCAGCGGATTTTGCAATCAGATTCAGCAAATAAAAAAGCAAGCGTATGAATAATACGGTATTATCATTATCCACCCTGCAGAAATACGATAATAGACCGTTTATTGTTTGTGTGGTTACTCCGGACGCAAATCATATGATGTTGGCTAATCCCACATTTTTGAAGAAAGTCAGCCATTCATCTCAAAAGCTGCGTGTGGATAATATTCGCGGCAGCTTCAACGGAAGCGATATAATGCTTGATTTTTATTCAATAAAAAATGAACCGAATAATTTTCGGAAATTATTCGATTATCATACGAGGTTATTTTTTCAAGACAATATTAAGCGCTTGGTAGAAAGCACCAACGCAATTGAGGGAAGGGATCTGAATTTTTCCGTTACTCTTGATTCCGAGAAAAATATTTTTTTCGTCAGTCAGCAGGGCACAGCAATTTTTGAAATCGAACGAATATAAGGATTTATGCCGTGACCTTGACGGCAGAGTTTCGAAAGTACAAGGAGAAATAGCTATAGCGGCGCATATTGACAATGTTAATATACGCGGACATGTTATAGAATACCTTATAACAGAGAACGACTCCGAATTAAAGGATAAAATTATAAATGCTTTGCATACGGGATCCGCACTGCCCGACTTCAAAACAGAGAATAAACTTGGCGATTATTCGAAAGTATATCCATCCTATGTTGTGGAAACAGATATAAAAACAAAGATCTTGCTTTTTGATGGAAACCCAAAAGCGTATAACATTAATAAGCTGCTTGAATTTCTTTCGGAACAGAAGTCGGTCTATATGATTTATCTGCTGGGCGTTGACTGTAACAACAAGATAACGACACGTCTTGTTTCGGCATTTGATGACAGACTAACAAAAGCGACAAATTTACAGCAGCATTGGGCCGGCAGAAACTCAAGAGGAGTTGCTCAGTTTAACGGGAAGGCGCTTATATCTATTCTTGAGCAGGAAAATGATACTCACATAAGCTATGATAAAGCGGAGGCTTTTCTAAAACAGTTAATTTACAGATAAGAAGACGATACGACCGCTACTTTCTTGTTTATAAATTTATGTTAATCAGATCGTGCCTGCTATGAATTAATAGCAGTATTAGCGTAACTAACCAAAATTAATTTTAATAAGCTCCTGTTCGGAAACATCACTTTCAAATCTATGAAAGAGGAAACCAGCTATGAAAAGTTAGATCCTGTTCACATAAAATGTGATATAATAAAAATATGAAATTAACAAGAGAACAATTTGCGCGTATATAGCATTTAATGCCAATACCGCGGAAGAAGCCGACAATATCAAATTATGATTTTTTATGCGGGTTACTGTACATAATCGAAAACGGCTGCAAATGGAGGGCACTGCCGAATGAGTACGAGGTGTGGACAAAAAGCGCATAATATGGTATAATAAAAAGTATGAGAAAAGCAAAAGAAGCAGCAGGAAGAGTATGCCCGAACTGCGAAAGAAAAGAAAATTAGGTGAACGTGGGAAAAAACCGTTCGGGAATACAAAGGTGCTTTTGCAAGGAATGCGGAAAAAACTGCACACTTGACCCGAAAACACGGAATATCCCGAAGAAATTCGACGACAGGCAAAAAAATATTATGCAGGCGCAAGCGGACGGGGCGTCGGCAAGGTATTCGATTTCAACAAAGCTAATGTGTATAATTGGATAAAAAAGGCTCAAAACCCGGAAAGTGATTTCCAAATATATGCTTGATCGTCTGTTTGACCGGCTTGGACGCTCGCTTATTTTGAGCGTTGCGGTGAAAAATTGATTTACATAAAAAATTCCGAAATTCACTTGACAAATGATATTTTATGTGTTATATTTGATTTAGTTAGCATTAGACAACTTATTGAAACGAAGCATGTAACAACGCCTCGGTTCGGGGATAACGGGGCAGGGATTTACGGATTTTATTCGTTAAAGACATTTTGCGGCGAGATGCTGACAGGCTTTAAGGAAACGCTGATCAAATCACCGGTTCCATAATATAAAGAATTAAGGAGTGTTGACGGAATGCTTGATATCACCAAACTGAACGAAGCCGAAATGCGGCAGTTCGCGGAGGCCTTTGCCTATTACGATTACGGTGAAAACGAGATCGGAATGGTTCCTTTTTTCCCGGGTTATCCCGACAGGACAAGGCTGATAAACTATCTGACGGCAATGATACGGACGGCAAACAACGCGGGAGCGGTCTACTCCACAAGCCGAAGGAACGAGGGTATTCTGATAATAACGGATACAACGAGTCCTTACCCGATCTCGGCGTCGCTTAAAATGATGGCGGGCATGGTGAACGCATTGGGACTCAGCGGCTTTAAGAGCGTTATGGAGAAATTCCAGGCAGGCGGCGAGAGCCTTGAAAAAAAGTATCGGAAAGAAAAAAAGCAGTTTGTGCAGATCGAGCTGCTTGCGGTGAAAAAAGAATATCAAGGCAGAGGATTTATGCGTCCTCTCATTGAAACAGCCTTTGAAATCGCCGATAAAAAGCGTTTGCCCGTGATACTTTCAACGGACGCGGGACTGAAAAGGGATAAATACGAGCACCTGGGATTTACGCAGACAAATGTCCGGCAAATGGACGAAAAGAGCTTTATATACGATATTGTAAGAGAGGCAGGAAAATAATGCTGCCGTACCGTTTTTAATGGAAAACATTGTTACAATACGGAAGGAGAAGAGAACAGCCATGGTGCTTTCATCTGCGGATATAAAAAAAGAATTTGAATATTATGTGAAAAACGCCCCTCTTGAGAGCCGGAGCATACTCGGAAAGGAATTTAAGTACCGCTATTATAAAAATCCCTCTCCAAAGGTCAATGCCACCGTTTTGATGCTTGCGGGAGGTTCCGGTCTGGGAGACGCCTTTTCTTTATTCGGCAGGCGTTTTATGGACAGATACTCGCTTATTAATTTCAATTATCCCATGTCATATAAAAGCAACGACCTGTTAGCCGACGCTGTCGCAGAGCTTATACGTGCCCTGAAAGCGGAAAACGTATATCTTTGGGGGCAATCTTACGGGGGTGTGCTGGCGCGGATCATTGCAAAAAAGCATCCGGACGCGGTAAAGGGACTTATCCTTACATCTACCGCAAGCATGACGCCCGATCTGCGCTTTGAGGGAATGAAGTGCCTTGTGAGAATGCTTGACGAGGAAAAGGAGAAGAAAAATATCAAAAAATTCGGTAAATTGCCTCTTTCTCTTATGCCCGTAATTATGAACCTCGCTTTCAAAAAGCATTTGAAAGACGATCCTTCGGGACAGGCGGCTGTCAAGGAGATACTGAATATGATAAAACCCGATCTGACGCGCGAATATCTGTGCCACATGGCGCATCTGCTGGGAGATCTCAGAAACCATGCCGGCACGCATTCCAAGGCTGATTTTGCCTATCTGGACGGGCGGGTGCTGATCATCGAGCCGGACGACGACAAAACCTTTACGGCTGATATAAAGGAGGCTCTGATAAGCTCTATGCCGAATCCGACGGTAATACGCAGTCTTGCCGGAGGACATCTTGCCATAATGCTCGACACCGACGGGTTTATGGAGATCATAAACAATTTTATGGATAAGCAGGAACTGTAAATCGGTGCGGAGCATGAAATTCCTCCTCCGAAATTTTTTCGGTTAGCTTTGGTTGACGGTGTAATTTGCACGTAATTCCTTGTAATATGATTTTTTGGTGTGTTGTTTCGGTTAATGATGATACGTTCCGCACGTTTCCCCCGCAGGCTGACCCTCGGCATGGGTCAACGTACAAGCCGCATTTTCAAAACCAAGACAATCCGCAAAAACAAACTGTGTTACAAGGGATCACGTGCAAATTTTATTTTTCATCTCTGATCAAAACAAAAATATTGACAAAAATATAAAAATATGGTAAAATAAAAAACATATCATATTAAACAGAAAGAGAGTCGGATAAATGAATTACATATGCGAATTTGAAATGGCAGCGCTGTTTGTGGATATGCTGCTGATCGTGATATTTACAATGCGGCACAATTTCCTGAACGTTACGGGAAAGGTTTACTTCTCCATGCTGACCTTTACCTGCGCTTCCGCGGTTTTCAATCTTATATCCGTTTATACCTTGGCAAATATCTCTTCGCTTCCCCTGTGGCTGAATTACCTTGTCAATATGATCTATCTGCTGACTTACGGAGGCTGCGCCGTTCATTTTTTTGTATATGTCCTTTGCCTTACCCATGCAGACGGCAAAAATCCTTTTATACGGCTGATATTTTTTTCCTCTGCTTTTCTTATCTCTCTGCTTATCCTTACAACGCCCCTTACAGGCTGGATAATCACCTTTGAAAATAACGAGTACAGGCACGGTCCGCTGTTTATGTCCTTGTATGTTATAGCTTTTTTGCTGCTTACTGCGTCGGCTTACCTTTTTTTCAAATACCGCAGGAGGCTAAATCTTTATCAGTCCTTTGCCATAGTGCTGTTCGTCCTTGCCGTTATCGGCGCTGTGATAATACAGGCGCTGTGGGCGGAGCTGCTTATACAGAATTTTGTAATATCCCTGTTTATGGTGCTTATGTGTATTTCCCTCCAAAATCCCGACGATTATATGGACGCCGAAACGCACTGCTTTAACCGCACAGCCTTTTACGAGATACTGAAAATGCACATTAAAAAGGGTATGCCCTTTCAGTTGGTGGGATTGAAAGTGGGCGGACTTGAATATGTCAACAGTATCCACGGGATCGATAAGGGCAATGAGATAATAAACAACGCTTCCATATATTTCCGGAATCAATTCGGAAAAAATAGGGTCTTTCATATTACGGGAAACCAATATGCCGTTTTGCTGGACAGCAGGTCACGGATAGGAGCGGAGGAAGCCGCTGAAAAAATGGCGGCATATTTCTCCGGATCCGCGAGGGCGGAAAATGCGGATATTCAGCTCACTCACAGCCTATGCGTTCTGAAATATCCCGAATTTGAAGCGTCGCTCGAGGATATCGTTGACGCTTTGGAATATACTCTGCGTGCTCCCGCTCAAAGCGGCAAAAATGAGATAATCCCGGTAAATGCCGAGGCTCTTTCCGAGAAACGCCGCCAAAGCAAAATAACGCATATACTTGATAAAGCTATCCGCTGCAACGGATTTGACATATATTATCAGCCTATACGCAGTACGGAAAACGGTAGCTTTCACAGTGCGGAAGCTCTTGTACGTTTACATGACGAGGAAATGGGATTTATCAGTCCCGAGGAGTTTATTCCCCTTTCCGAGAAAAACGGTATGATAATAAGTATCGGCGAGATCGTGTTCCGCAGCGTTTGCCGCTTTTTGTCCGAAAACGACATTACAGCCTTGGGTGTGGATTATATCGAGGTAAATCTGTCCCCCGTACAGTGCGTACAGGAGCAGCTTCCGCACAGACTCAACGAGATCATGAAAGAGTACGGCATAGATCCCAAGCTTATAAATTTTGAGATAACGGAAACCGCCGATTCCGAAAACAAGGAAATGCTTCTGCGCAATATGAACGCGCTTATAAAGAGCGGAAGCAGCTTTTCCTCGGACGATTACGGAACGGGATTTTCCACCGCACAGTATCTCATAACTCTGCCCCTTAAAATAGTGAAAATAGATAAAAGCATACTCTGGTCTGCTATGGACAGCGAGGACGCCCTTACGGTGCTGAAGTATACGGCGCGGATGCTGAAAGAACTGGGCAAGGAGATAGTTGTGGAGGGAGTCGAAACGAAAGAGATGGAAAAGCTCCTTTGCGAGCTGGGCTGCGATCATCTTCAGGGGTATCTGTATTCAAAGCCGATATCGGAAAAGGATTACATAGAATTTCTGAAAGAAAACAACCGGATCGCGGGGTAACGGAAAAAAACGGTCATTTGACCGATATCACGGTAAGCGTATCGTTATCCGCCGTGAAGCTGACCTCATACCCGCCGAAGCTCATGGTATAGACTCTTTCGGGGGAATGCTGATAGCGGGGGCGCGGGTCGTGGGAAAGCACGGCTGTCAGCTTTTCTTTAAGCTCGGAGGAAACGATACCGTCATTGAACTTCACCTTCAGCCTGCCCTCCCTGCTGCTAAGGGCAAAGCCGTCCGATGCTTCGGGATGCGAATCGGTATAGGCAAGATACGGCTTTATGTCATATATTGGCGTGCCGTTCATAATATCCGCTCCGCTGACGTAAAGAACGGGACCGTCGGAGACGTTAAAGTCTATTTTCTCCAGCTTTACCGAGGAAAGTCCCAGGGGGTTGGGACGGTACGGAGAGCGTGTGGCGAATACTCCCATGCGGGTATTGCCTCCCAGGACGGGAGGGCGTACCGTCGGCTGCCAG
The DNA here is from genome assembly GCA_023667165.1 of Ruminococcus sp. GTDB lineage: Bacteria > Bacillota > Clostridia > Oscillospirales > Ruminococcaceae > Huintestinicola. Next base: position 4,588 of record JAMPAO010000080.1, on the reverse strand, counting down.
CTTTCCCTTACAGCCTCGGAAAACTGCCATATTATCCATATGTGGGAATATCCCTCCAATCCTCTGAACGCTTCGGGGACGCGGTATTCCGGCTCGAATACTATCCTCGATACAAGCTCCGTCAGACCGCTTTGTCTGGGTATGCCGAATTTTTCAGTGAAATCGCTTTTTATATGCGCTATTATTTTCATTGGAACCGCTCCCGTTTTATATGTATAAGCTCGTCTGCGACCCTGTCGAGAACCGCAGCCGCAGCATCGGTGCTGCACTTGTCCTCAAAGGGGACGTGCAGGAAAAACATAAGTGCGCTGAGCTGTTTTTGCCCGATATATTCAAGTCCGAAATAAAAAAGATCATTGCAAAAGGACGTTCCCGCATTATGGGAAATGTAACAGTCGTATCCCAAACTGCGTATAAGCCGTGCAATACCGTTCCCGTTGATCTTGATAATATTTCCGTCTTTCTTTGCTGTATCCTCGACGGAGATTTTATTTTTTATAAGAGGCTTCTGACCCATGGAAATAATGTAAAGCCGCTCTTTCTCCGTTAGGCTGTCAAGTTCGTTTTTCAGTATCCCGCAGCTTTTTTGCCTGTGATTTGGCAGGATAATTTTCTTTCGGTCGGTTTTCATCTTTTCAAGTATTATTCTTGACGAATTATCCTCCCCGTCAAAGGCTGTAATAAGAATTCGGTCTGTCATATGTTTTTTTCACTCCTCACGCCGCTGCGGTTAATACCCCACAACCGCAATATCCTCCGACATAGTACCCTCAATATACGCGTCAAAAGCGTCATGCAAATATATTCGGTTCGGAACTGCGATTCTATGTCAAAAATCATAATGCGCCGCAGGAGCTTACCCGCCGCCGATAATACTGCGTATAGCTTTTTCCACCGCCTTGACCTCCTCGTGAAATTCGGCTGACGATACGCGGTACGCTCCGTTGCCCAGTATGATGAGCTGCTCCGTTCCGTCGGAGGTGGCTACCCTTACACGCCTTGTTTTTGCAAGTTCGTGAGTGACCTTTTCAATGTACATATCGGCAGTTTCCGCCTCTTTTGTGTATACAACGCTTATATTGCAGACGCGCTCCGTTTCCCGATGGTTTCCCTTGACTTTGTAGGCGTCGAACACAAGTATCAGCTCGCACTGTTTGAACCCCTGATAATTGCACAGAATGTTTATAAGGCTGCTCCTGGCGGCGTCAAGATTATCGCGGGCGATATTTTTCAGCTCCTCCCAGGAAAATATTATATTGTACCCGTCCACCAGCAGATACTCGGGTCCTGCAGGCAAAGGCTTTGCTTTGTATTTTTGCGGTTCCGGCGGGCGTCGCATGGCTGCCCTCGGATCGCGGTCAATTTTGCCGTAAGTGCGCTCGAATATCGCCATAAGCTCGTTATCGTCGTATAATCTTGCCCTGTACCTTGCTATCTGAGCGGGTGTGGGAGCGTTATCTCCGGTGACGGTTTCGTCACCCGCATTATCTGCGGACGTATGCATATACCCGTCAGCTTCGTCCCATTTAACGATATAACCCGCCCCGTGAGAGCAGAAAACGCTGTCGGCGGGGTTTTCCGTATCGCCCCCGCAGTCGTAGCCTATCCTTTGGATAACATCATCGCTGTTGTGGCAGGGAAAATATCCTTTTACCGCGCAGAAAAGCCGCCCTCTGCCCTTGGTATACCCCGCCGTTTCCGAATGGTAGGACGCCATTTCCGAAACGGGAGCCGCGCCTTTTATTATGCTCGTATCCCCCGCGATCTCGGGAGCGGAAAATTCCGCGCACATTCTTTGAAGATCGGACAAGGCTCTGCCCGTATTTTCCGAGGGGACTTCAAGGGTGAAATCGTACCAAGGTTCAAGCAGAACGCTTTCCGCTTTCATCAGACCCTGCCTTACTGCGCGGCACGCCGCCTGGCGGAAATCTCCGCCCTCGGTGTGCTTTTTGTGAGCTTTGCCGGAAATCAGCGTTATCCTCACGTCCGTAAGCGGCGAACCGGTAAGAACTCCCGCATGAGTAGTATTTTCCAGAACGGATAGGATAAGGCGCTGAAAATTCCTGTCAAGCATATCCTCGCCGCACTCCGTTCCGAGCTGTATGCCGCTGCCCGGCGGAAGCGGATCTATCCTCAGCCGCACCTCCGCATAATGCCGCAGCGGCTCGTAATGCCCCGATCCGATAACGGTGCCGCCCACGGTTTCCCTGTAGGCAATGCCGCAGTCCGCAAAGGTCACGTTTATGCCGAATCTGTCACGAATGATCCCCGTAAGTATCTCAAGCTGTATCTTTCCCATGAGCCGCAGATGTATCTGCCGAAGCTGACTGTTCCAGACCACGTGAAGCTCTGCGTTCTCCCGCTCCAGGGCGTACATATTCTGCAGCATAACGGCGGGATCGGCATTGTCCGGCAGTATCATTCTGTAAGTCATAACAGGCTCCAAAACGGGATGTGCGCTGTTTTTTTCAAAACCCAGACCCTGACCCGCCCTAACGCTTTCCAGTCCCTCCGCGGCGCACACCGTTCCTCCCGCCGCATTGTCGGGGCAGGAGTATTTTGCTCCGGAATAAACGCGTATCCTGCCCACCTTTTCTTCTCCCACAGCCATTCTCACACGCAGACTGCCGCCGGTTATCTTCATATGGGCAAGCCTTACGCCCTGTTCCTCGGTTATCTTGAAAACCCTTGCCCCGAACTCTTCGGGATATTTTTTTTCCTCGGTAAATCTGTCAAGTCCGCGTAAAAATTCGTCTATGCCGATATTTTTCAGCGCCGAGCCGAAATAGCAGGGAAATATATTTCCGCAGGCGATCCCGCGTTTTACAGTGCCGTCGGATATCCCGCCGGTTTCCAGGAATTCGTTCATCATTTCCTCGCTTGCAAGGGAAAGGGTATCGTAAAGATCGTCGTCGGAGAAGTCGGTGATCCCCTCCGAAAGACGGTCTTTGAGCTGCTTTATTATATCCTGTTTTTCAAACGGGGATATGTCCATTTTATTGACAAAAACGAACGCGGGGATACCGTATCTTTGCAGCAACCTCCACAGCACCTCCGTATGGCTTTGCACTATATCCGTGCCGCTTATTACAAGAACGGCGTAATCAAAGACCGACAGCGCTCTTTCCGTTTCGGCGGAAAAGTCCGCATGACCGGGCGTGTCGAGTATGGTATATTCGCCGTCCCCGCAGTGCATTACAGCCTGCTTGGAAAAGACGGTTATCCCTCTGCTGCGCTCCACGGGATAGGTGTCCAGAAAGGCGTCGCCGTTGTCCACGCGCCCCTGTTTGCGTATTTCTCCCGATCGGTAGAGCATAGCCTCGGAAAGAGTGGTCTTGCCCGAGTCCACGTGCGCCGCCATGCCAATAACAAGTCGTTTCATAATAATCTCCCTCAGCCGCCGGTTAATCGTTTATCACAGCTAAGCGTAAAACAGATCTCACGGTTTAAGAAAAATGCAGGAAATTTCAGATCTGCGGCATTCGTCCGTTTCCCGTCGTCCATGCTTCTAACAGCGATTGCCCCGACGTAAAAGGGTCGGGGCAACGAAAAATCCGGAAAATATTCAAATTACATATACATATCAAGCAATGAGCCGATAGAGTAATTTGAGAAGTAGTTCTTGGCTGTTCCCTGCGATGTGTAGGACTTGAACGCCGTGGTCTGAGCTTTATTCGCGGCAGCCTTGCTGATGTCGGACGCCTTGTTCGCAATTCTCGTTGACATGGAGTAATTGCTTGTGAACATGGACTTAACAGCATTTACATCGGCAGCCTTGAGCTTGTCGGCGTCTAAGGACAGCTTATTGTCCGAACCGATGGTAATACCTATCCGCCTGAGAGCGCCGGAATAAGTCTTGACGGTGTTCGTCATGGATACGCCTGCTTTAAGAGCGTCAACGCTGTCGGATTTCTGCAAAGCGTCGATAGTTGAGTTGTACTTCTCCGTAAATCCCTCAACCGCCTTTTGCATCTTTTCGGGATCCTTGAAGTCGTCTGCGCTCAGCGAGGACATGGAAGCGGCAGTTTCCCGGAGCTTCTTTGCCGTCGTCGAGAGCTGACTCTCGCTTTCCACCGAGCCTACGCTGCTGCTTGAAGCTGAGTCGGAGGATGTTCCGAACATCTCCTTCATATCCTTACGGAAAGAGGACGACCTTACCTTATCCGCCAATTTCATCAGCGACATAAGATCGGTAGACGAAGTCCCGTAAGAGCTTGACTTCCTGCTGCTGTTCATACTCGAAAAAAGCGTTGAATAATACGAATTTGCATAATACGAACCAAGACCGTTGATTGCCATAATAAATTCCTCCTTTCATATTATCCGAAACAGGACTGCGCAACACCTGTTTCCTAATTTTATGATACCATATTTTCCCCAGTTTGTCAAGAGCTTCTAAGCGCTAAATTTCCGCTTGACGGGCGGCGGTTTGCCGAAACAGCGGTCTTCCTGCGGCGAATGAAAACGGCAGTTCCTTATTTTTACCAATTTATTGACTATAAACCCGCTGTAATACCGTACGCGTTTTTGTGAACACGGTAATTTCACGAGTAAACAAATTATGAACAAAGTCTTCCAAAACAGAAAG
>JAMPAO010000007.1 GCA_023667165.1 Ruminococcus sp. | reverse complement strand
CTAAAATTTTGCAGGCATACTGACGTATGTCAAGAAATTTTAGTGCAATATGACGAAAAATATGCAAGCAAGACGTACGCAAAGGCGTTAGCCGCTCTTTGTGCGGTGTTGCCTATAGTTATTATGGACCGATTTTTCCAAAATAACAGTCGGATTTTGGAAAACGGGAAATTATAGCCGCAGGAGCATAAAAATATCCGGTATGCCCTTTCACGGGGCATACCGGATATTTTTGCACGGGCAATACCGCACGCAAAGGCGTTGCCGCTTTAGCTTCGCACCGAACACTTGTTCACATAATCCTTGTATTCTTCGCCCGCCCAGCCGTCCACCTTTGAACGGCGCATGGCTCCGAATATCCTTGCGGTAACGCCCCGGTTGTTTTTTTCCAGCTCGGCGAGCAGCTCCTTTGTTTTTTGCCGCTGAGTGTGACCGTCGGCGGGACATTTGGATTTTACCGTTTCAAGACCCAGTCTGTCAGCCGCGCGGATTATCTCTTTTTCGGGAGTCAGCACCATGGGGCGTATCATGGTAAGGTCGCGCCTTGACAGATAGCTTACGGGCGCAAAGCAGCCGATCCTGCCCTCAATGAGCAGGTTCATCATAAACGTTTCCACGGCGTCGTTATAGTGATGTCCCAGAGCCAGCTTATTGCACCCTGCCGCCTTTGCCGCCTCGTGGAGAGCGCCCCTGCGCATCTTGGCGCACAGGCTGCACGGGTTTGTTTCACGCCTGATATCAAACACCACCTGACCTATATTCGTGGGGATCAGGCGGTATTCCACACCTGCGTCCGCGCAAAGCCGCTCTACCTTGCCGTAATCGCCCGGAACTCCGCCGAACCGTGGGTCGAGGGTTATGGCGGTTACGGTGTAGTCAATGCCGATGAACCGCCGCAGTCCGATAAGACCGCTTAGCAGCACAAGGCTGTCCTTGCCTCCCGAAACGCCGACGGCTATGCGGTCGCCGTCCTCTATCATGTGAAATTCCTGTATTGCTTTGCGCATATATCCCAATATTTTCTGCATTGCGATCATCTCCGAATATTATTATACATTATTATCCGGACAATTTCAATAGTCCCGCGTTTATTTTATTCCGGCGCTCTGCGGCGGCAGACCGTGAAAGTGCTTGTAAACATATTTTGACAATATTGTCGTCGGAACGGCTTTTTTGAGATTGCGATTTTTTGATGTTTTTTGCGTTTTCCGATCGTTTTTTGAAGTTCGGTATCGAAAATATGGGATAAAATGCAATAAAATCTGCATTAATATGAACATAAACTTTGCCGATTTTTTAACATACGCACGATAGTAAACCGAATTTGACCGGCGCAGGTCTGCCGTTTCAAATTTTATATGCCGCCGTTCCGAAAAATTTCCCGAAAACTATTCCCTTTTTGAAAAAAGTGTGATATAATTATTATATATATGGTTAGAAATCTAATTCGGGAGATCGCGTACTCATGGATAAATATAAAAAGCTGCTGGGGAATACGGTCATTTTCGGTATAGGGTCGCTGGGCACCAAGCTGCTGGGCTTTATACTGGTGGCTCTGTATACCCGCGTAATGTCGGAGGAGGACTACGGCACAACTCAGATACTGTACGACGCAGTGAACGTCCTTGTGCCTCTGGTGACCTTCAGTATGTCCGACGCCGTTATAAGGTTCGGAATGGACAAGGAATACGACTGCCGCAGGGTATATACCTGCGCCAACGTCTGCCTGCTTCTCGGAATGACCGTCTATATGCTCTTTACTCCCCTTGTGGCGCTCAACGGAAAGCTGGGTTCGTACAGCTTCCTGCTGTACGTGTGGTGCTATTTCTCCTGCTTCCGTCAGATAGCGTCCCAGTTTGTCAGAGCGAGAGGATATGTAAAGCTCTTTGCGCTGGACGGCATAATATCCGTGCTTGTGCAGGTAATATGCAATCTCGTTATGCTGCTCGGCTTGAAAATGGGCATAAAGGGTTATATTCTTTCGATAATCATCTCGGACGGCTTTTCGCTTTGTTTTCTGACGCTTACTGCGGGACTTTACAAGTATCTTGACGGTTCGTTCTACAGCAGGCGGCTGATAAAGAAAATGCTTAAATTTTCCGCTCCGCTTATCCCCACCTATCTGCTGTGGTGGATAACCTCCTCCTCGGACAAATGGCTTGTGGACAGCATGGTGGGAGAAGCGGAAACGGGCATATATTCCATTGCCTACAAGCTTCCCACGCTGCTTATGTTTGTGACCACCATGTTTTACAACGCCTGGCAGATATCCTCCATCGAGGAACGGGACAGCCGTTATCTGGGAAAGTTCTACGAGGACGTTTTCGGTGCGTATACATCTCTGCTTTACATTGCCGCGTCGGGTCTGATAATGCTTTGCAGACCTCTTACCGTGATACTGGCGGGGTCGGGGGACAAAACAAGGTTTTTGGAGGCGTATATGTTTACCCCCATACTTATCGCGGCTATGATATACCAGTGCTTCTGTCAGTTTTTGTCGTCGGTGTACACCACGAAAAAGCGTTCGGTCAATTCCTGTCTTACCGCCCTTGTGGCGGCTGCTGTAAATATTGCGCTGAATATCCTGCTTATCCCCGAATACGGCGTATGGGGGGCGGCTGTCGCCACGGCGGCGGCATATTTTGCCTGCTTTGCGGTGCGGGTGTTCGACGTAAGGCGGTTCATTTTCTTCAAGGTGGACTATTTCAGGCTGATAGTGAATACGCTGATAACGGTGTTTATGTGCATAATTATGGCGAAGCAGCCGAAAATGTACGGTCTGGGACTCGTTATAGGATTTATCGTCAGTCTGCTGTACAATTTTGACGCTGTTATAAAGACTCTCAGACAGATATTCAGAAGAAATTCTTCAAGGGGCAGGAGATCCGATGCGGTTAGATAACATATGCAAGAGCTACCGTACGCCGAACGGAGATATCCCCGTGCTGTCGGGATTTTCTCTCGAGATCGAGGACGGCGGCGTTACCTGGATAATGGGGAGGTCGGGAGCGGGCAAAACCACTCTGCTTCGGATAATAGCGGGACTTGAGGACTTTGAGGGCGGTATTGAACGCACAGCCGGCGGCGGGATCGGCTTTATGTTCCAGGAGGACAGGCTTTTTCCGGATCTTACCGCTTCGGAGAATGTGACGGTGACGGGAGCGGGCAGAGAGGACGCGGAGAAGTATCTCGCGGCGGCGGGACTTTCGGGAAAGGACATCAGCCGTCCCGTATCGGAGCTTTCCGGCGGAATGAAGCGCAGGACCGCTCTTGTGAGAACGCTTTTGTACCCAAGTGGCGGCATTCTCCTTATGGACGAGCCGTTCAAGGGGCTTGACGGAGCTACCCGCAGCAGCGCGGCGCGTCTTGTCGCCGAATTGAGAAAAGGCAGGACGCTCATCGCCGTTACTCACGACATTGCGGATACGGAGCTGATAGGCGGAAAAATTGTAAAAATGCACAAAATTCCCAACGAAAATACAGAGCAGATTTAGCACAAAAAATTTGGTTTTCTATAGACAATCAAGCTGTTTTTTGTTATAATATAATGTGAGTATATGGCTTTTTATTTATGAAGGCAAAGGATAAAACAGACCCGGCAGCCGAAAAAAGAGCAGAGGTACAATAGGTTCGGACTCTCCTCTTTCGGAGCTTTGCGGGCGATCCGTTATTTTGCCGGAAATGTAAAGGTCATGGCTTTTGCCGGAAAAGAAATATTTGTAAAATAAAAAATTCTGTACAAGGGATGGTTTCAGAGTATGGATTTTAATAAGCAAAGAAAGATAGTAAAAAGGCTTGAGGAAAAGGGTAAAAATCCGCTGCTTTTCCTGCCTTGCTTTATTGCCAAATATGCGGTGATCGTGTTCATGACGCTGTGCAGGCTCGCGGATATGGCTCTGTCGGACAAGGACGGAAATTTCCTCGGTATAAAACGCCGCAGGAAGAGAAAGAAGAGAAATTACGACAGGGAGCTTGCGGAGCTTCAAAGGCGCGCCGAGGCTGAAGAAGCGCTTCGCGCACAGGCTGCCGCCGCGGCTGTTTCCGCCGAAAGTGCGGATAAGACGGAGAACGGCAGGGACGGATTTTCCGAAAAGGAGCTTCGCCGTTTGGAGGGCAGGCTTTCCTACCGCCCCATGTGGCAGAGAGCCGTATCGGCTTTGCTGGCGGCTTCCTTTGCGGTGATGACCGTTCCGGAGATCTCTGCGGGCGCAGTCGGCGAGGGCGTGGTCTATATGGTTCCTGTCACGGAGATCGTTACGTCCGAGATGGTTGCCAGCGCGGGAGGCGGCAGCAAGGCGACCATTTCCGAGGTGGATTTTTCAAATTACATAGGCAGCGGCATACCTCTTAAAATAGAGGCGGGAGCGTTTTACAATATGCCCGCCCTTACAACGGTAACTATGCCTGCGGTCACGCTGGGATATTCCATAGGCGCAAATAACTTCAAGAATATCGCGCACAGTGCCACAATGTTCGTCAGCGCGTCCACCGACGCGGATTACACCACTGCAGCCGCCGCGTTCAGAAGTACGGATATCAATATCGTAAGGGATCAGGGCGGCATAAAAAGCATGATCCCCGACGATGTGGCTTACCTTAACGCTTACAGCGCGGCTAATTCCGTTCTGCTGGAATGGCCTCCGGCTAAGAATGCGGACGGATATACTATATATTCCTACAGCGGATCGGGTGCAAGCGCAGTTTACAGACAGGTGACGAACGCTTCCGTGACCTACGGGGACAACGGCTTGATGAGAGCGGAGATAAGAGCTTCCGCTTCCTCGGGAGATGTGCTGTACGCCGTAAGAGGCTATAAGACCGTTCCCGCCGACGCTTCGACCCGCGCGACGGGCGTTACCCTCTACAGCAAGCGCTTCAGACAGGCAGACAGTGCGGTCAGACCTCTTATAACCGGTACGCCCAGCATCGTTCAAAGCATGATAAACAATACTATCAATCTGACTATATCCCTGCCGGCTTCGGCTTCTGTCCCAAGCTATCTTATACTGTATTCCAGATCGGGCGGCGACGATACGTATTACGGCAGCTATGAGGCTGTGTTCGATCGGAATGATTTTATAGGCAATACCGTCACATGGAGCAATACCTATCCCTTGGATAAGATCGTGCAGAAATTCACTGCGGTGGCGTATTACGATATGGACGGCAGCTACAGGACGCAGATGATGAACCAATACCCCGAAAAAGGCGCTGCGGCCACGCCCCCGAATACCGCGGAATTTTCGCTTTTCTATTCAAACGAAATAGCGATCACCGAGGCTATCCTGGCGCCCGTCAGCGGACTTACCTGCAAATATCAGTCAGACAGAGAGTATTGGGCGCTTCACTGGTCATATCCCGAGGGCAGCAACGGAATGGAAGGAAGCATATACTATATTATTACCGCCAACAATCAAGTGGTCGGCGGCTACAGTGCGGACGACAGATACACCAATACATACGCTTACATAAGGATCGACGATCCTGCCATAGAGCCGGGAGAGGATATCATATTCTCTGTGACCGCAGTCCATGACAATATGACAAGCAGCGCTCCCGCTTCGGTAAGCGTGGACGTCAGATCGAACTGCGTTAATCTCACAGCGGCAAACCCCGGCGACGAAAGAGTTACTCTTGTATTCAAGAAATATCCCGGCGCCACAAGATACATTATCTGGTACAGGCAGGAATTTCAGAACGAAACGGGCGAAACGGTGATATCCGAGCCGAAAAGCGTCAGCGTCAGAGAGGATCAGTGCTTCAAGAATTCCGACGGTACGCTGTCCTATATCGTATCAAATCTTACAAACGATATCCCTTATACGTTCTGGATCACTTCTCCTGCGGCGATGTACCGCTCGGTCTACAGGACGGTAACTCCATCCAACGCCCCTGCGCCTCCGCAGAACGTTACGGCGACGGTGTTTGAAAACGGCGCGGAGATAAATTGGGATATAGTTTACAAAGACGGCACGGACGAGGCTGTGGACGGATATTATATCGAGATAAGATCCCGCGCCGGCGAGGTGGTCGTAAAGAGTACACAGATACAGGGCAGGAATACCTTTACGGCGACTAAGCTCCAGAACGATGTGGAATATTACGCGTATGTTTCTTCATACATACTTGTTGACGGCAATCCCATTCAAAGCCGCACAGATACCCGTTCCGACGTGTTCGTTCCCACGGTAACGGTGGACAACGTGCTTAACCTTACCGCTGTGGATTCCGGTACGTATATTAAGCTGACGTGGTCGCCTGTTAAGAACGCCACAAAATATATGCTCTACCGCACGGGAGAGGACGGGTCTTCCCTTACGATTGATATGGGCAACAAGACCGCCTACGACGATAAAGCGGTACGCAACAACGTGCTGTACACTTATACCGTAAGAGCTATCAGAACGGTTGACAATAAAGATTACGAGGGTGAGATAAGCTCGCCGCAGACGCAGAAGATCAACGTTGTGCTAAGTCCCGTGCAGGGTCTTACCGCAACCGGCATAGACGGCGGAATAACCTTGAAATGGGATAAGGTGAACGGCGCAGACGGCTATTATGTATATTACCGCACCGAAAACGGCACGGAATGGACGAGAGCCGCCACCGTGGGTACAACCACCTTTACGCATACGGGCATTCCCAACGGAACGACATACGTTTACTGCATTATCCCCTATGCGGTGGTAAATGCGGAGCCTGTTCCCGCGCCGGAGGATCTGTCGGCGATCGGCGTGGCGCAGAAGGTCATAGGTACGGCGGGTCTGTACCTCCCGGCTCCTTCGGACTTTACAGCGACTGCGGGGGACGGTCAGGTCACATTGACGTGGACGCCGGTCAGCGGTGCCGACGGATATGAGATATATATCATAGGTCCCAACGGTATGCCATACCTTTACGATAATGTTTCCAAGACGCCCGTTATACACAGCGGAGTTGCCAACGGAACTACCATAACCTATACTATAAGAGCATATAAATATGTTGACGGCAATAAGGTAGCGGGCGATTACTCGGTTTACAGGACGGTCACAGTGGGTACTGTTCTCAACGCGCCCACCGACGTTGCGGCAAAGGCGGGTGACGGACAGGTAAGCCTTAGCTGGAAAAAGGTCAACGGAGCGGACGGTTATGTGGTTTACTGCTATAATTCGGCAGGATCTTCGTTCAGTCCCGTGGGTATCGTGACATCCACGACCTTTGTTCATACGGGTCTTACCAACGGAAGAACATATACCTATATGATCGCCGCATATAAAAATGTGGCGGGAGAGCCGCAGTATTCGGGATATTCCCTGGCTGTATCGGCTGTACCCTCCGGAAACGGTACCGGCAGCGGAAGCAGCGGCGGAAGCGGAAGCAACAGCAGCAGACCCGACAATAACTCGAATACCAGCGATTACAGGATATACATTACGGGAACTACTCCTTACGGTATGTCCAACAGCAACCTTATCTCGGCTTATGCCGAAAGAGGCGCGTTCAACAACGATATCGACGTGCGGTTCACACTCAGTCCCGACACCGTAACGGCTGTTCAGAATATACTCAACTTCTACGGAGAGGGTATTGACAGCTTTATGATCTACCCCATGGATATATCCCTGTATCTTGCGGGAACGGACACTAAGACGTTTATAAATTCGGGATATTTTCTGACGCTGACCGTCCCCGTCCCCGACGATCTTCTTCCCTATTCGGAAAGCATATCGGTGGTACACGTTTCGGATCAGGAGCAGATAGAGATACTTCCCTCTGTTCATGTTAATGTCAGCGGAGTTGACTGCATACAGTTCATTGCAAACAGCTTTTCACCCTATGCGTTCGTGGTGTATCTCCCAGTTCTTCCGGAAGATACGGGCGCGGGAACGGCGGCTTCGGCTTCGGGCAGCGTTGAATATCAGACAACGGTTTCTCCCGTATTCCTGTGTACATACCTGCCGGAAATTTACCGGCGCAGGGCAAGAAACAGAGTTTATCGAATGATCAAAAGGCATTGACGCATAACGGCGCGGATACGGTAAAAGCCGTATCCGCGTTTACTTCTCGCCGAAAGCTATGTCTGGTTTGCCGAAAGCAAAAAAAGCTAATATCTCCGCATATAGCCGAGATATTAGCTTTTTCATATGAATATTTATTCACGACGCAAAGCAGGCTGTCAATTTACCGTTGGAGCAAAAAATGCAGTAATGTTACAGGATATAAATTTTAACAATTTACTTTTTATCTAATTTTTTCGAATAAATAAGCGAGCAAATTAAAACTGCCTCGGAGATCAGCATAGATATCAAAAGACTGTAAACGTGCCCAAAATTGCTTGCCCATCCGTAATCCTCACGGCTGAAATCCCACCAGGTAATAGCTAATGTTTTCATTACTATATTTAACAGAGATAACCTTTCGAGTACAATTGCAGCTTTTTTCCTTTTCATTCTAAAGACCTCACATTCCGAATTATGATTACTTCTTTAGTGATCCCAAGAGGGCGCTTTCATTCCCGCGCCGATTATTCTTTTGACCGTTTCAAAGTCAACCTGCTTGTCCGTCCACTGTCTGCCGGCTCGGTTTATGACTTCGTTAAATTCCGTTTTTCATTTTCCTTTCCGATTTTCAAGCGCAGCTTTAACAAGCTGCAAAATTGCGAAGCAATTTTGTAAGCATTCAGTTGGGGATTGTATCCCCAACTGAATGTGACGATGTTCCCCGCCGCCTTAGAAACGGGGAACATCAGCAGCGGTTATATTTCAAACCTCTGCTGCTCCCCAAAATCCTCCGCAAGAAAACTTTTCTGCGCCCCCTGTAAAACCGTATCCGTCTTGTTCAGACGTCCCAAAAGCAGCGGCGAGTTCGGGTCGTGATATTTATAATTTTCAAACGCCTTTTCGGGACGCTTGTTTGCGTAACAGTATTTGCAGCCGTTCATACAGGTGTCGTACGCGCCTATATCGCGGCTTTCAATGCAATGGCAGCCCTGCCGTATTCCCTTGTGCTTTAAATTGCGGAAAGTCACGCCGTTGGCGCGCCCCAGAATATCAAGGGTCATACAGCCCGAGGAATGTATGCCGTACCTCGAAAAATCGCCGTTCGTGCCGCAGGTCTGAATGTACAGATGATTTTTCGCGGCAATTTCTCCGAGTCTGCGGGCGAGAACGTCCATATCCGCCGCAGTCAGCGGTATGATTTCGGGCATATTTATTTCGAGCTTTTTGTACATTTCCACAAAGCTGAAAATGCACTTGTCAACATAGGGAGAAAGCTCCGCCGCCATTTTTTCAAAGGTTTCAAAATGGGTCTGCACCGTGTATTTCTCCGTAAGCAAAACGGGGTCGTACCGCCAGGCGACGCGCTGTTTTCCCACAATTCCGGAAAGCCTTTTCAGCGTTTCAATGCTCTTTTCAATAGGCGGAACTCCAGGCTCAACGTCCTTGCCGTAAGCGGTTATCGTGTAGTGAAAATAGGTGTTGAAACGGTCGGTAATACGCGTAATACTGTCCAAAATCGGCTCGTAATTTTTGGAGCAGAATACCACGCAGTCCACCTTGTCGGGAGTAAGCTCATAGCGTGTGACTTTATTCTGAAACAGCGGATTGCGGGAATAAACGTACCCCTCCTCAAACCGCTTTAAAAGCCAATTTGTGTAGTATTGGACGGTGTCCGTCCGCCCGCCCGTGTTGATTATCATTTTGCCTCTCCTCCCTTGACAAGCCTTTTCAGATTTTCCGTAAACCGCCGCGAAAGCGCGGTAAGCTGTTCCTGCTCCTCGGATGTAAATTGACATTGCCGTATCTTCCGCACAAGTGATGTGTCTGACGGGCTTTTCGGCGTAACCGCGCCCCGCTTCGGTGAGCCTGACGGTTTTATGATCCGCTGTACTTATCTTTTGGTTTTATTTTGTAAAAATTTCTGCATCGCCCTCACCCCAATATGCAAATTTATACTTCTCATCAAGTTTTTCGGGTATTTTTTTTCAAAAAAACCGACAGACTTTTGTCAAAGGCTGTCGGTTTTTCGCTGGCGCAGAAAGAGGGATCTTAACCCTGTTTGGTTATTGGCATTACATAATAATATACTTGCCGCCGTCGGTCATATTTATGATGATCTCGGCGTTTTCGTTTATCTTGACGCCGCCCATGTCTTTTACCCTGTTTGTATCGGGATCGATACGGTAGACGTGAGCCTTTGTAAGATCTACTCCGCATTGCAGATAGTATTTGGGAGCTACCGTCATGCTGATCTCGCAGCCGAAGCTGCCCTCCTGCTCGGTGCGGATTATCATTGCGCCGTACTTGCTGTTTTTCGTGATCTTCATTGCAAGGCTGATGTCCTTAAGCTCCGTAACGGATTCGGAATTGATCGTAACGGTGTATCTTTGAGTGATCACCTTAAGTATTCCAAATCTTGTACGGGCAAGAACCGCCATGGCGTTTGCCTTTATCTCGGCGCTTTCATATGAGGAATATATAGGCTCGTCGTTTGCAACTGCGCTGCTTACCGCGTTTTTGGACAGGAGCGTCAGAGGATTGTCAAGTCCCTTTCCGGGTCTTGAACGGTTCGTACTCGGTTCGCGGGGATTTGAAGCCGTTCCGATAGGACGCGCGCTTGACGATGACGGCGGCAGCGGATATGAGGGCTTGTTTGAATAATCCGTTGCCGATACGGAAATTGCCGTTGCCGCCGTGAGTGCAGCGGCAGTTATAACGCCTATGACCTTTTTCATATTAACTAACCAATCCTTTCAGTTTTCTTTCTCGTCGCTGCCGAGAATAGAATGTTCGGTAAGTTCCCCGTACAGTGTACGGGTATAAATATATCCCGCTGTAAAAAGCATAAGACATATGACCGCCATTGCGGCGGAAAAAAGCATTCCGTTGAACCCCGACGCATTTTCAAGCTGTATATAGGGAAGCCTTGATATTATATTTGATATTTCCCCCGCAAGAATGCCGGCGTCGCTGAATTTTACCGCTCTCAGCCTGCCTGCGGTGACAGTCCACAGAGGCGGCGCCAGATGAAATATCCCCGCCATAACGGCGAAAAACTTCCTTTTGCGAAGTCCGTTGAAAAACGACAGCCACCACCAGCAGACAGCCATTATGCAGAATGCGGCGATCCTGACTGCGTTCATCAGTCCGTCGGGCAGATAAAAATCGCTGTTGAACGCCGCCGTAAAATACGATGTCCCGACGCAGAGGATCAGATCCTCCCATACTCCCGACTGATAAAAACCTTTTTTTGCTTTATCTTCCGTAAGCGGCGCCCCCCTCCGAAGAAAATACCGTATTATAGGGAACAACGCCGTTATAATTGCGGGAAAGCAAAACGCCGCAGTTTACGCACATAAGCACGGCGAATGCCGCCGTTACAGCCGCTTTTCCGGCTTTTCCGCCCTTAACGAGCTTCAATGCGGTATTAAAGATCTCGGGTATCAGCAGCAGCGTTCCGGGGATGAAAAACAGCAGTGCAAATCTCGATATTACCCCGTGTTTTGTTCCCATAAGCTCAAAAAAGAACGCCGCAAAGGAACTCCACAGCATTATACCGGTCTTTTCTTCACTGCAGTCCATGCGATCCCGCAGAAGAAATCCCGTCAGAAAGACGATCCCGAACATCACGCAGTATATGGGAGAAAGTCCCGCCGACATTTCACGGCTTGTCTGCATGTCGTAGTTTGTGTAGATGTATTTTGTGAAAAATCCGATCAAATCGTCCGAAAAAACGTAAAGAACCGCCGTCAGACCCAGAGCCGCCGCCAGCGTTTTTTTAGAACACCTTACGCAGCGGAAAAGCGCGCAGGGCAGCAGTATGAAGGCTGATTTGTGAAAGGCGCAGCCAAGTATCACCAGCACGGCAAACCGCCATAAACAACCTTTTCTGAGATAATCAAAGGCAAATCCGCAGATAACTGCCGCAATAAACTGAGCCATAAAGTTGAGCGAATTAAAAAATATCCCCATTCCGAGGAATGCAGTCATACTGACCCACAGATTTGACGACTGCTTCCAAAGCAGAACCATAAGAGGGGGATATATCATAAGGGAAATGAGGATAAACGCATACCCGTAATCGGGAGTAATGCTGTTGAGCGCCTTAAAAGCAAGCAGCAGTCCTTTTTCCCGCCTCCATGCGCCCATTTCTTCATAATCGGTAAAGTTCAGATCGTAGAACCATGACGCATACAGGTTATAATCATGACCTACGCTGAATCTTACAGCCGAAACAACGGTAAAGACCGCTGCGCATATTATCCAGTAAGCAAGCTGCTTTTTTCCCTTGCTCACGCCGTTCAGACCGCACAGGGGTATCCCCGCCAAGGCGATCGAAAGCAAAATCAGATATACGGTCATGTCAAATTCACCTTACAAATAATTATACATCAATACGGCTGCTTTGTCAAGATTTTTTTAAAAATATATGGGCGGCGTATTGAATTTTTCCAAAGCTGTCGTTTCGGAAAATTCAACTCCGTCAAGACAGGCAGAACATGAATCGGTACGGTATAATAAAACCGCCGTACAAAGCTCATGGCTTTGTACGGCGAAAGATATTGCCGCGTTATCCGCTTAGAATCCGAGTATTTTGGAGAAATCAGCCGAAATGGTCTTTTCCGCCGCCGCGGCTTCTTCCTTTGTGGCTCCCGTAGTGGTATAGTATGCTTTTATCTTAGGCTCCGTACCGGAGGGACGGATTATTACTCCCGCGCCGTCCGTGAGCTTGAAGGTAAGAACGTCGGATTTGGGCAGGGTAAGCATTGTTTTGGCTCCCGTGGCGGTATCGACGGAGGTGCTTGCCGCGTAATCCTCAAATCTCGTTACCGTATAGCCTCCGATGGTCTTGGGCGTATTTGTGCGCAGGGAGGACATTATTTCCTTCATTCTCTCCATGCCGCTTGCGCCCTCGCATACGAAAGAGGACTGAGTATGAACGTATACTCCGTACTTTTTATACATATTCTCCCGCGCCTGAAGCAGGGAAATTCCCTTGGTGCGGTAGAATGCCGCCATTTCGCAGATGAGCATTGACGCCACTACCGCGTCCTTGTCCCTTACATAAGAACCTGCCAGATAACCGTAGCTTTCCTCAAAGCCGAATACGTAATTATCCTCCTGACCCTTATCCTCCAGGAATCCTATCTGCTCGCCGATGAACTTGAAGCCTGTGAGCACCTCTATCAGCTTAACGCCGTATTCCTCGGCGATCTTTGCCGCGATATCGGTGGTAACGATCGTCTTTACCGCCACCGGCTCTTCGGGCATGGTGCCCAGCTTTGTGCGCTCGGAGCAGATGTATTCCAGCAGCAGCGCGCCCACCTCGTTTCCGGTGAACAGCACATAGCCGTTATCAGAAGGTACGGCAATGCCTACGCGGTCCGCGTCGGGGTCGGTGGCAAGGAGCAGATCGGGTTTTACGCTCTCGCAGAGCTTCAGACCCAGATCCAGCGCCTCCTTTATCTCCGGATTGGGGAAAGGACAGGTCTTGAATGTGCCGTCGGGATATTCCTGCTCGGGAACGACCGTTACCTCTTCAATGCCGATCTTTTTAAGTATCGCTCTTACAGGCTTGTTGCCCGTGCCGTTGAGGGGGGTATATACCACTTTAAGACCGCTAGACTTTACAAGATCGGTGTGTATGCCCTGCTTGTACACCTCGTCGAGATAGCTGTCTATCACCGACTGGGGGATATATTCGATCCGTCCGTCGGAAACGCCGTCGTCGTATTTTATCAGCTTCGCTCCGTCGAACATGGGGACCTTGTTGATATTTTTAAGCACTATCTCCGCCGCTCCCAGGGTGAGCTGGCAGCCGTCCGCTCCGTAGACCTTGTAGCCGTTGTACTTGGCGGGGTTATGGGAGGCGGTTATCATAATGCCTGCGCTGCATTTCAGGTTTCTTACTGCGTAGGAAAGCATGGGGGTGGGCATAAGCTCGGTATAGATATGCACCTTGATGCCGTTTGCTGCCAGTACCGAGGCTGCTTCCTTTGCGAAAACGTCCGACTTGATCCGGCTGTCATAGGAGATCGCCACGGACGGCTCGGTAAACGCTTCGTTTACATAGTCTGCCAGACCCTGCGTTGCGCGCCTTACGGTATACACGTTCATTCTGTACGCGCCTGCGCCTATAACTCCTCTGAGTCCTCCCGTGCCGAACTCCAGATCGCGGTAAAATCTGTCCTTTATGGCTTCATCGTCGCCCGCAATGCTTTTGAGCTCCGTCTGAAGATCGGGATCGTCCGTTGCTTTTTCGCACCAAAGTGAATAAAGCTCCTTTTCGTTCATTAAACATCACCTCATAATTTTTTGATCTGTTATAACATAGGGTTCCGTAAATCCGTCATTTTACGGTGTATAAGATAATTATACCATATTTCCTTATAAATGGCAATGGTAATTTCGGATTTTTATTTTTTAATTTTAGAGCCTGTTCGGCATATTGCGCGGTAAACTCAATAAAGATTGTTTCTTATTTCCTTTGCCGCAAATCTGCCCTGGCGGGTCTGACCGGGAACGTCGGGATGAAGTCCGTCCCGCAGGTATCTGCCCGCGCCGCCCATGACCTCGAATTTTTCGCATATGCCGCAGCCGTGATAGCAGTCGATTATCTGCGCGGACATTCCTCCTGCCACTGCGCGGAGATTTTCTATGACCTTTTCGGTTTTGCGGTTATGATCGGGGTCAGCCGCCTGAATGGGCGTCAAAACAAACACGCGGCATTCCGGATATTCCTCCGCGATACGCTGTATGCACCACCTTGCCGCCCCTGCCTCGGTAAACAGGTCTATGCTGTTATTTCCCTCAAGCTCCTTTCCCGAAAGAGCCTTGGCGGGATCTCCCAGACAGTCGAGGCTGTCGTTGGTACCCAGAGCGAAGGCGAACAGATCGGGAACGGGAGCTTTGCCGTTCTTTACGTCGTATATGAACCGCTGAGTATGGACTACGGCGCAGTTGTTGGCTCTTTTTTGCAGCTCGGTCAGATCGTCCGTTTCCTCCCAGCCGTCGCTTATGCCCGCAAAATCGGGATCGGTATAATTCTGAGTGACTACGCTGCCCTTTGGACAGTCTATTTTCCTTTTATACCATACTGCGCTGCCCACAGCAACGTTATAGTGGGAAGCAAATCCCAGTTCCTTGTATACGTGATACGACCACTGCTCCCATGCGGTTATGCTGTCGCCGTCCACTCCGAAATTAAGCTTAGAAAAGTCCATGGTTACTACTCCTTAATAATGTATATTTTTTGCGGGATATGAAACGGATATCTGCGGAGAGCCGCAGCAGGTCAGCCTGCCATGACGGTCACGGAATACACGTCCGCCGCGGTATTGCTTGCGGCAAAGGCTATATTGTCTATATCCTCCGCCGTGAAGCCGCGTTCCGCCGCGGCTGCCGTCATATTGGCATATTCAAAGACTGCCATATTATCCGAGGTGTCCGACGGGGACACTTCGATACGATCGCCGTTTATTTCGATGAGCATTATTACCGGCGCGCCGTTAAGCTCCTCGGCTTCCAAGGTGAATTCCGCTATGATAAGCTCGCTGCCTGTGAGGATATCGGAGGAAATTCCGCTGTCCGCAAGGGATATCTCTGCGGAGATTTCGCCGTCCGCCGCAGGCTTATGATCCGGTTCTATCACTATGCCTGCTGCCAGATCCTCCGCTGTTTTGGGGACGGCGGGTTCGGTTTCCGATATTTCCTCGTTCGGCCACGTTTCCTCCGTTTCTTCCGTTTCGGCTGTTTCCTCGGCGGAGATATTGATTTCGGTTTCGGTTTCCGGTATTTCCGTTTCCTCGTTCGGGAACGTTTCCGCTTCGGTTCCCGTTTCCGTGACTTCCGTTTCGTTGCCGGCTTCGGTTGTGGTTTTATGTTCGACTATTGTCGGCAGAACGTCCGATCCGGGATCATCCGAGCCGTCTTGTCCGGACAGGGACATCAGCGCAAATCCAGCCGCGATCAGTACGGCGGCTGTTACTATGTAGATGATAACATAGCGCTTTTTGGAATTTTTGGGTATATCCTCCGAAACGGCTGAGGTAACGGGGGCGCTTTCGGAAGACGCGATATCCTCCTCCGCGTTGGGTTTATCTGCCGCAGCGGCGGATCTTTCGGACGAAATGATCTCTGCGGAGGCTTCTTCGGGGATATCCTCGGCAGGGGCGTCTGCGGTACCGCCGATGGGTTCGGAGGTATTATCCTCAGGCGCGGCGTTATTTTCGGGCGGCTCGCTGCTCTCATTGTCCGACGGCGCTTCAAGATCTGCCGGAGAGGGCTTCGAGCCTATTTTTACGGAACCTTCAACGAAGATCATCTCCTCCGGTTTATCCGCAGGAGCGGGGGGATCCTTTTTTTCGACGGGAGTTCCGCATTCGGGGCAGAAGCGGCTGTTATCATTCAGCTCCGCGCCGCAGTTAATACAATTTGCCATTTTAACATTGTCCTCCAAAAACTTTCATTGGGAAATTGCCGATCCGCAGCGTGTTCGCATAAAGCTGATGTGAGTCGCTTCCTATATGAACACGCTCTAATTTTTCTCCTGCCGTGACCGCAGGCAGGATATCGCAATATCGGAAAAGTGAGCGCAAATCAACCTTCAAAGCCGTCGGATTTCCGACAATGAGTATGCTTAAAGCCGTGAACAGAACGGCTGAGGCGTTACCGTATCTCGGCAGTGAAGAAACGCTGAGAGGCGGTGTAGGTCTTGCCGGGAGCAAGCTCCTCGTATCCGCTTTCCTCGGCGGGCATATCAAGATTGGGCGCGTTTACCTGGGCGGTCATGGGTTCGGGGCAGAAATAGTTCATAAATCCCTCGTGATTCCAGATTATCCAGAATTTATAGTGTTCGTCTACCTCGTTGCAGACGGTCTTGCCGCTTGCCGTATCGGTCATAACAGTGCCGCGGAAGGGCTTGCCATCAAGGGTGAGCTCGCCGCCGGTGTACATATCGTTGCAGATGTCCCGCAGCACGGGGCAGGTGCCGTCCAGGTACTTTTTATCGTAATCGGTGAGCTTTGCACGTTTGCCCGTGGGAAGCCATTTGGTCTTGTTAAAGAGGATATGCTCCTTTACAGGCACGGACAGTCTGATATTTTCCTGCAAACCGCCGTCAACAAACGGGGCGTTGATGGTGGTGTGGGTGGCTATGGATACAGGCAGCATTTTGTCGGAATTATTTACCAGTGTGACGGTATGTGAAAGACCTTTGTCGGAAAGCTCTATCCTTATCTGCACGGTAAATTTTACGGGGAAGCAGTTAAAAAAGAAATCATGCTCGTCGTAGACATATTCGTTTACCACATATGCTTTTTTCCTGTCCGCCGCCATTTCCTTGACGGTGTAGGCTCTTTTCTGTATAAATCCGTGGAGATGGTTGCCGAAACGCTCCTCGTTTACGGGGAAACGGTATACGGCGTCGGAGGTCTTTATGATAGCCTTTTCAAAGCGGTTGGGGAGGAAGAGTGTCGGCAGTCCCCAAATCTCGGGAGCGTTCATTATCTCTCCCATGGAAACGCTGCCGTTGTAGCGGAATATCTCCATTCCCCGCTTTTCGTCCCTGAACCGAAGCACGTTCGACCCCAGTCCGTGGGCGACTGCGGCATAGTATCCCGCGGCTGCAAGCTCCGTTACCTCTGCGCCTTTGTGTATGGCTTTTCTTGCGTAAATATCATTTGCCATTTGTATGCTCTCCTTTATAATAGTATTTTCGTTAAATGAACCTGCATTGATCTTACAGTCATTCCTCATATTTCCGTATCCTGAGATATACCCCTATGCTGTCCGCCAGGCGTTTGCAGCTTTCCATGTCCTCTTTCGGGATAACGTCGACTATGGTGAGCATTACCGAGGGAACGTAGTTTTTGCAGTCGGCGGCGAATTTAAGCATACTGTCAAAGCTGTCCTCCCACTTGGGACGTGTAACGGCGTTGTACTTTTCCCTGTCGCACTGGTTAAGGGACACGGAAACTATGTCAACCGCTCCCTCAAGCAACTGCGCCGTGGGTTTGCCGTGTATCTTATCGGAAAGTCCGTTGGTGTTCAGACGTATTTTTTTGTCGGGGTAACGCTTTTTCAGTTCCTTTCCGATAAACGCAGCGTCCTCCGCCCTTTCCATAGGCTCGCCGTAGCCGCAGAAAACAATTTCCTTTACCTTTGTCATATCGTATTTGTCAAATTCCGCAAGGATCTCTTCGCATTCCGGCTCTCTTTCAAGCCAAAGGCTGCCGCTGCCGTATGCTCCGTCGCCGTTTTGTCTTATACAGAACGTACAGCGGCAGGGACAGCGGTTCGTTAGGTTGATGTACAGATTATCCTGCACGGGATATACAAATGTTGTTCCTTTCATTATGGTAAGACCTCCTTGCAAGCCGTAAAAAAATTTTATTTGGTATCAGAACGGGAACAGCTCGGACAGATGAAAAATTAAATATATAAGACATACTGTAGCGATAAAGTAATACATCGCCATAGCCGAAACGGCGGTTATAGCAAGCCTTTTTGCCGTTTCCCTGCCGCTTATCCTCCGAACCGTCATGTCTGTATTTTTCATACGGTACAGAAAAAACAGGACATTTGCGGCAATATATATAAACAGTGTGCCTATTTTCAAGTTTATCAGAATTATTCGGATAATAAGCGGTACGGTCAGGTTTAATATTATTATATGCGAAAAGGGGACAAAGCTGTAATAATCTATGACCTTTTCCCATACGGCAGTGCAGACGCTTTTCAGCCTGTCAATAATATCCATATCACTTTTTCGCCTTTATTTTAAGGGAAATGTCAAATGCCTTTACCGAATGGGTCACCGCTCCCGAGGAAATGATGTCAACTCCCGTTTCCGCAGCGGCTCTTACGGTGTCTGTGTCGATATTGCCCGAGGCTTCAAGCAAGGCTCTGCCGCCTGTTATCTCAACGCACTCTTTCATCTGCGCGGGGGTCATGTTATCGAGCATTATAACGTCGCATTTGCATTCAAGAGCCTCCAGCAGCTCTTCTTTGTTTCTGACCTCCACCTCTATCTTTGCCATATGTCCTATCTTCTCACGCAGGGCGTTTACCGCGGGAGCGATACCGCCGTAAGCGTCGATGTGATTATCCTTGAGCATGGCGGCGTCGGAGAGGTTGAAACGGTGGTTTTTTCCTCCTCCCGCCATGACCGCATATTTTTCCAGCGCCCTAAGTCCGGGCAGGGTCTTTCGTGTGTCGGCGATGGAGGCTTTCGTACCCTCGCAGGCGGTCACAAGGCGGTTTGCCGCCGTTGCCACTCCCGACATATGCTGTAAAATATTAAGAGAGGTGCGCTCGGCTTTAAGAATGCTCCGCGTTCTTCCGGTGACCTTTGCGATAATATCGCCCTTTTTCACCTTTTCGCCGTCGTGAATGAATATCTCGCATTTCACATTGCCGTCAATAAATGTGAACACTCTGAGAGCGCAGTCGATTCCCGCAAGAACGCCCTCTGCTTTGGAAACAAATTCCGCAGAGGAGATATCCTCCTCGGGGATAAGCAGGTCGGTCGCCAGATCAATATAGTTAATATCCTCCTGCAAGGCTCTTTTTATTATATCGTCAACGTAAAAATCGGGCAGTATCATATTGTATTTTCCTTTCGTTGCTTATTTTCTTCCTTTAAGGCTGAACGTCATGCTTATCCGTTCGGGACTTGTGCCGTCGGATATGAGATAGCAGCAGCTTTCGGTAATATAGCAGTCAAAGGCATAGTCGGAATTTACAAGTGTGTCCGGCATATCCAGGATCACTTTATTGTCCTTGATCCTGTAGGGTATGCCGAGCTCCTCTTCTTCGAAAAAAGGATTGTAAATATACAGGTTATCGCCCTTAAAATAGGATATGTCAAAGGTGTCGCCGGCATAATCCATATACGCGCCGTCGAGAAGCTCCCTTGTGACTGTAACGGGGGAGTACCTTTCCATGACCAAGCCTGTGCTCATATAGATCTTGTCCCCTATGAACCAAGCGTACACGTCCTCGTCGGACAGGGTGATATTTTCGGGAAACTCGCCGATCTCCACGATCCTGCCGTTTATAAAGCCGATCGGCACATCATCGATATCTCCCCATTCGTCGATCCCCGTGAAACCGTCCTCGGTTATTATCCCGAGATTTTCACGGTATTCGTACTCGTAATCCGGATCGTCGTATTTCCTTGCCACCCATATGCCGATAACGTCCCGCTGCTCCGCAGGTATGGGTTTTTCCCTTGTAAGGCGCATATAATTTTCGCCAAGCTCCGTAAAGTATTCGTCAACGGTCTGACCGTCCTTTATGGGGAAATACTCCTCCCTGACGATCTCGGTGTTTATTCCCATATCGGCCATGTACATAATGCCGTCCTGTATCACAGCCGCCAGGGACTGACGGTCGAAAAAATCCTCCTCGGGTAAATAAAGCTCTATCAGACCGTTTTCCGCCGTAAATTCCATCTGTTCCCGTTCTTCGCCGTTGTCCGCGACCGCCGTGCCGTCGGAGTTAAAGGTATACCGGCAGACGCTCTCGGGGGTTTCTATGAGGTACCAGTCGCCCTCCAGCGACTGCATATCAACGGGAACGGCGGGAGAGGAGGAGGGAACGGCGTAAACGTCGATGGGAGCGGCATTGCTGTATTCAAACACGATGTCTGAGGACAGGCAGATCATCTCTTTGCCGTTGAGCAGATATATAAACCGTTCGGACACCGTAGGGTCGACGTCAAGTAAAAATGTATCGTACACGGTCTTTTTCCCGCCTATTTCAAGTGTGATCTCTTTCCCGTCAATGGATATTTCCGCAGGGGCGGCGGTATCAAGCGTAGTATACATACCCTTGCCCCCTCTGAGCTCCATAAAGCCTGCAATATCATTTCCCGAATCCAATGTGTACACCTTAAAAGTATCCTCCAGCTCCTCATAGGTAAGCTCCCATTCCTCGGTGTAACGCCTCATTGTAATGCTTTCGTTCTCCGTGAGGAAGTGCAGTTTTCCGTCCTCCTGTATCCGGACGGCTATGGGGTCATTGCCGTTAATGGAGAAGCTGCCGTTTTCATAGGAAATTTCAGCCTTATATATCCTGCCGAATGAGGGTAAATACGCGGTATCGCCGTCAATTACCGCAAATTGGAAAGCGGGGTAAGAATTTATATCAACGGCGTCTATCCGCCATATCCCGTTCAAATCGTCGGGCGATACCGTTTCGGCTTGGGTTTCGCCGTTATTTTCATTATCCGCCGAAACGTAGAAGCTCTCTTCAAGGGGGACGTTTTCGGCTGACGCGGCGGTTTCCTCCCCGTTGGCGGCATTATTGCCGGAGCAGGCGGAAAAGGACATCGCCAAAGCGGCGAGCAGAGCCGCAGCCCGCGTTATATGTAATTTTTTCATGGACGTTGCTCCTTTGAGATACGGTCAGCCGTTCACGCAGTAATCGAGAGTTTCTCCTATGCTCTCGGATATGAGCAGATCGGCTCTGCCGTCGTAGTCGGTGGGGGTTTTGTTTATGAGAGCCAGCTTATTTCCGTGATAGTAGTCGATAAGGCTGTTGGCGGGGTACACCGCAAGAGATGTGCCGCCTATTATCAGCATATCGCAGTTTTCGATGGCGGTCACAGCGCCGTCCACCGTCTGCTGATTAAGACCCTCCTGGTAAAGAACGACGTCCGGCTTCAGAAGTCCCTCGCACTTGGAGCACTGGGGGATAAAGGGAGAGTTCTTCATATATTCCGCGTTATGCTCCGCTCCGCAGCGAACGCAGTAGTTGCGGTGAACGGAGCCGTGAAGCTCGTAAACTGCCTTGCTGCCCGCCGCCTGATGAAGTCCGTCGATGTTCTGCGTGATAACGGCTTTAAGCTTGCCCATCTCCTCCAGCTTCGCCAGAGCAAGGTGAGCCTTGTTCGGCTTTGCGTCCAGGCAGAGCATTTTGTCCTTGTAAAACTCGTAGAACTCGCTTATATTATTGCAGAAAAAGGAGTGGCTGAGTATGGTTTCCGGCGGATACTTATACTTCATATTGTAAAGTCCGTCCACGCTTCTGAAATCGGGTATGCCGCTTTCGGTAGACACTCCCGCGCCTCCGAAGAACACTATATTGTCCGACTGCTCGATCCATTCCTTTAATTTTACGGTATTTTCCGTTATAGCCATTGCACGATCATCCTTTCCGGTGCTGTATCATTTCTATTATAGCACATTTTTTTTCAAATTTCCACTGTTTTTTTGACAGCGGGGTAAAAATTAATACATTGTTTTTGTATATTTTTCCGCGGCGGCGGCTGTATGCGATCCTACGGGAAAACCGAGTGTGAGCGTAAACATACTGTTTGTATGCTTTACGCTCACATATCCGCCGTATATGCCGACGGTCTTTTTAATTATTCGCAGTCCGCAGCCGCGCCCCCTGCGGTTCGGATCGGGAACGAACGGCGGACAGGCGCAGCACGGATTTGACACGATGATTATCTGAAACCCTCGGTCGAGGATACACAGCAGCCTTATCGCCTGTCGGGAAATGCCGCCCGCTGCTTTGCGGCAGCTTTCGGCGGCATTGTCGAGGGCGTTGAAAAGTATGGCGCTTATGTCGTTCGGCGAAATGCTTTTGGAGATACACCCGTAAAACTCCGTATTTATCCCCAGGGCGCGGACGGAGGAAAATTTGGACGATATTACGGCGTCCGCCGCCTTATTGCCGGAAAATATCCTTACGATCTCTCCGATACGGCACCTGCCGGTGATGTTTTCTATATAGACCCTTGCGTTTTCGTAATCGCTTCGGTTCACAAGGGAATGCAGGCATAGCAGATGGTTCGTGTAATCGTGCTTGAACTCCGCTATCTCGGCGTTTAGCTGTTCCAGGCTGCGCAGGCGGAAGTCCCGCATATCGAGCTGCATTTCCAGCATGACCGCGGAGCTTTCGAAGCGTTTTTCGGAGGCGGTGTTAAACAGGAGCAGAGCCGCCATTGCAAGAACGGGGAGCATACACGCCACAAGCAGCGTTCGGTTTATGCCCGCCTGCAGGGAACGGCTTTGAGGCTGTATGCTTACCGCTTGGTTGGAGATCAGTGCGGAGTTGATGAACAGTACGGACAGGATAACGAAATATACGGGTGCGGAGATAGTTTCCGCATACGAACACAGCGTTTCCTTGAAACTTCTTGTTGTGAGCTTTATAAACAGGAAGATTGAAATATTAACAAACATTGAAACAGCAGTAACAAATAATAATTCATTTTTAACATGGAAAATGCCGTTAATGCTCATGTATACTCCCGATTGAATTATTGCTTCAATGGTGCAGTAAGTACATACAACATATAACGTTCTTTTTATTGAATATCGGCAGCTCCTTTTTACAGTCGCAAACATCAGTATGTAGTAGGCTGCAAATAACGGAATTTGTATAATGTTGTGCGGCTGATATATTTGAACAAATATAAAGCCGAATGCGTCAGCAAGATAGCAGACAAACAGCACAACAGTTTGCCTGCATTTATGCATATCCGATAGATATTTGATTATTTGGCTCATATTAAGTACAGACAGAGCCGCTGTAGTCATAAACTGTAGAATAATAATTGCATTCATAAATATGATCCTCATATCACATGATACCTGTAAAAGCACTTCATACAATATGCCTTTTCGCACGAACAGAATCATTTGTTAATGGTTTTTTCGATTAAAAATATCATATCCCGCCGAAAAAATTTTTTCGCCGACAAATTTCGACTTTTTTTTCATCAGCAGAGTTATACAATTATATACAATGAAACCGTTGATAAGAAGGTAGGTCGCAAATCACCTTAATCAGCAGTTTAACAAAAGTATAAAAAGGGAGGAATTTATAATGTTTTATTTTTTCAGAATGATTTATAATTTATTCTGAGTCAAAGAAAAATTATAAATTCAGCTACCAAAACAGCGGCAAGACGTCCCATGTCTGCCGCTGTTTTGTTTTCAGCGGGAATATCCCGCAACACCGCGCACAGAGCTGCCGGGCACGGATTTTTTTATTATATCCGCTCCCAACGCCCGCAGCTTCTGTTCCAGATCCTCATATCCGCGCTCGATATGATATATATCGTCTATTTCGGTAATGCCTCCCGCGGCAAGACCCGCTATGACCAGCGCCGCCCCCGCACGGAGATCCGGAGCGGTCACGGGCGCGCCCATGAGCCTGCCCACGCCCTCTATTACCGCAACTCTGCCCTCTACGGAAATATCCGCGCCCATTCGGCGGAGCTGATCCACGTATCGGAAACGGTTGTTGAATATCTCGTCGGTGACAATGCTTGTCCCCTCCGCAAGGCACAGCAGAGCGGATATCTGAGGCTGCATATCCGTGGGAAATCCGGGGTGAGGCATTGTTTTTATGCTTGTCTTTACAAGAGGTCCGTCAACGGATATACGCACGCTGTCGTCGAATTCCTCAACGTTCACGCCTATTTTCGCAAGCTTTGCCGTGATAGACTCCAAGTGCTTTGGGATAACGTTCTTTATCAGCACGTTTCCCTTTGTCGCCGCCGCCGCGACCATATACGTACCCGCCTCTATCTGGTCGGGGATTATGGCGTAGCTTACGCCCTTGAGCCGCTTTACTCCCCTTATCTTGATAACGTCTGTTCCCGCTCCCATGATGTCCGCTCCCATGGAGTTGAGGAAATTGGCAAGGTCTACTATATGAGGCTCCTTTGCGGCGTTTTCTATTATGGTAAGTCCCGTTGCCTTTACCGCCGCAAGCATGGCGTTTATGGTAGCTCCCACGGTGATTATGTCAAAATATATCTGCGAGCCTATAAGGTGGTCGGAGCATATGTCTATCATGCCGTTGTCAAGGGTGCAGGAGGCTCCCAGCGCGGAAAAGGCTTTCAAGTGCTGATCTATGGGTCTGTCCCCCAGATAGCAGCCGCCCGGCATCGATACCCTCGCTCTGCCGAATTTGCCCAGAAGAGTGCCCAAAAAATAGTATGAAGCCCGCATATGTCTGGCGAGCTCATAGGGTACAATGGGATCCTTTATCATTGTAGCGTCGATTCTGTACACGTTTTTTTCAAGCAGCGTCACATCCGCGCCCATCTCATACAGTATCCTTAAGGAAATGGACACGTCGCTGATATTGGGGATATTCTCCAATATACACGGACCGTCCGCAAGTATAACGGCGGGGATTATAGCCACCACGGCGTTTTTCGCTCCGCTTACCGTTACCTCGCCTTCAAGGCGGCGGCCGCCCTTTATCACAAATTTCTCCAAAACACAAACTCTCCCGTTTATATACTGCGGCAAACCGTAATATACCGCATAAAATAAGTTTACTGCATACAAAACTTGTCTGATTTTTCGCACTATATATTATACCACATCAAGGTACAAAATAAAAGCATTTTCCGATAATCATTTTTTACGGAATTTCACCAAACGATTATGTATTTAATGGCATTCTGTACAAATTTTCGTTTTTGCGGAGATAAACGGACGGATTTTGCGTTACCGTTTTGTAACTTATGATGATTTATGTAACCTGTTTGTAACTGTTTGATATTATTACGATATTTATAGCCTTTTTGGGAAGTATTTTTACGGAAAAGAGCGCATAAATTTTTAATCGGGTGGTTTATTATGGAATTTTATGTGCGGGGCGTGCGGGTAAGATTTACCTTCGGATTTTTCGCGGTGTGGGCGGTGATCCTTATCCAGCAAAGCTCCGGTTCGGCTGCCGCCGCCATGTCCCTTGCCGCTTGCCTGCTTCACGAGGCGGGGCATTTGCTGGCTATGAGGCTTTGCGGCGCAAGGGCGGAGCGGATCGTTTTCTACAGCGGAGGGATAGCGTTAAAACGCCGTACAGAGCCTTGCGGCGGCGATACGGCGGGGGAGCTTTTTATACTGGCGGGAGGGTGCTTTGTCAATCTCATTCTGTTTATCGTATCGAGCGCGGCGGGGGCGCGGCTGTTTGCCATGATAAACCTGGCGCTCATGCTTTTCAATCTCCTGCCCCTGCCCTCTCTGGACGGGGGGAGGATAATTATGACGGCGGCGGAGAGGACAAACCCCGCCTCGGACGTTTCCCATTGCATGAGAGGGATAGAGCTTATTTGCGGAGCCGCCGCAGTCGTTTTCTTCCTTTCAAAGGGTTCTGTCAGCTTTACCCTGCCCCTGACCCTTGCCATGATCGTGATCGAGGGCGTTATCGACAGGCGCGGAGAGCTGTAAAGAGCGGTATGCGCATAAAAAAAGAAACGCCCGTATACTTGCAGCTTATGCAAGTACAGGCATCCTTTTTTTGTACGTACAATTCGGTTATTTAAGCCGTCCTATATCAGACAGCACGTGTTACCTTGCCGGAACGGAGACATCTTGTGCATACATGGATATGCATAGGTGTGCCGTCAACTATAGCCTTTACACGCTTTACATTGGGTTTCCATGCTCTGTTGGAGCGGCGGTGGGAGTGGGAAACCTTAATACCGAAAGTAACGCCCTTTCCGCAAATATCGCACTTTGCCATTGGGCTGCACCTCCTTAATTCGAAAAGTCAAGCGTTTTATGCCCGAAAACAGCGGGACATTTTTGCAATACACCTATTATATCACATATGATCTCAAATTGCAAGGGGATTTTATAATTTTATATATTTTTAACAAAAAATTAGAAATTAAGCCGCCGTCCCTTATAATAAGGACGGCAGCTTTTATGCAGATCCGTATCAATATAAACCGGCAAGCAGCCTTTTGCGCTCCGCCGTATATTCCTCCCGTGATATCTCGTTGCTGTCCAGTCTGCTTTTCAGGCTTCTTACGCTCTCCTCGAACTCGCTTAACGCTACCGCCTTTCCCGAGGGATTTACTCTCGGTGCGGCGGAGGGCGCCGGAACGGGTTTTGTCACATGAGCGGGTTTTACCTTAACGGCAGGCTCGGGTTTTTCCTCCGGTATCGGAGCAGGCTCCGGCTTTGCTTCCTCTGCGGGTGCCGGCTCGGATGGTTCGGGGATCTCGTGTGCGGGTGCATTTTCGGCAGCCGTCGGTACGTCGCCGCCGATCTCGGGAAATTCGTCCATGACCTCGCTCTGAGGCGGAGCTGCCGTAACGGGCGCAGAGGGTGCGGGTTCTGCCGCTTTTTCCTCCGCCTTTTCGGGCGCGGCGGACTTTTCCGGTGCTTTCGGCACAGCAGGCTCCTGCGGCTTGATCGTACTTATTGCCTCAAGAGCCTTAAAGGATTCCTCAACGCCGCTGCTCAGCGCCTGTGCGGACAGGGGTGTTCTTGCGGGTTTGGGAAGCTCTGAATGTATATTTTCCTTTTTGGCTTCGTTTTCTAACTGCTCAGCCATACGGGCAGCCTCCAGAAATTCGCGTTTTTTCTGCTTTTCACGCTCCTGTGCGGCTTCGTATTTTTCCATATGAGCGGCTCTGACCTGCTCTATCTGATCCACAATAGACGCCACGTTTTCAAGGCAGGGCACGATTATCCTTTTGCGGTGGATAACGCCCTTGACGTCCGTATCGCACTGGATAAAAAGAGGACTTGCCTTTACGTTTTCATTGATATATACCTTGGAGATCTCTTCAAGGGAGCAGACGAACCGAGCATAAACGGGATCGCCCTCCTGCGTTCCCTGCTGCTCCATAATATACGCCTGACCGAAAAGATGAGCCACCGTGATCGTAAGATAAACTTCCTGAGGCTTTGCCAAAGCGGATTCCTTAAACAGGGATTCGTATGCGGCAATTTTTTTTTCGCTGTAAACGCTTGAATTTATCTGGCTGCTCATTCTCATTACTCCATTCATAATTTCATAAAAATGGGGATATCACATCACCATATTTATTATAGCATATTATGATTTTGTTGTCAAATAGTTTTGAAAATATAAATGATAAAAAAGCGTTGTTTTTTTGGTAATCTTAAACAAATGTAACCGATCATTCCATAATTTTTCCGTCGCTTATGGTAATTATACGGTCAGCCTGCTCGGCGATGCGGTTATCGTGGGTGATGAGGATAAGCGTCTGCCCGTACTTTTTGATAGTGGATCTGAGCAGGCTGATTATCTCCGTTCCCGAAGCGGAATCCAGGTTTCCCGTAGGCTCGTCAGCCAGGATCACGGCGGGTCTTGCGATCATTGCACGGGCGATCGCCACGCGCTGCTGCTGACCGCCCGAAAGCTGATGAGGGTAGTGGCTGAGCCTGTCGGAAATGCCCATGGTTTCCGCCAGCTCGTTTAAGTAAGCCTCGTCGGCGTCCCTGCCGTCAAGAGATGTGGGGATAAGGATATTCTCCTTTGCGGTCATAACGGGAAGGAGGTTGAAAAACTGGAAAACAAAACCTACCTTTTGGCGGCGGTACTGCGCCAATGCCTCGTCGTTCAGGGAAAAAACGTCGGTCCCGTCTACCGTCAGGCTGCCCGAGTCGGGATAATCCATAGCTCCCAGCATATGCAGCAGGGTGGATTTTCCGCTTCCGCTCTGACCGACGACCGCGGTAAATTCGCCTTTCTTTATTTCAATGCTCACATCGTCGAGAGCCTTTACGGCGGCGCTTCCCGTGCCGTAGGTCTTGCATAGGTTTTCCGCCTTTAATATGATCTGTTCGTTCACAATCATCAGTCCTTTTTCAGAATTATGCGGTTCAAAGCTCTGCGGTTATATTTGACCTGCCGTTTCCTGCTCGGTCACCAGGTCGATATATCTTTTGAGAAATTCCTCGCGGAAGTCGCGGGAAATTTCAAGTCCCGTATCTATGCCGTCTATATAAACGGCGTTCATGTCCATAAGAGAGATACGGTTGATATTTACAAGACTTCCGCCATTCGGAGAGGCGAACGGCGGTTCGTCAAAACGCGTTATTATCTCATTCCACGGCATATCCAGCGGATATTTGCCCTTTGTGCGCAGATATACGCAGTTTTTCTGCCTTGCACGCTCAAAATAAAGAATGTCGTTTTCATTGACGGTGATCAGCCGTTCTCCCGTTTTTTCCGAAAATAAGACGTTCAGAGTTATCTCCCTGCCGCAGGAGCCGGTTATCCGCCGTACAAGGCGCACCAATATAGACGGCAGCTTTTCTTTCATCTGATATTTTGACAGAAAGCTGCTTACGTCGTAATCGAAAGCGTCGTATATCTCCTCCTCGTAGGCGGTGAGAAATACGATTCTGCACCTGGGATATAGCTGACTTAGGATCACCGCAGCCTGTTTCCCGTCAAATACCGGCATACGGATATCGAGAAAGATGATATCGGGTTCGGTTCCGGCGCTTTGAAGCTCTCCGATCATTTCATCGGCTGAGCGGTAGCCGTACAGCCTGTGTTCTACGCCTATCCGCCGCATAACGTCGTTTATCTCGTCGGTAACAATGTCTATTATTACCGGCTCGTCGTCGCAGACCACAATGTTAAGCATGATCTCTGTCACCTCTTATGGCAATACCGGACGGGAAAGTACGGTCATTCGCCGTCCTCGGCTTCGGTCTGTTCGGGAATGTACGGAGGAGCCGAATACTCGGAAACGGGCGGCGTCTGAGAGACGCTTTCCTTGGAAGCTCCGCTTATTTCGGAAACGATCTCGGAAATGTCGATCAGCATGGAGCTGTCCCCTCCCGCAACGGCGGGGAGCTTGCCGTCCCATTTGTCTATGTATTCCATGGCGATCATCTGCGGGGTGATCTGCTCGGATTTGAGCCTGTACGCTTCCGCCTCCGCCTGTGCCTTGGCTACGGTCTGCTCGGCTTCGACCTTTATCCTCTGGAGATCCTGCTGTGCTTTGAGGGCGTTCTGCTGAGCGGTCTGCTTGGCTTCGATAGCGGCGTTGTACTCGGCGGTGAACTCAAAGCTGATGATATTGAATATCTCGATATCTATGCCGTAGCTGCTTACCTTATCAAACAGCAGCTCTTTCATCTGATCGCTTATGCTCTGCCGTTCGGTAATGAGCTGCTCGGCTGTGTACCTTGCGGTGACTGCCTTGACGCATTCCTGTATCGCGGGAGCGATTATAACGTTCTCATAGGTGGGGCCTACATCTCTGTATATGGACGCCGACGCTTCGTTTTTGACCCTGTAGTTGAGGGCGATCGTGCTTGACACCGTCTGGAGATCGCTTGAAGCCGACGAGCAGTCGACCTCCGCTTTAAGTACGCGGTTGTCTATCTGCACCACCTGCTGTACAAAGGGGATCTTAACGTGAAGTCCCTCTCCCAGTACCGTATCCGACACCTTTCCGAAAGTCAGGATCACTCCCGTATGACCCGCGTCGACGGTGGTGAACGCTCCCGCGCCGACGATGATCACCGCCGCCGCGGCTATGATCCCCGCCGCGATCCTGCCGGTTTTTTTGAAATTCACATCTATTACATCAGCCATTGAAAATTATCCTCCCGTTAAAAGCGCAGTTCAAGCCGCAGGCTTGAACTCTCTTGCCTCTTACTTCTTACCTCTTGCCTCTAAAAGGGCATTTCATCTCTGTCGTTGATCTTTACCGTGCCCCTGCTGTGGTTCAGGGCAAACTGCACTATCATCAGCACCACGTTGGCTATTGACAGGCAGAATGTGATTATCAGTATGATCTCCCTTGCGATGGATATTCCTCTTCTTGTTTTTTCCATAGTGATTACCTCCGTTAATTATTTATCCTCAAGCTGCCGCAGAGCCTTTATTTCGTCCCTGCCCACGGAAATTTTTCCGTCCTTTATCAGCTTAACGTCCTCCTTGTCGTACACCTGCGGGGGATCGTCGGATTTTTCGGGTTTTACCCGCAGCTTGCCCGTAAGGAGATTTACCTCCTCCACGTAGCCTCTGAAATCCGGAGTTTTTACAAGAGCGCCAACCTTTGGAGTTACCTTTAGCTGCTCCTCGTAGAAATCCTGCTCGTATTTCAGGCAGCACATCAGTCTGCCGCAGGTGCCGGATATTTTCGTGGGATTGAGGGACAGACCCTGCTCCTTTGCCATTTTTATGGACACAGGCTCGAAATCCCCGAGAAAGGTCTTGCAGCAGAACGCTCTGCCGCACACGCCCAGTCCTCCCAGCATTTTCGCCTCGTCCCTGACGCCTATCTGCCGCAGCTCTATGCGGGTGCGGAACACGCTTGCAAGATCCTTTACAAGCTCTCTGAAATCCACTCTGCTTTCGGCTGTGAAATAAAACAGAAGCTTGTTGTTGTCAAAGGTGCATTCCACGTCCACAAGCTTCATATCGAGCTTGTGCGCGGCGATCTTTTCCTGGCATATCTTCGCCGCCGAGACCTCCTTGGCTCTGTTCTGCTCCATTATTTTAAGATCTCTTTCCGTTGCCGTGCGGATTATCTCCTTTAACGGAGCTTTCACGTTTTCGTCCCTTATCATGCGGCAGCCTGCCGTGACCTTGCCGCATTCTATGCCTCGGGCAGTTTCCACGATAACGTAAGAGCCTTCCTCGGGCTTATATTTTCCGGGGGAAAAATAGTACATCTTTCCCGCCTCGCTGAATTTTACTCCTATGATCTCAGTCATTGTATGTCCACCTTATAATATATTGCCGCCCGCGTACTGAGCTTATCCGCACAGCTTTCCCGCAAGCACCGCTGCCGCGGCGGCGGCATTGCAGTTTCTTGTACAGCTTGCCGACGCTTCGCATACCGCGTCGTACATTGCAAGCAGGCGGTCGGTCCCTATCCGTTCAGCCATTTTCCCGCTGCCCTTCGGCGTACATCCTATCACCGTGCCGCCGCCGTTTCGGATACACGCGCCGTCCCTTATGGCTCTTGCGAGCAGTTCCAGGGTATAGCGCATTTCGCTGCGCCCGCCGGCGGTTTTGTTGAGTATCGCCGCAAGGGAATATTCGTCCCTGCCGATTATGGCTTCCACGGCAAGCCTTACCGTTTCAGCCGCTTTTTTCAGCTCCGCGTCGCCCTCGAGATAATCTATGCATCTGCCGATATTTCCGCCGAAAAGCTCCGCCGCCTCGTTTATCCGCTCTGCGGAATATTCACCCGAGTCGGTAAGAGCGGCGATACAGGTCTGCCTGTCCGTTTCCGGTATTTCGACAGTGACCGAGCGTGATATGAGTGTCGGCAGAAAGGCGTTCGAGGTCATGGCGGTGAAGATAAAATAAACAGCGTCCGGCGGATCCTCCGTCACCTTCAGAAGCGCGTCCTGGGCGGAGTCCAGCCAGCCGTCGCAGTCGGGGAGAAAATATATCTTCCTGTCGCAGTCGTTGGGGGAGATTATGCTGTCCTCCACTACCTTTTTGCGGATATCCCATACGGAATAGTTCTTCCCTTCCTTTTCCACGGTGATGAAGTCGGGGTGCTGACCGCTTTGTATCCTGCGGCACTGCCTGCATTCCCCGCAGGCGGAGTTATTGTCGCACAGAAGCTGCATTGCAAGGTATTTTGCGGCGGTTTTCTTCCCCGTGCCCTTTTCGCCCGTGATGATATAGGAATGAACAAATCTTCCCGATC
Organism: Ruminococcus sp.; assembly: GCA_023667165.1. Taxonomy (GTDB): domain Bacteria; phylum Bacillota; class Clostridia; order Oscillospirales; family Ruminococcaceae; genus Huintestinicola. Next base: position 21,433 of record JAMPAO010000007.1, on the reverse strand, counting down.
TGCTCATCGCCCGAGCCATGGACAGTATGCTTTCCTTTCCGTACAGCTTCATGTTGATCTATCCCATTCCCGTTTCATTTTTTCGGCGGTTTGCCGCTATTTATTATTTTACCACATTTACGCTTAAAATGCTATAGTTTTTTAAAATATTTATATGACTTTCCGAAAAAATTTCTCCGCTGACCGTCACAGCCACCCCGGGAGGGCAGCAGGTGACGGTTTTCGCGCATATCCTGCCCGTCGCTTTTTCGGCGGGTACCGTTTCGCTTTCGGCAAACGCGGCGTCCCTTATGCTCATTGCCCTTTCGGGCGGCTCGAATTCTCTCACGGAGCATACAGGCACCGTTATCCTCGGCTGAGGAACGGATCTGAGCGCCTCGCCTATGCGGTATATCTTTTCCGTAGAAAGTCCCGTCAGCATAAGCACGGTGTGAGTACTGTCCCCGTACTCGCACTCGATCCCCTTTTCTCTCAGGCGGCGGGCAAGCTCAAAGCCGTGATATCCCGAGGGCGGAGCAAATACCGTCAGCTTGCCGGGTTCGGTATCTTCTATATCCCATGCGCTTTTAAGCTCAGACTTGACGCTTTCCGCCGCCGCCGCCATTTCCGAAAGCTCCCTTTCGGCTCTTACGCTCATATATGAATTGCAGGCGTCGAGAGAACGCAGGATAAGATAGGACGGACTGGAGGAGGCAAACATCTGCATTATCTCCTTGGGGTCGCCGAAGCGGCTTTTATCCCCCATAATATGCAAATACGCTCCCCCCGTAAGCACGGGGAGAGTTTTATGAGCGCTGTCGCAGCATATATCCGCTCCGTGAAAGATCGGGTGGAGCGGCTTTCCGTCGGAGGGGGAGTAAATAAATCGCAGATACGCTCCGTGAGCGTTGTCAACCGCCAGAGGGACGCCGTATCTGCGGCACACCTCCGAGATGCCGTCTATATCCTGCATATGTCCGAGATAATCGGGAGAGGTGATGTAAACGCAGGCGGGTTTATCGCCCGTTTTCAGCTTTTCCTCCACCGCTTCGGGGGAAATGCTTCCCGAAAGCAGGCTGTCCTTATAATCGGGAAATATCCAGTCGGGTCGTATATCCAGAAATGCGCAGGCGTGTATAAACGAGCGGTGGCAGTTCCTTGCGGCTGCGATCCTGCGCTTATAGCCGCCGCACATTGCCGCCATGGTCTGAATGCACAGCGTGGAGCCTCCTGCGGAATAGACCGTTCTGTCCGCCCCGAACAGGGCGGCGGCGTTCCTTTCGCTTTCGGCGATGATCCCCTTTGCCTCGAAAAGACTGTCCGCCCCGTTTATCTCGGTAATATCATAGCCGTAAAATGAAGGCTCGCCCTTATGTCCCGGCATATGGGCGCGGATAACGTCCGACGCCGCGTATTTTTCCGTAAAATCCACGATGGGGGTATTCATGCGCTTTCACCTGTATTTCCTTATCTGAATTTTGAAAACCGTGTTTATTATTATCTGTACGATAGCCGCCACGATAAACAGCAGCCATGACAGCTCCCATTGATAGGAGTCAAAGCCGGTAACAAAGAAGAAAAACACCGCCATAAGCCATATTATGGCGCTGACGCCCCTTTGCACCGTTTTGAGCAGCGCTGCTCTCGTTTCGCCGCCGTCGCCCCGCCGGCTCATGCTCAATGCTTTCGCTGCGGTATTGACGCCCACCGTCAGTCCCGCGCCGACGATAAACATCAGCCATGAGTACTCCTCGCCCCCGTTGAATACCAGCAGGAAAAACAGCAGCACGATCAGCAGCCACATTATGGCTATGGAGGCTCTCTTTATCGTCTTAATGTTTTCCTCGGTGAAGATATAGCCGTACTTTTTCAGGAAACCGCCGCCGGAGGATGCTTTTTCGAATATGCCCGCCGTGTGGACCCCCGTATCGCTCACCTGCGCTATAAGACGGCTCACGTCGCCCATAGTTCCTATTACGGCGGCATACGCCCTTTGATGCGACATACCGCTTTTTATGCAGTCGTCGTATCTTTCCTCCAAATTGGAAAGTATCTCGTCCCTCAGGTCGTTTACGGCGGGACTTTCCGGTACGTCCTTAAAAAGACTGTCCACATAGACCTTTAACGTATAATTCATTCCTTTTCCGCCTTTCCTTTGTGTTCGTTATCCGCCGCGTACAGGAGATTGTCCGCAATGAACTTGGCTCTCTCCCATTCGGCAAGGTTTTCCTTGTATTTGATCCTGCCCGCGTCGGTTATCACATAATATCTGCGCCTTGCGCCCTGCCCCGATTTGTCGTCGCCCCAGTACGACGCGATAAGTCCCGCCTGCTCGAGCCGTCTGAACGCCGAATAAAGAGTGGCTTCCTTGAATTCGAAGCGGTTGCCGGTAAGGCGCATTATATCCTTGTTTATTTTGTACCCGTAGCTGTCCCCCAGGGACAGCAGGGACAGTATGATGGTATCGGTATGTCCCCTTATAAGATCCGATGCAGCAGACATCTCACTCCCCCTTGTAACGGAGCGGAGCGTAAAACCGACGTACAGCCGAAATTCAGAACCTGTCTTCATAAGATCAGTGTGCGGATTTTCGAGCACGATTTTGCCGATGACAAGGCAAAAAGCCGCAGGAATACTTGCCGTATTTCAAGGCTTTTTAACGCAGTCAGCGGTAAAATCTGCCGAAAAGACGTGCGCTGTATCTTGTGAAGACAGGTTCTTATTATGCTCGTGCAATTTTACGTTCCGCCGTGATTTTTGACGGTATTCGGACAATATGACGTCCGCAGTATTATTGTATCATGAAATACTTCGCCTGTCAAGGTATCTCGTTCGGCAAGTATATTCCTATCCGCTCTTTCGATCTTCGCAAAAAACGGCTTATTTACGCGATCTCCGCGATACCGTCGGCAAATCGGCAGAGCTTCTTAATATATTTTTTACAATTTTATTTTACACAAAATCATTAAATACCCTTGACAAAGCGAAACGTTTGTGCTATTATAATTGCATAGTGCAACGAAAATTGCCGATGAAATTGCTCCGGCGGTTTTATCCGCAGGTCGATCGGTTGTCGGTATAAACGGAAAGGAGGGATATTTATTACGGTCAAGGGAATTTACAGGCTTATCGACCTGTCCAAATGGAACGGCGCCGTCGATTTCAAAAGGGTAAAAGCAAGCGGCGTCGGCGGGGTGATCATCCGCACGGGATACGGCGAGGAAAACCCCAAGCAGGCGGATCCCAAATTCGGGGAGTATTACAATGGCGCGAAAGCGGCGGGACTTTATGTCGGCGCATATCATTACTGCTATGCCAAAACCGCCCGCGACGCGGAAAAGGAAGCGGCTTTCATGCTCAAGCTCCTTAAGGGAAGATCCTTTGAGCTGCCCGTTTACGGAGATTTCGAGGAACAGGCAAGCGTGTCAAAAACAGAATGCGGCGGAATAGTATCGGCATTCTGCGGCAGCCTTGAAAAAGCGGGCGCATGGGCGGGCATATACAGCTACGATACTTTCTTTAGGGACAATTTGTCTGCGGACGAACCCAAGCGTTACACCGTATGGGCGGCGCGTGTGGAAAACGTTTTCCCGCAGTGCGTGAACGGTGAAGATATCGGTATCTGGCAGTATAGCTGGAAAGGCAAGGTCGACGGTATCAAGGGGGACGTTGATATGGATCTCTGCTTCAGGGATTTTCCGAAAATGATCGCAAAAGCGGGACTTAACAGCTTTTGACCCCGTAAAATGACAAAATAGACCTCCTCGGGAACCGTTTCGGAGGTTTCCGAGGAGGTCTAATGAAAATGTCACGGCGCGTCCGTATCGGAACGCCGTGACATTTTTGTTTTCGTGCTATATACCGTTCATGATCCTATGAGGATCCGTTATTACTTATTACTGTCCGTAATAGGCGTTCGCCCCGTGCTTTCTCAGATAATGCCTGTCCAGAAGCTCCTGCTGCATACGGTTTATTTGCGGTTCTATCCCCATTGCGTGATAGTTCATAAACGCCGCCTCCTCGAGCACCACCGCGTTATGCACCGCTTCCGCCGCGTCCTTGCCCCATGTGAACGGACCGTGGCTTTTTACCAGTACGGCGGGTACGGTCAGCGGGTCTGTGTCCTTGAACGTTTCGATGATGACAGTCCCCGTTTCCTTTTCGTACTCTCCGTTTATCTCCTCCGCCGTCATTGCCCTTGTGCAGGGTATCTCGCCGTAAAAATAGTCCGCGTGGGTCGTACCCAGAGGTACTATCCCCCTGCCCGCCTGGGCAAAGGAGGTCGCCCAGCGGCTGTGGGTATGCACTATTCCGCCTATGCCCTCAAAGGCGCGGTACAGCTCAAGATGAGTGGGAGCGTCGCTGGAGGGCTTATACCTGCCCTCTGCGGTCTTGCCGTTTTCAAGGCTCACTACCGTCATATCGCCGGCGGTCATTTCGCTGTACGGCACTCCCGACGGTTTTATTACCATCATTCCGCTTTCCCTGTCCACAGCGGAAACGTTTCCCCAGGTGAATGTTACCAGACCGTATTCGGGCAGCATAAGGTTCGCCCTTAATACCTCTTCCTTCAGTTTTTCAAGCATGATCCTGCTCCTTTCATGATATTTCCGCTGCGGCTTTCTGCGCCGCAAGTCCCTTTTTGTAACGTTCCATAAACGCGCCGAAGCCGTCCGTTCCCGATTTTCGGGGATATGCGCCCGTTTTTTCCATTTTCGCAAAGACCTTTTTATCCAGCCATTCTCCCAGGGCAAGACCGCCGCCCTCCGTCATATACGCCGCCAGAAGAGCCATGCCCCAGGCGCCGCCCTCTCCCGCGGTATCCGTTACATAAACGGGAGTATCCAGAGCGTCCGCCAATATCTGCTGAGCCGCGCCGCGCACCTTAAACAGTCCTCCGTGAGCTGTGAACTGCTCCGCCCGCGCGTTTTCCGAGGAAAAAAGGATATCCATTCCAAGCTTTAGGGAGGCTATCGCCGAATAAAGCTGCGCTCTCATAAAATTGGCAAGGCTCATATTGCTGTCCGGCGTTCTGAAATACATGGGACTTCCCTTTTCCGCCCCCGCCACAGGCTCGGCTGACAGGAAATTGTAAGCGGTCACTCCGCCGCAGTCGCCGTCGCCGTCAAGAGCGCATTTGTAGAGTATCTCGTATATTCGGGAAATATCCGTGCCGCTGCCCGCAAGAGCCGCAAATTCACGGAAAAGCCTTACCCATGCGTCGGCTTCGGAGCAGCAGTTGTTGCAGTGGACCATTGCCGCAGGCAAGCCGTCGGGGGTGGTTACGATATCTATTTCGGGATAAGCTTTTTTCAGCGGCTCGTCAAGCACGAGCATTGAAAAGACCGACGTGCCGGCGGAAATGTTTCCCGTTCCGGCGGTCACGGAATTTGTGGCGGTCATTCCCGTTCCCGCGTCGCCCTCGGGAGGGCAGAGGGGAACGCCCGGCATAAGATCTCCCTCGGGATCCAGAAATGCCGCGCCCTTTTCCGTAAGAACGCCGCCTTTTTCTCCCGCAGTCATTATACGGGGAAGAATATCCGCAAGGCTTTTTGAAAAGCCTTTTTCCGAAGCCGCGCCGTCGAATTTCGAAAGCATGGCTTTATCGTAGCCGCCGTCCCTTACGGGGAACATTCCCGAGCCGTCGCCGACGCCGATAACGTGCATATCCGTCAGCAGGAAATGTATATATCCCGCAAGTGTGTTTATACTTTCTATGCCGTTGATATACGGTTCGCCGTCGAGTATCGCCTGATACAGGTGAGCGGCGCTCCATCTCATGGGAATATTGAAATCCAGAAGTCCGCTCAGCTCCTTAGAAGCGCGGGCGGTGTTGGTGTTTCTCCATGTGCGGAAAGGGGTCAGCAGTTCGTTATTGCCGCCGAACGCCATAAATCCGTGCATCATGGCGGAAACGCCCATTGCGCCGAGCTTTTTGAGAGTAACGCCGTATTTTTCCGAAACGTTCCTTTTCAGATCCGCATAGCACCCGCGCACGCCCTTTCGGATATCCTCAAGAGAATATGTCCATAAGCCGTTTTCCAGGCTGTTTTCCCAGCCGTAGGAACCCTCCGCAGCGGGAGCGAAGGTATCGTCGATGAGGGACGCTTTTATTCTCGTCGAACCGAGTTCTATTCCCAGGTATGTTTTCCCCTGCTCTATTTTTTCCGTTATTCTCATAATGCCTGTAATTTCCTTTCGTATTTATTTGCAGCCTGCGCTTATACGGCTATGAAATCTATATTTCCGCTTGAAACGTCCGCTCTGACGCATTTTACCCTTATCCGCTGCCCTACCCTGTACGCCGTTTTGCCGTCCTTGCTGACTGAAAAATGCCCGTCAAATTCATAAACGCCGTCCGGCAGCGTTTCGAGCTTCACAAGTCCCTCCACGGTATTGGGCAGCTCGACGTACATTCCGTAGTCCGTCATGCCGCAGATATTTCCCTCGTACTCCTCGCCGAGGTGAAAGGTCATATATTCGGCGATGTATCTGTCCTCGCAGTCCCTTTCCGTTCTCATGGCGGTAAGCTCGCACTGGGAGGACTGAACAGCCGCCGCGTAAGCGAATTTCCCAAAGCGTTTTCCTATTGCGGCGGGCGGCTGCTTGTTATAGCAAAGCTCCGTCAGTATCCTGTGTACCGCCAGATCGGGATAACGCCTTATGGGAGATGTAAAATGCGCGTAATCCTTAAGCACCAGTCCGAAATGCCCCAGCGGATCGTCGGAGTATTTCGCTTTGGCCATGGAACGCAGCACCATGCTGTTTATAACGGGGGACAGCTCCGTGTCCTTAGCGTTTTGCAGTATCTCCGCAAGGTGAGCGGGTTTTACCGAGGTAAAACGCGGGTGAGGGATATTCAGTCTGTCCGTTACCTCTATCAGCTCCGCTATCTTTTCGGGAGCGGGATCCTCGTGAACTCTGTACACAAAGGGAATGTTATTCTCACGGGCGGTCCTTGCGGCGGCTTCGTTGGCAATGAGCATGAACTCCTCTATAATAAGCTCCGCCCTGCCTCTTTCGCGGCGTTTAACGTCTATGCAAACGTCGTTTTCGTCAAGTATCAGCTTGCATTCGGGGGTGTCTATCTGCGGCGCGCCTCTTTTGAGCTTGTTTGACGTGAGAATATCCGCAAGCTCCGCCATCAGGAATATTTTTTCCGCGACCTCCCCGTATTTTTCGGATAATTCGCTCCGCGGATCGGTGCCGCCGTCCTTTGCGGACAGTATTTCGTTTATCTCGCCGTAAACGCCCTTTACTCTCGATCGGATAACGGTCTTGCTGAATTTGTATTTTTCAAGCCTGCCATCCTCGGAAAGCTCCATCAGGCAGGAAAAGGCGAGCCTGTCCTCCCGGGGATTGAGAGAGCATATGCCGTTGGAAAGCTCTTTCGGCAGCATGGGTATCACCTTGTCGGCGTAGTAAATGGAGGTGCCCCGCAGAAATGCGTCCCTGTCCAGCTCGGAATCCTGCTTTACATAGTGGGAAACGTCGGCGATATGCACTCCCAGCTTCCAGCCGCCGCCGGTTTTTTCCACGCTTACCGCGTCGTCGATATCCTTTGTGTCCGCGCCGTCAATGGTAAAAATTATCTCATCTCTGAGGTCAAGGCGGCTGAAAATATCCTTGTCGGTTATTTTCATTGCGGAAATATGCCGCGCCTCGTCCATGACCGCCAAGGGAAAATCTATCTCGATATCGTTCATATACAGCACCGCGTCCGCGCTTGAGGATGCTTTTTCGCTGCTGCCGAATACCGCCGATACCCTGCACTTGTGATCCGCATGGCGTTCGCCCCGTTTGGTAACTACAGCCAATACCTTGTCCCCCGCCTGCGCGTCCGCGTCCCTTTCGGTTATCTCGATAAGATCCCTGCAAAAGCTGTCCGGGCGGACATACAGCCTGCCGTTTTCCTTTTCGATATTTCCCGTAAATTCGGAAAAGCCCTCCTTGGCAATGCTCACCACCTCGCCCTCGGGCAGCTCTCCCTTTGGTGGGATAAGGCGGCATATCACAATATCTCCCGGCAGCGCTCCCATGAGAAAGCGCCCGGGGATAAACAGCTCCGTGCCGTCGTCCTTTTTTACAAAGCCGAAGGTCTTGTTGATCCTTGCCACCTCCGCCTTGAACAGACCGTGCGCCCCGCAGAGGATATATCCCTGCTTTACGTTTGCAATATCGCCGTTTTCCGTAAGATAGGAAAGAGCCTTCCGAAAATCTCCGTGAGATACCTTTTTTCCCTTTACCATATTAAAAAGCCGCTTTTCGGAGATCTCCTTTTTCCCCGCCTGCTCCATAACGTTGAGTATCCTTGCCATGCATATCTGTGAAATATCCGCCACTTTTTCGTCCTCCTTGCTATGGCGGCGCCGCGCAAAGAACATCTGCGCGGCAGTACCGCCTTACATCAAAAAAGCTCCCGCACAGAAATATGCACGGGAGCTTAGAGCTGTTATCAGCCTTTGCCTGCGACGACCGAAATGATATTAACGGCGATCGTCACAACAAAGAAAATCACCGCCACGATCTTCGTGAGCCTTTCAAGAGCCTTTTCTCTTGTATTCTGACTGTTTTTTCCGTAAAAGCTGTCGTTGTTTGAACCCTGGACCGCGCTTGTCATTCCCTGCTGCTTCTGAGATTGCATAAGGGTGATGACCACTATAAAAACGCTGCATAATATCAGCAGGATCCCGCTGACTATCTCGATCGCTCCCATATATTTTACCTCCGGATAATTACAAGCTTAGATAATCGTACCTTTTTATTATATCACACCAAAAAAACATTTTCAAGAGCGGCGGAAAAAGTTTATTTATTTTTTACAATTTTTTCTTCCGTACTCCCTCTTTTTTGATGTAAACAGACTTACTCCCAAAGCGCAGGCGGCGGCCGCAGACAGTGCCGAAAGGGACGTATTGCCTGAAACGGGTGAGGTTGTGAAATATCCGTTCTCCCCGCCGGTATTGTTTTCATATACCTCGTGTCCCGCGTAATAAGCGTAAGGATCGTTCATATCGGCGGACAGCACGTAAAATTTTCTCCACGGGTCGCCGTCCTCGCCTACCGTTTCAACTATCTCACTGTTCTTAATGGGAATGTCCTCCGCCGAGGAATAATAAACGCCTGTGCCGCCGTTCAGCTCGGGAAAAACCGGATCAAGGAGATTTACGGATATCTCGCTGCCCATAAATCCGCCTGTTTCCTTATCATAATAAACAGCGATATATTCACCGTCCTCGGCGTAAAAGGTGAATACGTAATCTGCGGATTCCTCATTAGGGTCGATAGGCTCTTCCGCAGCCTCCGGAACAGGCTCGTCATAAGCGTAAACGGGCGCTGCGGCAAATAAAATCGCGGCGGCGGCAAAAATAAGTATCCTTTTCATAGCTTTCACCTTAAAAAATCACAGATCTATAAAATAGTCCATAAGCGACGGACCTTTTTCTATGAACAGTCCGGCTGCCTTTGCGGTTTCCTCGTTAAACGAGTCCGCGCTCTTTACGGGTTCGCTTTTTTTGTAAACAAGGAACGGCACGGGGTCGGAAACGTGGGTTCTCAGCGCAAGGGGAGTGGGGTGATCGGGAAGTATCATTATCTTGTAATCCTCATATTTTTTTTCAAGCTCGGGAAGCATATACCCCAGCACGTCCCTGTCGATGATCTCCAGCGATCTGACCTTGTTTGCGACCTCTCCTCTGTGGCCGCACTCGTCGGGAGCCTCCATATGAACGTAAACAAGGTCGCAGCCTCTTTCCAGAGCGTCAAGAGCCGCCTGCGCCTTGCCCTTGAAGTTGGTGTCGATATAGCCGGTAGCGCCCTCGACCTCGGCTATCTCCATCCCGCCGAACTTTGCAATGCCCTTGAGCAGGTCGACCGCAGATATCATAGCGGCTTTCAGTCCTGTTTTCTCGGTGAAATTCTCCAGCTCGGCGCGTTTGCCCTCGCCCCAGAACCATACGCAGTTGGCGGGGTTCAGACCCTTGGAGATCCTCTCCCTGTTGACAGGGTGATCCCTTAACAGCTCAACGCTTTTTTTCATCATATCGTACAGCTTTGCCGCGTTGGGGTGAGAGGGGATATATTCCCGCACCTTTCTCCCCGTGATGTCGTGAGGAGGAGTGAGGGGAGCAAGGTCGAGAGTGCCTCCGTGCCATATAAGGCAGTGACGGTAGCTTACGCCGCTGTAGAGGGCGAATTCCTTGCTGTTAAAATGCTCCGCCAGATACTCGGTCAGCGCCTTTCCCTCGGCGGTGGAAATATCCCCCGCGCAGTAATCTATGAGAGTCTTGTCCTCGAAATCCGCTTCATCGGATACGGTCACAAGGTTGCAGCGGAACGAAACGTCGTCCGCCCCCATATCTATGCCGATGGATCCCGCCTCCAGCGGGGAACGTCCCGTATAGCACACGGCGGGGTCGTAGCCGAGGACGGAAAGATTGGCGACGTCCGATCCGGGCTTCAGTCCCTCGGCGACCGTGCGCACCAGTCCGATCCGCGATTTTTTTGCAAGCATATCGGTATTCGGAGTAACGGAGCGGCTCATGGGAGTGCCGCCGTCCAGCTCCTCCAGAGGGTGATCCGCCATTCCGTCGCAGAGCAGAATAATATATTTCATAAAAAACTTCCTTTCCGTAAAACAGATCTGTCCGATGACCTTCTTGAAGCGGGATACGGCGCTTGTAAGGCTGCGGACGGGACCGATGAAAAATACGCAAAACGGAACGGATTGAGATCCGTTCCGTAATATCCGTGCAGATCAAAGAAGAAGATCGTTTTCCTTGATGATCCGTCTGATTCGGTATACCTTGCGCTTAGCGGCTTTTCTTTGCCTGCGCTTGTCCGTATCGAAAACATTTTCGGCGGGATTAAGGGAAATATCCATATTCGTTCCCGCAGCGGACGTTCCCGCTCCGCTTCCCACGTCCTCCGGCTCCACATTGTCGCTGTAGCACACAAGAGCGAACACGGAGAAATGATCGGTGTTGAAGGAAACCACGTTTCCCGAGCCTCTTTGAGAGATCTCGCCGTCCAGTATGGTCATTCCGCCGTTGTCCTCAAGGCGGATTATCTTCATATCGTCAAGATGTCCGTTCATTCCCTCCGGGATCGGCAGCGTGATATCCGCGCTGTAACCCTCGGAAAGCTGTAATCTGTACTTTTCCTCCGTGGTGTACAGAGTTATGTCCACAGGCTCTATGTAAAGGTTGCTTACGGAGATCCCGTAGTAGTCGAAAGCCGCCTTGACCTTGGAGTTGAGGTCGTCGGTCTTGCGGAATCTTGCCGTAACGTTGGCTTTCAGGGACTTTATATTGAGCGTGATACCGTAAAAGGGATTATCCTCCGCCAGTCCCGCAAGAGTAACTCTTTCGGCGATAGCCTCGGCAGTTCTGGCGGGAAATCTGCGCGCTTTTCTGGCGGCTCTCGCCTCGGGAGAGGTTTTGTCGTAAGGCGGCTGTTCCCCGCTTGTCTGCTCCGTATCCTCAGCCGCTTCTTCCGTATCGCCGCCGACCGTCATATCCCCGTTTTCGGAGATATCCTCGGGCATTTCCGAAATGACCGCCGTTTGCTCCGAGGGAGCGTCGTCCCCGTCGGCTGCCGCTGCGGAAAAGGGAACGGTCATAAACGCGAAGGACGCGGACAGCAGCGCGGAAAGAACGCGCCCGCCCAAAGGTCTGAACTCGGCTTCGGCGGAATTTCTTATCCGCTCTCCCAGGGATACCGCCCCGACGCGCAGAAACTCCGCGGAATATATGACCGATACGGCTCCCACGCACGGGAGCTTCGCCCATCTGTGCGCGCCCGCGAAAGCGATCACCTTTTCAGCCCGTTTGTTCGCTTTATCCGAAGAAATATTCATCATACAAAAACTTCCTCTTTCAACAATCATATATAAATAATTATATATGATTTCCGAGGTTTTGTCAAGGGACAAAACGGGATACGGTCAATTATTTTTAATGCAAATCTGCCGAATTTTTTGAGAACTTTTTATGAACATTGACAAAAAACGATAAGAGCAGACCGTAAAACCGCCCGTCCCCGACCGTAAAAAAACTTCCCCCGTGCGGCGAAAAATGCACGGGGAAAGGGTAGAATGTCAATGCTTGGAAACCGCCTGCACCATTTCGGTGGATTTCGCGTTAAGCTCGTTGGCGGCGTCGGTCACCGCCTGCATTGCTTCCTTGATGGTAGCCGAGCCGGAAGCGCACTCGGTAACGTTGTTCTTCAAAGAGGAAACGGCAAGCTGAAGCTTTTCGAGAGTGGATACCAGCAGCGGGAGATTATCCGAATCGATGGACTCCGCCGACGAGCAGAAACCAACCACCTTGGAAAGGATATCCTCCACGATGCCGGACATTGAAGCCGACTGCTGACTGGCGTTGTCAATGCTGTACAGGCTCGCGTAGATATTTTCGATATCCGCCAGCAGATCTGTTGCGAATTTGTTGACGCTCTCCGCGATCTCCGCCGCTTTTCCGCCGTCGCTGACAGGTACCGCCGCCGCGGGAGCCGCCGAGCCGCCGCCGTGCCTTACGCAGCCGGAAACGGTGTTTCTTCCGCCGTATATTGCCCGAGCCATTTGCAGGCAGCTATCGTAGCCGCACGCCTTGCAGTCGATCTTGCGGGAATATTCGTCCTGCTTGCCCATTTGGATGAACGTATCCTCAAGCTCCTTTACCGAGGGCGTTTCGGGAGCTTTTCCGTTATAGTCGTAATTTCTTATAAGGCTCTTGGGATTTATCCTGTCGTCGAACAGCTTGAACTGCTTGTCGACGCCGTTCATGGTGGTCTTGCGGCGGTTTCTCGCGTCGATCTCCACCTCGCGGTAGATCATCTTTACGTCAAGGCCCGTCTGATCGGTATCGCCGTAATGCACTCCGCAGCCGTTTCCGCAGCCTCCGCTGCACGAAAGGGAGTCGAGTACCTGGGGGTGACGGTGAACGGGCAGCTCCGCATAGGCGTCCAGCTCCTTATACACCGCGTCGGCGCCGTCGGTGTTTACCGCGACGATATTGGGCATATTTATGGAAAGGTTGTACCTAAGACCTCCGGGCAGAGGGAATATGCCTCCCATGCAGCCCTGCATCTGATCGTCGAAATCGTAATGCTGATCCTCCGTAGCCGATTTGTTGAAATCGACCTTTTTCCGCTTGAAGTATTCCTTGAGCCGCTTGAATGTGATATTGTATTCCGCATGACCCGTGGCTGCGAACTCCAGCTTCATCGCGGGGCAGGGAGTAAGAGCGGCTACGGCGTAGTTTTTGCGCACATAGTCCCTTATGTACACCGCCTCGCAGGAGATGGGAGTATGCACGGGGGAAAGCTCTCTCATCGTGTCGGGGTGATATATCTCCATATATCTTACCACCGAGGGGCAGTTTGGAGAAATAACGCTTTTGGCGTTGCCCTGCTCAAAGGTGCGGACGTACGCCCATGTGCAGATATCCGCGCCGAACGCGCCGTCGTAGATACCGTCCGCGCCGTTCTGCTTGAACCACTTGAGCACCGCCTGCCATGTCCCGGGAAAGGCGGTCTTGATGGCAGGGTGAGCGATAATGATTATCTTCCTGTCCTTAAGATCCTTGAAAAATTTCTCGGTGTCGTCGTTGTAATCTCTTGCCCTTGCCTTGCACGCCTTGATGCATTCGCCGCAGGCAATGCACTTGCTGCCGTCGATCTCCGTGACGGTCCTGCCGTCCTCGGCGGTTTTTACGCTGTTTGCCAGCGGAGAAGGACAGGCTCTTATGCAGGCTCCGCAGCCTATACATTTTTCCGCGATAACCTCAACGATATTATTCATCTATAAGTACACTCCTTACGAATGCCCGCAGATCAACACACGGGACTATACTATCTCATTATTATTAAATTATATCAAATATCAATAAATAATGCAATAGATTTTTTAAAATTTTTATAGTTTACCGTTAAATTTCTACATTTTGATACTAATTTGCAAACGTTCTATATACAACATGACGGACGGAAAGCCTCGGATCGGCGCAAAATAAATTCGGGGAGCTGCAAACGCAGTCCCCCGAAGAGAGCAGACGCCGTACGGCTTTAAGCTTTTACGTCAAGGACAGAGCCTACCTCTCCCGCGAATTTGGGGAGGTTCTGAGCCATTTCGATAAGTCCCTGCGCCTGCGTTTCCATAGTTTCCATGGATTTTTTTGTCATAGCAATGCCCAGCGAATTTGCAAACTGAGCCTGCTGCATACTCATTGCCATGGAAGCTATTGCCGTTGAATCCATATACAGCACCGTCCTTTCCGGCGGGATACCGCCTTATGGGAATATTATAGCATATTTTTTTTCGGTTTGCAAGCGGGAAAGAATATTTTTCCCAAGACGGGCGGAAAAAGCCGTTTTTGATTTTTGAAACGGTGCGGAGATCGTACACCGTGTACATATTTTGTCTGCATTTGATTTGCATATCCTTTGTTTTAGGGGTTTTCGGACGATTTTTTTATTAATTTAAACGCAAATTTTATTACATTAAATGGATATTTCCGATATTTGCCACCAAAAAATGATAAAAAAGTGCAAAAAAACATCAAAAATTGATAAATTTGATAAACCACCTTTGTTGACATTATTGTTCAAATATGTTTACAAACTGCGCAGGGAGTTTTGGCAGGCGATGTGAACAGTATATCCAAAGATCTGCGGTTATGTCCGTTTTCCGTCGTATTACGCGGAAAATGATAAAAAACGGTTGGTAATTTTTCACAAATTTATGCCGTGACATTTAATTTTTTTGTACAAATTTATATCGAGCTATTGCAATATTTTAAGCAATAGTGTATAATGTAATTATTATTTATAAAACATTTTTTGTGTTTTATACCGAAATTTATTAAATCGCATATAAAGGAGAGTATGATCATGAAAGAATACCACGCGGCAGACATAAGAAATATAGCCATTGCAGGACACAGCGGCTCGGGCAAGACCACTCTTGCGGAGGCTCTCATTTATAAAGCGGGCGCTTCGGAGCGTCTCGGAAAAACCGCCGAGGGCAGCACGGTGTGCGACTACGATCCCGAGGAAATAAAGCGCAAAGTCTCGCTGAGCGCGGCTCTCGCTTCCATAGAATACAATAATCTGAAGCTCAATCTGCTGGACGCTCCCGGTCTTTTCGATTTCGAGGGCGATATGCTCGGCGCGGTCAGAGCCTCCGACACCGTTATGATAACGGTGTCCGCCAAATCGGGCGTGAAGGTGGGTACGGAAAAGGCTTACAAGGCAGCCTGCAAGGCGGGCAAGGCAAAGCTCTTCGTTATCACCAAGGCGGACGATCCCGACGCTAACTTCTATAACGTGCTTACCGATCTTAAAACCGTTTTCGGCCCTACCGTATGCCCCGTTATAGTACCCGTTATCAAGGACAGGAAGGTCGTTTCCTACGTGAACCTTATTGAAATGAAATGCTACGCCTACGACGATAAGGGCAGCGTTACGGAAACGGAGATGCCTACGGCGGAGGTTTCGGAGAAGCTGGAATACCGTATGGACGGTCTGGTAGCCGCATTCTCCGAGGCTGTGGCGGAAACGGACGACGAGCTTATGGAAAAGTTCTTCGAGGGCGAGCCGTTCACTCAAAAGGAGCTTGTAAAGGGACTTCACGACGGAATGAACAAGGGTATCATAACCCCCGTGGTATGCTGCTCCGACGTTACCATGGGCTGCATAGATATGCTGCTCAAGGAAATATGCCTGCTTATGCCGTCCCCCGCGGACTGTCCCGCCGCGATAGGCTACAGGGGCGATGATATTGCCGAAATACCCTGCGATGAAGCTGCGCCGGCTGCGGCGTTCGTATTCAAAACGGCGGCGGATCAGTTTGTGGGAAAGACATCCTTTATCAAGGTCATGAGCGGCGTTCTGAAAGCCAACAGCGAATATGTCAACGCCTCTACCGGCGAAACGGAAAAGATAGGAAAGCTGTACACCCTGTGCGGCAAGAAGCAGACGGAGATATCCTGCGCTTATGCGGGCGATATCTGCACTGCGGTGAAGATAAACGCGGGGACCAACGACACCCTTTGCTCCGGCGAGCCTGTTTCCTTTGAGAAAATAGCTTTCCCCAAGCCGTGCTACAGCGCGGCTGTCAAGGCGAAGAACCAGGGCGACGAAAGCAAGATCAGCGCGGGTCTTGCAAGGCTTGCGGAGGAGGATCCCACGCTTTCGTTCGTTCAGAACACCGAAACGGGCGAGCTTGTTCTGTCCGGTCTTGGCGAGCAGCATCTGGAAGTGGCTGCGGCAAAGATGAAAAACAAGTTCGGCATAGATATTTCCCTTGCTCCCGTGAAGATCGCTTACAGGGAAACCATACGCAAAAAATCGAGGGTGGAGGGCAAGCACAAGAAGCAGTCGGGCGGCCACGGTCAGTACGGTCACGTATGGATCGAGTTCGAGCCCTGCATTTCCGACAGTCTGGTGTTTGAGGAAAAGGTATTCGGAGGCGCAGTTCCCAAAAACTTCTTCCCCGCCGTTGAAAAGGGTTTGCAGGACTGCATGAAGAAAGGCGTGCTTGCAGGCTGCCCCGTTACGGGAGTCAAGGCTATTCTGGTCGACGGCTCGTATCATCCGGTGGACAGCTCGGAAATGGCGTTCAAGACTGCCGCGGGCATTGCTTTCAAGGAGGGTATGAAGCAGTCCGATCCCACCCTGCTGGAGCCTATAGGAATGCTCAAGGCGCTTATACCCAACGACAACACGGGAGATGTTATGGGCGATCTTAACAAGCGCAGAGGAAGAGTTCTGGGCATGAATCCCGCCGAGGAAAAGGGTATGACGGTCATCGAGGCGGAGGTCCCCGAAAGAGAGATGCAGTCCTTTACAATGCAGCTAAGGCAGATAACGAGAGGCAGAGGCAGCTTTGAATTCGACTTTGTAAGATACGAGCAGCTTCCGGCGAATCTTGTGACCGATGTTATAGTTTCGCTTAACAGCGGCGACTGATATTACGGTAATACTGCCGGCGGCAGAGGGGAATGTCCTTTCTGCCGCCGGTTTTTTGCAAGGAAATCAATTTTTAGGGAATTGATTTTAAGAAGCAAGAATTTTAAGAAGCAAGAGGCAAGAAGCGGTATCGGCAGGTTTGATATTTCATATTATTATAAAAATACTTTTAACTTAATGCTCTTATTTTTGCAAATACATCTTAAATTACCTGTTTTAACCAATTTTTATTTCAAAAATTGATTTTCGTGCTTTTTTTTGAAAAAACTCTTGCTTTTTTTTTTTCGTTATGATATAATGGAAAGGTATTCACGGAGCGGTATCGAAGTGGTCATAACGGGACTGACTCGAAATCAGTTGTACCTTACGGTACCGTGGGTTCGAATCCCACCCGCTCCGCCATAAAATCCATAAAATCAAGGCGCGCCGTCGGTAAAACGGCTCGCCTTGATTTATTTATGTATATTTATGCATCGGGCGTCTGCTCCGCCATATGCTCGATTATGCAGAACGCCAGGTAGCCGCTTCCGCACCTCCACAGCAGGCTGTAATCGGGATATACCTTTTCAAACGCGCTGTAAAACTCCTTGCTTTGCACCACGGAGCTTTTGGTATTTTCGACGGAAGCCGAGATGAACGTTTCGGCGACCCTTGTATTAAAGGATTTCATTACCTCCAAAACCATGGGCAGCATTATTTCGTTGTGCTCGAGGACCTGTTTGTTAAGAACCTTTCTTGCGGCGTTTTCTATCACGCTTTCCTCGACTGCTATGACAACGGTGGATATCTTGCCGTTCGGATCGGTGAAATCGTCCCTGTAGCAGAAAAGCTTGCCCAACCTATGCCCGTCGTAATTCTTGCTGATAAGGGACGCATTTGTCTGAAACAGTCCCGCAATGACCGTCTGCATGACCTCGCCCAGAATATCCGCGCCGTTATTATCTGGACTTTGCTGCCATTTCGGCTCCGCTTTGCCGGTTATCGCCTGATCCTCAACAAGCACGTGAGCCGCCAGCCAGCCGCCCAGCACTCCCACAAAATGCTCCATGGATTCCCTGGAATAGCGGTTGAATTCGACGTCCTTTTCAATGGCGGGGATCACAACGTCCCTCATATTGTCATGCAGCTTTTTATGCATTCTGTAACCCGGGTAGCCTATGGAGATCTGATAAGCCTCCTCCTCCGCAAAGTGCTTGAGCGTATAGCTTTTCATGTATTTAATGGCTTCTATGCAGGTAGTTCTGTTTCTGTCGTAATCCGGCTCGGTACAGTTTTTTATAACGCGGCTCACGATAGAAAACAACTGCCTATGGGCTGCGTCGATCTTTTCCACGCCTATGCAGTATTCGTCTTTCCATTCGATCATTTCCCGATCCACGGCGCTCATCCTTTCGTTGACATAATTACGGAAACGCCGGTCAAGCCGCATTTTGAAGCCTGCATTGCTTGCGGCGCAGTTCCTTATATATGGAGAAACACAAAAAAATTACCGCTTCTCTTAATAAGATTAACATATTTTACAAGAAAAATCAAGCATTTTTCCATAAAAAACTAGAAAATATTATTTTCCCGTTTTATGAGCCTGTCAGTGACGCTTAGCTTTCTGTATTCCTTGGGTGTGCAGCCGACGGTATTCCTGAACTGCCTGTTGAAGTTGGAGAGATTTCCGAAGCCGCATTCAAAGGCGGCTTCGGCGGCTGTTTTATCGGTATCTGCAAGTATCCCGCATACTTTTTTGATCCTGATCCGAGAAAGGTACTCGATCGCTCCGACCCCCGACGCGTCCTTGAATATACGCATAAAATAGCTTTTGCTCATGTGCGAGATATCCGCAAGCTGCGCAACGGTTATCTTTTCGGTAAAGTTTTCGTTCATATACTCTATCGCCGAACGTATAAGCTCGGTCTTGTCCGCAGCGCCGCCCGTGTTCCTTGAAACGTCCCCCGCCTCGTCAAGCAGCCAGAAAAAACGCAGCAGCTCGCTTTTCATAAGCATATCCAGACGGGGAGAGTTTCCTTTTGCGCAGGAAAAAATATTCTCTGCGGCGGTTATAAGCGCGCCGTAATAAAAATGCTCTTTTGATATGCGCACATTTATCTCGGCTCCGCCGTTTGCGAGCGGCTTGACGCATTCGGCGGCGCTGCGGTCGTTTTCCGATATACCCAGCATTTCCGCGCTGAATACTACGGTATCGTAGATCAGCTCCGAACCTCCGCGGCGGTAGATCGCGTGAAGCATATTTGGCGGTATGACGATCAGATCGCCATCCGACGCAATAAGCTTTTTTCCTCCGCAGATGAACTCTCCGCAGCCCGATATGATATGATTTATTTCAAATTCGCCGTGCCAGTGAAGAGGAACGTCCGCAAAAAAACCGGGGATACGGCATTTGTAATAGCTGAACGGGACAAGCTGCGAGCTGTGCTTCTTTTTTTCTTCATATGCAGTCATGTTTTCCTCCGAGAAAATATTATAGTATCATAAATCGGTATTATTTTACTTGATTTTTAGCGCTTTCCATAGTATTATATCATATAGGACAATGATTTTCAACCGTCCGAATAAATTATCAATTAAAGGAGCGTTCTTCATGAGTATAAGCAAAGGCCCCGCGTGGCTTGATAACGCGGTTTTTTATGAGATCTATCCCCAGTCCTTCTGCGACAGCAACGGCGACGGCATAGGCGATTTCAACGGTATTATTTCAAAGCTCGGCTACATAAAGGAGCTCGGCTGCAACGCCGTATGGCTCAATCCGTGCTTCAGCTCTCCCTTCGGCGACGCGGGGTACGATATTTCCGACTATTATTCGGCGGCGCCCAGATACGGCTCAAACGAGGATCTGAAGCGGCTTTTCAGCGAGATCCACAGGCTTGGCATGCATATTCTTCTCGATCTTGTTCCGGGGCATACCTCGGTGGAGCATAAGTGGTTCAAGGAATCCATGAAAGCCGAAAAAAACAGGTATACCGACCGCTACGTCTGGACCGACAGCATTTGGGAGGAGCCTCGCGGAATGGGCTGTATCAGAGGTATATCGGACAGGGACGGCTCGTGCGCCGTAAATTTCTTTTCTCATCAGCCTGCGCTCAATTACGGCTTTTACAGGTGCGATCCCGATAAAAAATGGCAGCAGCCGACGGACAGCGAGGCGGCAAAGGATACTCTTGAGGAGCTCAAAAGCATAATGAGGTTCTGGCTCGGCATGGGGTGCGACGGCTTCCGCGTCGATATGGCAGGTTCTCTCGTAAAGCAGGACGAGGACGGCGAGGGAACGATAAAGCTGTGGCAGAACGTCCGCGAGTTCCTTGACAGAGAATTCCCCGACGCCGCCATGGTTTCCGAGTGGGGAGAACCGGACAAGTCGCTTCGGGGCGGCTTTCATATGGATTTTCTGCTGCACTTCGGTCCGTCCCGCTACAACGATCTGTTCCGCTGCGGGGAGCCGTATTTTTCAAGCCGCGGCAAGGGCGATATTTCGGAATTCGTCAAAAAATACACGGAAAATTACGAAAAGTCGGAAAAAAAGGGACTTATCTGCATACCGTCGGGAAATCACGATATGGACAGGCTTGCGCGGAGTATCGGCGGAGATAGCTTAAAGACCGCTTTTGCGTTTATTCTTTCGATGCCGGGCGCGCCCTTTATCTATTACGGCGACGAGATAGGTATGCGTTATGTCGAGGGTCTTGTTTCGGTGGAGGGCGGATACGGCAGAACAGGCTCCCGTTCCCCCATGCAGTGGGACGGGACGGTCAACGCGGGATTCAGCTCCGCTCCTGCGGAAAAGCTGTATATAAGACAGGACGAAAGTCCCGACCGTCCTACGGTAAAGGCGCAGCTTGCGGACGAAAATTCTCTTTGCAATGAGATAAAAAGGCTTATCGCCGTCCGTCAGTCGCATGCTCCTCTGCAAAGCAGGGGAGAGATAGAGTTTGTGTACGCCGAGAAGAACGCATATCCCCTTGCTTATATCAGAAGCTCCGAGGGGGAGAAGATCCTTGTGATAATAAACCCCGCCGGCAGGGAAACATCCTTTGACTGCGGCTGCACGCCGAGGGAAAAAATATACTCCGTCGGCGGAGATATCCGCTTTGACAATGGGAAGATCTCCGTGCCGCCCTGTTTTGCGGGGTACTACCGGCTTTGAGTATAACCTCGGGGATTTGAATATACAGAGCAAAAGCTCCGGAACGGACGAACCGTTTCGGAGCTTGTTTTACGCCCGCAGCGATAGTGACCGCCGCCGCGTATAATGCCGCCGTTCTTTTTTGGCCGGATCTCAAATTCGGTTACGGACAATGGCGGAAGCTCATATGCAAAGCTGTTGCTTTTGGCAGTTGATAAAAACAGTTGCAAATTTTGTTGAAATATGTTATAATTATTGTAACATATTTTGGAAAAGAGGTACTGTTATGACCGACAAGGAAAAGAAAGCGGCGGCGAAAAAATTTGCCGAATACTGGAAAGACAAGGGTTACGAAAA
>JAMPAO010000079.1 GCA_023667165.1 Ruminococcus sp. | reverse complement strand
GCCGGTGGGGTTGTTGGGTGTGCACAGAAAGACGATATCGGTGTTTCGGTCAATTATATCGGCAAAATCGGGGGAAAGGTCGAAATCATTATCCCCGTCAAGCATATATCGGGCGATCTCACACCCCGCGCTTCTGAGCGCCCTTTCGTATTCGGAAAAGGTCGGAGCGGCAATTACGGCTTTTTTCGGGCGGACGGCGTTTACAATGCGGTATATTATATCAGCCGCGCCGCAGCCGCAGAGGATATTCTCCCGATCGGTTCCCTCATGCTCCGCGATCCTTTCCGTCAGTCCGCCGCAGAGCGGATCGGGATAACGCTCCCAAAGAAGCTCCGAGCTTAACGCCGCGCGCCGCGCGCTTTCCGGCATACCCAACGGATTTACGTTTGCGGAAAAATCGTATAAGACCTGACGGCGGTAAATATCCCCTCCGTGTTCCGATGTCACCACAGGATCACCCCCGCAGTCATTCTGAACCCGCAGGCGATAATAAGCATGAACACCGAGGAAAGATACATGAGGGAATTGGCGCGGTAAATATCCTCTCTTTCGGGGGGGCGCGTAGCGTCGCCGATAAACGGCTTTCGGCACAGCTTTCCGAAATAGTAGGCATCGCCTCCGAGGCGTATCCCCAGCGCCCCCGCGCAGACCGATTCGGTTTGTGCGGAATTGGGGCTTGCATGGTTTCTTCTGTCGCGTTTCCAGACGCGCGCAGCTTCCTTTCCGTTATATCCCAAGGCGTATGCGGCAAGGATCATCAGCAGGGCGGTGAGCCGCGAGGGGATAAAATTCACCACGTCGTCAAGGATTGCCGCAAACCGTCCGAATTCACGGTATTTTTCGTTTTTGTAGCCTATCATGGAATCCATTGTGTTTACCGCCTTATAAAAATATCCCAGGGGCGCGCCGCCTATCATCATATAAAAAATGGGAGCGGCAACGCCGTCGGACGCGTTTTCCGCAACCGTTTCCACAGCCGCGCGGATAATATCTTCCTTTTCAAGATTGGCGCATTCCCTGCCGACTATCATGGAAAGCGCCTTTCTCGCGCCCTTGATATCACCTTTCCACAGGGCGTGGAAAACCTTCATGCTTTCCTTTTTAAGACATCTTGCCGCAATAAGATAATAGCAAAGTATCCCCTCGGCGGTCAGACCCAGTATAAGGTTTATTCTGTAGCACAGGGTCAGAAGCGCCAAGGGTATCACCGTTGAGATGATCGCCACGGATACGGCAAGCGCCGTACCCGCTCTTTCGGCGTTGGATATCCTATCTCTGAGTATCCCCTCCAACTCGGAAATAAGCCTGCCCATAAGCCGCACGGGGTGGGGCAGACTGTAGGGATCTCCGAGGATAAAATCAAGAATAAAACCTATAATTATCGGAAGCGCTTTCATTTTTTCATTTCCTTTTTATTTCTGCCGTTATTTTTATTATTCCCTTTTCATACCGGCAGACGTAACCTCCGCCGTTTTCCGTCATGTAATCGTAATAATCTCTTTTGGGATCTGCCAGAGCCTCCATTACCGACATGACCGTTCCGCCGTGAACGATGAACGCGGCGGTTTTTCCGCCGTACCGTTCGGCGCATTGCAGAAAAGCGTTTACGCATCTTTCGGAAAAAGCCTCTCTCGATTCCCCTCCGGGGAACGGAAGCTTTCCGCCGCTTTCCACCCATTTTGCATAATCCGCGTCGTCCGAAAGCTCCATGTAATTTTTCCCCTCGAACTTTCCGAAACCGCACTCCCGCAGACCGCCGCATATCACGGGGGAGATCAGCGGATAGATCATGCCGCTTGTTTGCAGACAGCGTTTCATGGGACTTGAGATAACGACATCCGCTTTCGGGTAATCGTATTCAAGCAGCTCTTTTTTTCCCTCTTCGCACAAAGGCTCGTCGGTGGAGCCGATATACCTTTTGGTTAAATTGCCCTGCGTTTTTCCGTGACGGATAAGGATCACTTTCATAGCTGTACTCTCCCTAAAATATTACGTCGGCGCCGGATTTGGATCTCTTATTTTATCCGGCAGGGTATGCCGCAGACCATGCGTATGACCTTGTCCGCTTCTGCCGCTATGAAGCAGCATACCCTGCCCGTTTCCTCCCGCCACAGCCTGTCCCGTCTGTCAAGAGGGATTATGCCGCTGCCGATCTCGTCGGATATTATAACGGCGTCCCCGTTAAGCTCCGTCAGCTCTTTCGTAAATCTCATGGGATCGCCGCCGGAAGCGACGATCCTCTTTACGAGCAGATGATAGTTTTTTACGCAGATAACGCCCCGCTGCGCCGTCATGTCCATATCTCCGCCGTTTAAAATATTTTCCCTTTGTATGCCCAGCGATACGGCGTACTCGGTCTTGCCCGAATAAGCCTCTCCCGTGATAAATATCATAAAAGCTCCTCCCTATACCGTTTTACCGTCTGTCAGTCCGAATGCGGCGACGGCGAATATCATTACCGACAGCTCGCATAGCTGCAAAAAATATCCCGCCAGATCTCCCGTTATTCCGCCGAATTTCTTGTAGGAAAAGATCCTGTAGTATATAAACGCGCATATCCCGCCCAGAAATCCAAGACCTCCCGCCGCGGGAGAAGCTGCGGTCATAGCGGCAAAAACCGCTGCAAGCACCGCTGCGAGCACGGCTGCGGTAACCCTTTTGTGAGCAGGCTCGGAAAAGGAATGCAGCGTGCCTTCTCTTTTGGCGCTTTTGAACGTCACCGCCGCCAGACCGCTCAGCGCTCTTGACTGAACAAAGCCGCAGCATACGACGGTGAGCAGCCGCATTTCGGATATACCGGAAAACAAAGCCGCTTGGATCAGCATATAGCAGCACAGCTTTATTGCGCCGAATGCGCCTATGTTCGGGTCGCTCATTATTTCAAGGGAGCGTTCCCTGTCCGCACAGGCTGCCTTTGCGTCGCATACGTCGCAGAAGCCGTCAAGATGTATCCCCCCGGTCACCATAACGGGGATAACGGCGGCAACTGCGCCGAAAAGGAAATCATTTACCGAAAGAATGTCCGCCGCCGCGCGCCACAGTATGACAGCGGCTCCCGTGACCGCGCCAACAAGCGGAAAAAAGCACAGGGCGTATCTGCGGTTCTCCTCTTTCCACTCGATCTGCGGCATGGGAATGGCGGAATACATCGCAAAAGCGCTTATAAGAGAATTGAACAGTTTCATAAAAGCCGCTCCTTTCCTTTCAGACAGACAGGTATGCCGTAAACGGCTTCGATAACGCAGTCCGCCCTTTTTGCGACCGCCGCGTTGAGCTGACCGAGATATTTTATATACAGCTCCGTTTCGGCGGGGTAACCGATACCGTCCCCGCCCACCTGATTTGTGACGATCACCAGATCCGAGCATACTTCACACAGGCTGCCGACGCCGAAAAGTATCTTTTCGACCGGATCCTTTTCTCCTGCGGAAAACATTTCGTTTGCCGTGAGATTACACATACATTCTATCAGCGCGCTGCTGCCGCGGGGCAGGGAAAGCTCGTGTATATCGGTGTATTTTTCAACCGTGATAAAGCCCTTGCCGCTGCGCATTTCCCTGTGCCGCCGTATGGCTTCATAAGCCTCACTGCCCAGCGGCTGCATGGCGGCGATATAATATTTTCCGCCCTCGGCGGACGGCAGAATTTTCTCCGCAAGCCGCGATTTCCCGCACTTGCTCCCTCCCGTAATAAGCGTCAGCATTCAAAGCTCCTTATATTTTTCAATGGACAGATTTTCAAACGAATGGGATGAGTTATACACCGCCATTGCCGCGTCGAGCAGGGGCAGCAGGAGAATTCCTCCCGTACCCTCGCCGAGGCACAGTCCGCCGTCGATGACCGGCTTTAAGCCGATGATGTCAAGCAGCATTTTTCCCGCTCTTTCTCCCGATGCGTGGGAGCAAAGCATATAATCGGCGGCGGCGGCGCACAGCTTTACCGCAAGAACGGCGGCGGCAGCCGAGATCGCGCCGTCTATCACTGTCGGTATGCGGTAATACGCTCCTCCCAGAAAAAGTCCCGTCATTCCTCCTATGTCAAAGCCGCCTACCTTTGCAAGTATATCCAGCGGATCGTTCGGGTCGGGGGAATTTACCTCTATGCTTCTTCTTACGGCGGCTGTTTTTCTTTTAAGTCCGTCTTCGTCAAGTCCCGCACCCTTGCCCGTGACCCGATCCGCAGGCAGTCCCGTCACCGCCGAGGCTATGGCTGCGCAGGACGTTGTATTGCCTATGCCCATTTCGCCCGTAACGATGATCTTATAGCCCTTTTCCTTAAGCTCTCCCGCTATATCCATTCCCGCGCGTATGCACTCCTCCGCCTGTGCGCGGGTCATAGCCGCTTGCCTTGCGATATTTCCCGTGCCGTAAGCTATCTTCCTGCATATCATTCCGTCTGCGGAAATATCTTCCTTTATTCCCATATCAACGGCGAAAACATCCGCATTGCACGAGCGCGCCATAAGATTTATATTGGACGTGCCCTCCGCAATGGTCTTTGCCACTATTGCGGTAACGCCGCTGCCGGTCTGGGTCACGCCCTCGGCGACCGCGCCGTGATCGGCGCACATTACTGCGGCGCACCGTTTATCCAGCGTAAAATCCTCGCTGCCGAATATCCCCGCCGTTCTTATGATATTATCCTCCAGCAGTCCCAGGCTGTGCAGCGGCTTCGCGACGCTGTTCCACCTGTCCTCCGCACGCTTCATGGCGTTCCTGTCGGAGGGGATTATTTTTTTGATCCTTTCCATTCCTGTCATACCTTTCACAGCATTTTACAAATCTCAGAGCGGCTTCGGGATCGGAAGAGAAATAAAAATGAGGAAATCCCGCGATGAGATTGTCCGTGCAGAAAATACAGCCGTAGGAAACGCCGCCGTTCCGCTTTACGGCGGTGAAATCCGATCCCGCAGCCGTGCTTTCGCCGTAGTGATATTCATGAGCCTTTAAGGTTTCTCCCTTACCGCAGAGAACGTTGTCCTTTTCGGCGGTAAGGGTGATATATCCGAAACGGTTCAGCTTTCCGGTCATAAAGGCGTCCCCCGGGACGACGCCCGCCAGCGGAAGCTTATCCCCGTTTTCACAGATGAAATTTTTATGCAGATACATAAAGCCTCCGCATTCCGCAATGCAGGGCAGACCGCTTTCCACCGCCCGTTTTACGCTCTCCCTCATGGAAACGTTATCCGAAAGCCGCTTTATATACAATTCGGGATAGCCTCCGCACAGGATCAGTCCGCTTATGTTTTCGGGAAGCGCCTCGCCGCAGAGCGGAGAAAAATAAACCGTTTCCGCTCCCAGGCTCTCAAGCAGCCGTATATTTTCGCTGTAATAAAAGCAGAAAGCGCTGTCCCTTGAAACGGCGATCCGCACTCCGGCACGGTATTTGGGAAGAGCGGGAGCATTGTAACGAAGAGGCTTTTCCTCTGCGGCGGCGATAATTTCGTCAAGCAGCAGCTCCTCCTCGCATATCCTCCCCAGAGCCGATATTTTTTCGTTTACCCTTTTTATCCCGTCGGGGGTAACAAGTCCCAGACGGCGGCTCTCAAAGACGATCCCGCCGTTTTTGGGTATTCTCCCGAAATATTTCACGTCCATTTCCGAGCAAAGCTCTTTCGCGGTCTTTATCTGACTGTCGGGCAGGCGGCTGAAAATGAAGCCGACGATATTGTTTTTCCCGTAAAACGTAAGAAAGCCTTTCATCACAGCGCCCATAGAGGTACTCATTCCCGTGCTGTTTATCACTATTATAACGGGGGAGTCCGTGATGAGCGAAAGGGCGTGAGAGGAGCTGTCCCCGCCGTCGTAAAATCCCATTACCCCCTCTATAACGGCGATATCGCTGCCGCCGCCGTAAACGTCAAGGCTGCGTTTTATCATATCGGGAGTGCAGAAAAAGCTGTCCAGATTAAAGCTGTCCGCGCCGATGACCTTTGAGTGAAACATGGGGTCGATGTAATCCGGACCGCATTTGAAAGAAGCGATCTTCAGTCCTCTGTCCGAAAGCGCTTTCATAATGCCGCATACCGCAGAGGTCTTGCCGCAGCCGCTGCCCGTTCCCGCTATCATTATCCGTTTCAATTCAAACAGCTCTCCTTATGATAAATACGGGATCTTCTCCCCTGAGCATTGTGTGCGCTCCCGCCTTAAACGCCTTTGCCGCAAAAAGCTGCGTTATCTCGCATTCCCCCATGCAGCCGCATTCGCTGAGCGTTTCCAGCGAAACGGCGGTACAGACTATCCTTGCCGACGGATTTTTACTCAGCGCCGCGTTTACGATCTCTTTCAGCCGTCCCCCCGAGCCGCCTATAAAAACGCAGTCGGGAGCGGGGATATCCTCAAGTCCTCGGGGAGCCTCGGATATTATCCGGACGATATTGTCGCAGCCGAAGGCACGCTGATTTTCCTCGGTCAGCCTTGCCGCCTCCACGTTTTTTTCCACCGCGTAGACCGTTCCCTCGGGGCAGTGCATTGCCATTTCCACGGAAACCGATCCCGTTCCGCTGCCGATATCCCAGCAAATATCTTCCGCCGAGATCTCAAGCCGCGATATCACGGCGGCTCTTATGTCGGATTTGGTCATGGGAACGCTCCCCCTGATAAATTTACCGTCGGGTATGCCTATGGGAACGGATCTTTCATATCCGCTGTTTTCGGTCATCATCACCGAAAGGGGAGGGAATTTTTCAGAAACGAAGTCACGGGCGTTTCCCCGAAGTATTTTTTCGTCCGCCGTTCCCAGATCCGAGCCGATATACACCTTGATATCCCCTCTGCCGTATTCCGTGAGCCTGCCGCACGCACGGGCGGGATCGTTTTCCCCTCCCGTCAGCGCGAATACCCGTTCATTCGAACAGGCGAGCCGCACTGTATTTGAGCTTTTCCCGTGCATGGAGGTTATCTTTATATTTTCATAGGGTATCATAAGGCGGGAGCAGAAATACGACAGGGAGGATATGCCCGCTACGGCTTTTACATCGTATCCCGAAAGCTCCCTCAGCTCTCTTATAAGTCCCCGTGCGCCGCTGTAAAAGCCGCAGTCGCCCGACATTACCGCGGCTATCCTTTCATAGGGGCAGCCTTCGATATATTCCCTTATCTCTTTCGGATCGCAGCAGCGGAAAACAGGCTTTCCGAGATGGGAAAACATTTCCGTCACCCGCCTTGCGCCTATAATAACGTCAGCCGAGGAAACGGCGGCAAGTCCCTCGCCTGTAAGAGTATTGACGCCGTCCATTCCCGCGCCTACGATGTAAATTATCCTGTTCATACGGAAATTTTTCCTTTCAGCAGAATTTCCCGTGCGCCGTCCGTGCCGACGCCCTCTTCCTCTGCGCGCCTTATTATGATAAGCTGCGCGCCCGTATCCTCAGCCGCCCTGCGCTTTTCCTCAAAGCCGCCCGCTCTGCCGCTTTCCTTTGTCAGAACGTAGCCGCACCCCTTGAAATGCTCCATGTTGCTTTCGTATGTAAAAGGGCCTTTCAGGGCGATGACCCGAAAAAAACCCGCTTTTTTGCACATGGAAACCGTATCCTCCGAGGGAATCACTCTTACGGCGCATCTTTCGGGAAAGCCGTCGGAGAGGAACGGCGCCAGATCCTTGCTTCCCGTGGCGATGAATATTCTTCCCCGCTTTTCTTTGAGATATCCCGCAGCCTCGGCGCACGATCCGAAATAAAGAGCGTTCGGTATATCGCGCGGTTTTTCCCTGACGACCCTTATATACTCCGCTCCCGTTTTTTCACAGGCAAGGCGGATATTTTTCCTTGCCTCCAGCGCGTAGGGGTGAGCGGCGTCTATCACGCGCCGAAAGCCGTTTTGAAAAATATACTCCGTCATTTCTCCGCCGTCCTTTTTTCCCACCGCGACGTCAACGTATCCCGAACGGGGGAGCAGCTCCTTTCCGTATTCCGTGGCGACGCTTACCGTGCAGGATATCCCGTTCTCGGCGCAGAATTCCGCCAGCAGCCTGCCCTCGGTGGTACCTCCGAAAATAAGCGTTTTTGTCATGAGCCGCGCTCCTTTTGTCCGTAGCCTCTCGGCGTGACCATTTTTCCGTTTACGATCCGCGTGCCGCTTTCTCCTATGAAAACCGTGGTGAACATATCCAGCCGCTCCTCGGTCAGTTCTCCGAGGGTAAGTATCCTGCTTTCCTGCCCCTCTCTGCCGATGTTCCTCACATATCCGCAGACGGTTTCCGGCGGCTTGTGCCGCAGTGTTATGCCGCAGGCTTTTTTAAGATGCTCCGTCCTCTTTTTTGACGCGGGATTGTAAATTACCGTGCATATGTCGCAGGCAGCCGCGCATTCCAGCCGCTTTTCGATCTTCTCCCACGGCGTTATAATATCGGACAGGCTTATTACGGCAAAATCCGCAGTGAGGGGAGAACCCAGCACAGCCGCTCCGCTGAGAGCCGCCGTGACCCCCGCCAGCGGCGTTACCTCGACCTGCGGATACTCCTCGGCGGTTTCATACGCAAGTCCCGCCATGGCGTATACTCCGCAGTCTCCGCCGCACACAAGAACGACGTTTTCATTTACCGCTCTCTTTACGGCGTACAGAACTCTTTCCTCTTCACCGCGCATGGGAGTCGAGTAAAATTCCTTTTCGGGAAATATTTTTTTTATCAGATCGGTATAGACCGTGTAGCCTGCCACAACTCCGCATTCCTCGATGGCTTTTCTCACTTCCGCGGTCATTCCGTCGGGATGACCCGGACCTATTCCCGCAACATACAGCTTCAATCCAAACAATCCTCCGCTGAAAAATTTATTCTCACGGGCAGCTCTCCCACGGCGCAGGCAACGCCTCCGCCCTTATATCTGCGGCTGATGTTCACGCCGCCGCAGACGCTTACGCTGCGCTGACAGATATTGTCCGCTCCCGTTGTTTTCATTACGAAATCCGAGCTTTCAAAATCCCCCTCCGCCTCCATAAGCTCTTTCGGAGAAAAGGTCTTTAAGGGGATATGATATTTTAAGCAGAATGCCTTTACCGCAGGCTCGTCCTTTTTTATATCGACGGTGGCAAGGCAGCAGAGCCTCTCGGGAAGAATGCCGTTTTCCGACAAAGCCGCAAGTATGCGCTCTTCAAAAATTACCGCGTCCGTTCCCTTTTTGCAACCCGCACCCGCGATAATGTTTTTCGGCGTCAGAACCAGCGTATTGGGAAAGGGTCTGTCGTTAAGGTCGCCGGTTATGCAGACGCCGTATCGGCTGCCGCCGTCGAATATCTCACCGCAGCTTTCCGGATAAAAGGGATAACGGCAGACCATGCCCACCTTTCTGCCTGCCGCAGTTTCGGCGGCTATGAGCTTTGCGCAGCTCATGTCGGTTATCGCAAGACCGTTCGTTTTTGAGAGCATATCCGGAGAGAACCTGCCTCCGGCGTCCGTGGCTGTGGTGATAACGGGGATCGCTCCCAGGATCTCGGCTGCCGCACGGCACAGCGAATTGCCTCCTCCCAGATGTCCCGAAAGCAGAGATACCGCAAATCCTCCGAAGCAGTCGGCAGCCACCACGCAGGGATCCTCCGTCTTGTTTCCGATCAAAGGAGCTATGGCTCTTACGGCAATACCGCAGGCGGCAATGAAAATTATCCCCGACGACCTTTCCCACGCGTATGCGGCGGCTTGATATATATTTGAAAAGGGTATGCATCCGGCGGCGGCGTACCGTTCATAGCAGTATATATCCACGCTGCGGCTCTCCGAAAGCCTTTCCTTCAGCTTGAAAGCCGTATCTCTGCCCTTTTCCGTAACGGTTATCACTGCTGTTTTCATGCTTTTCCGTCACTCTCCGCTCTGCGGAAGCCCGTTTCAAAGGAGCCGTCGTACAGCTTCGAAAGCTCATAGCCGCCGCCCAGAAAATCTCCCACCGCGATCAAAGCCGTTTTACTTATACCGTTTTCACGTGCCGTTTCGGCAAGAGTGCCTACGGTGCAGCGGCATATTTTTTCATCCGGGTGCGTGGCTTTGTAAACTATCGCCGCAGGGGTATCGGGTTCGTAGCCTCCGGAAATAAGCTCACTCGAAAGCTCCTCCGTCATTCCCGCGCTCAGGAATACGACCATCGCAGCATTGTGCGCCGCAAGAGAAGCGATGTTTTCCTTTTCCGGCACAGCCGTGCGCCCCGCCATACGGGTGAGGATAACGGTCTGCGATACTCCCGGGAGGGTATATTCGGCTTTAAGAGCCGCCGCAGCGCCGCAAAAGGAGCTTACTCCGGGGCATATGTCATAGGCTATCCCCAGGCTGTCCAGCCTGTCCATCTGCTCCTTTACCGCGCCGTAAAGGCACGGATCTCCCGTATGCAGCCTCACAACGTCTTTTCCGCAGCCGTCGGCAAGCGCTACGGCGTCGACGACTTGGTCGAGGGTCATGTACGCGCTGTTGTAAATATCGCAGCCTTCGGAGCAGTATTTCAGTATTTCGGGACTTACGAGGGAACCCGTGTAGATAACGCATCCTGCGCTCTCCAGCAGTTTCATTCCCCTTACGGTTATAAGATCCGGCGCGCCGCAGCCCGCCCCCACAAAATGAACCAACGTTAATTACCTTCCCTTTTTATCTGTGAAATTATTTTTTCCGCCGAGCCTGTCCGTCCGAGAAGACCGTATTCGTTTGAGAAGATCACGACTCCGCTTTTAAGCTCCTCTCCGCATCTGAGGTCAAGATAATATCCCGCGCGCTCGGTAAGTATTTCCATAGTCCTTTCAAGCATACCGCAGCTTTTCAGTATCCCCAAGGCGGCGTCGGCGGTTATGCAGGATAATATTTCCGAAACGGTGCCGCTGCCGCAGCCCGCCCTGACTGCGCAGGCTGCAACAGCCTCCATACGCCCGTCGGCAAAGGACGAATGAGTGTTCATAATTCCCAAAGCCAGCTTGCACAGCTTGCCGATGTGACCCGTCAGAAGAATGCTCTCAAAGCCGAGCTCCGCGGCGATATCCGCAGCCTCGCCGATGAAATTGCTGCACCTTACGCACCTTTCTGCGGCATAGGGCATATTTTTCACAAGATAGGTTTCCCCGTAGCCGCCCATAACGACGGGAAGAGCCTTAACTCCTTCCGCACGCCGCTGTTTCATTTCGGTGCGGATCGTATCGATAAGCGCGCGGGTACTCATAGGCTCGACTATCCCGCTTGTGCCGATCACGGATATGCCGCCCTCGATACCAAGACGCGGGTTGTAGGTCTTTGCGGCGATCTCCCTGCCTCTGGGGACGTATACCGTGATCTCAATGCCGCCGCCGTAGCCGTATTCCCCGCATACGCCGCTCACCTCACGGCGTATCATTTCTCTCGGCACGGTGTTTATGGCGAAATCGCCTACGGGACGGTCAAGTCCGGGACGGGTAACGATCCCCACTCCCTCTCCTCCGGCGATCTCGATACCGTGCGGTATCCGCCGCACACGGGCGCAGACGACGAGCTTGTCGGTAACGTCCGGATCGTCGCCTCCGTCCTTTTTTATGCCGCAGGAGGCTTCGTCCCCGTCAATATCCGTAAATTCCGTATCCGTTTCAAAAGGAATGCCCTTCGGGGTGATTATCCTTACTCTGCTCACCCTCTCTCCGCTCAGCAGCGAGGCTGCCGCCGCTTTTGCGGCGGCGGCGGCGCATGAGCCGGTGGTAAAGCCGCAGCGCAGACGCTTTTTCCCTCGGATAACATATCCGTCAGCGGCGGCTTTTTCCGCTCCATTTTTTGCGATAAGCGTGGTAAAATATCCGCAGTCCCGGGGGATATCGGCAAGCTGCCGGTATATTTTTTCATTTTCAAGTCCGCAGCTTTCCGCCGCCGTAACATTCATTCCCGCCAGCTTTTTTTTCAGCTCTGGGATATGTCCGCCCGCTTTCATTATGACCTTTGTTCCGTCCAGGCTCAAAAAACTGTCAAGCTTTCCGTATCCCGCGGGAACGACCGTAAGCGGCTCGTCCCCCTGTACGAGAGCTTTTCCGAATTTCGCGGAAACGGCGCTAAACGATGTGACGCCCGGGCAGAATTCTATCTCGAAGCCTTTTTCCGCGAGTATATCGGATATATACGAAAAGGTGGAATATACCGATACATCTCCCAGACACAGCATTGCGGCGTCCGTTCCTTCCGACAGATATTCTTCCAGCTTTTCCGCCGCCGCTGCGAATTTATCCTTATCGGAGCTGCGCGACATCGAAAAGTTAAGAGTGACTATTTCCTTATCCGCCATATTTACCGACCGCTCCGCTGCGGACAATGCAAGGGAAACTCCTCCGCGCACTGCGGGAACGGCTATGATCCTGCATTTTTCTATTATTTTTACTGCTTTTGCCGTCATAAGCTCCGGATCCCCCGGACCTACGCCGACTCCGTAAAGCTTTCCGTTCATTTTCGCCGCCTCCCGCAGATGCTTTCCGATTCCCGTTCGATTTAAATTTTAACACATACGGCGGCCGTTGTCAAGGAAAATTGCGTATGGGGACACGGTAATTTCACGAGTAAACAAATTATGAACAAAGTCTTCCAAAACAGAAAG
>JAMPAO010000078.1 GCA_023667165.1 Ruminococcus sp. | reverse complement strand
TGACCCCTGCCGCCTTTGAAAAGGCGGGCGAAACTTTTGCCTCGCCTTGCCTGCGTCCGACCGCTGATATGCTTTTTTTACTTTTTTCCGTTGTACAGTACGTAAAAATGCCCGTGAAAAAACGTTTCACGGGCATTTTTTTACAAACGCAGTAAAATAGCTTGCTGTGTTTCTTCCATCCGGACTATACCGTCGGTTTCGGAATTTCACCGAATCATGCCGCCGCCCTTATGTGCAAAGGCAAGCGGCTCGCGGACTTTACCGCCGGTGGGGAATTGCACCCCGCCCCGAAACTGCGGCGGGAAAATCCCGCTGCATAGCTTTAGATAATATTATTTTGGTCGGAAATCTACGTCACTCCTCCGAGCTGTCGGAAGACGTATCCTCCTCGTCGGTATCGTCAAAGTCGAACTCAAGGAGCATATTGCAGTTCGGACAGGAAATAGAGCCTTCCTCGATCATTGCCTCATTGAGAACGATGGTATTCGAGCAGTTGGGACATACGACCTCGTACTCTTCTTCGTCAAAAAGGTCGTCATAATCCTCCCCGTCATAATCACTATCCTCGTCATCATCATATTCGCATTCGTCAAGATGGTGACAGCCGCAGTCGCTGTCGTCCTCGTCGATCTCATAGAAATCCTTTTCGATCTCTCCCAGATCCTCGTCGATAACGTCCACGACCTCGGATATCTCCTCCATATTGTTCTTGAGCCTTTCGATCTCCTTAGCCATATCGAACATTATATCGCTCATAAGAGCTATGACCTTGTCGTCCTTGTCAAGTCCTTCCATAAGTCCCTTCAAATAAGCGACCTTTTCCGAAAGTGTCTTGAATTCCATAAAAGCTGCTCCTCTCATCGATCCGCAGGCGGCAAGCTGCCTCCTGCCGTTTCATAGTTTCGTTCCGAAATGCCCGTACAGCGCCGGCGCACCCCAAATCGGGAAAGCGCCCGTCAGCATTGTGAAACCGAAGTATTATCAGCGTTCACGAAATATACGGAGCTTACGCTCTTTCCATGTACTCGCCCGTACGCGTGTCGATCCTTATCATATCGCCCTCGTTGATGAACAGGGGAACCTTTATCTCCGCGCCCGTTTCAAGGGTGGCGGGTTTTGTTGCGTTTGTGGCGGTATCGCCCTTAAATCCGGGATCGGTCTGAGTTACCTGAAGCTCCACAAAGTTGGGAGGCTCCACGGCGAAAACCTTGCCTTTATACGAGCATACCTTGCAGATCATCTGCTCCTTGACAAACTTAAAGCTGTCGCCCAGTTCGGAGGAGCTGATAGGGGTCTGCTCATATGTTTCGGGATCCATAAAATAGTACAGATCGCCGTCGCTGTAGGAATATTCCATATCCTTTCTCTCAACGAACGCCGTAGGGAACTTGGCGGAAGGGTTATAGCTCTTTTCAACCACCGAGCCTGTAATAACGTTCTTGATCTTTGTTCTTACAAAAGCCGCTCCCTTGCCCGGCTTTACGTGCTGGAACTCTACTATCTGAAGAACGTTTCCGTCCTCCTCAAAAGTCATTCCGTTTCTGAAATCACCTGCTGTAATCATATTTAAACCTCCATATTATCATACTGACCGATCCTGCCCGTACCGAAACGGACCTGCACGGAAAGTAATCCCATTAAAAATAATCGGTATACAAATATATCATATCACATTTCTCAAACGAATGCAATACCTTTTTTATAATTTTATCAGATTTTTCGGCGCATTTGTTAAATTTACACAGTTATCCGCCTTTATTACCGTAATATCCTCGATCCTTACGCCGAATTTCCCGGGGATATATATACCGGGTTCCACGGTCATTATCATATTTTCCTTAAGGACGGTTTCGTCCCTTGTATTGGCGCAGGGAGTTTCGTGTATCTCCATTCCCGCGCTGTGACCCAGACCGTGGCCGAAATTATCCCCGAAGCCGTTAGCCGCTATATGATCTCTTGCGATCTTGTCCAGCTCTCTGCCCGTAATGCCCGCCTTTGCCGCCGCAAGAGCCTTTTCCTGCGCTTGAAGAACGATATTGCAGACCCTTACCGCTTCGGGTTCCGGCTCTCCCAGCGCAACGGTCCTTGTCATGTCGCTGTGATATCCGCCGCAGACCGCGCCGAAGTCCATCAAAATAAGCTCGCCCTTTCGCACGGGTTTGTCCGAGGGAACGCCGTGAGGCATGGATGTATTTTTTCCGCTTAGGACGATAGTTTCAAAGGACAGCTCCTCCGCTCCCGACCGCAGCATTCTGTCGTTGAGGAACAGGGCGATCTCCCTTTCCGTAACCCCCTCCCCGATGTAGTCAAAGGCGTCCTCAAGAGCCTTTTCGGCGATCCGCTGCGCCTTGGCGATAAGCTCTATCTCCTCCTCCGATTTTATCTGCCGCATTTCGGTGACTATACTGCTCAAAGGCGAGTCGGGGCATACCGTCAAAGATCCGTCCAGCGCCTTTTTCATGCTGCCGTACTGGGATAACGTAACGCAGCCGCTCTCTATCCATATCCGTTCCGCTCCCCCGTCCTTTGCAAGGCGGAGGATATCGTCGTACAAACGGGAACACTGCACTACTTCGCAGCCGACAGCGGTTTCCCGCGCCTTTTCGACGTATCGGAAATCTATGAGCAGATAAGCTCTTTCGGGAAATATCAGCGCCGCTCCCGCCGAGGACTTCATTCCCGTAAAGTAGCGCCTGTTTATATCAGATGTAATAAGAGCGCAGCAGCCTGCGGGCAGCCTGCTTTGCAGTCTTTCGATACGCGTCATTCGTTATCTCCTCTTTCCTTTCAAAGCTTTGCGGTCATATTTTTTACTGCGTGAAGAGCCAGCATATAGCTTTCCTTGCCGAAACCCACTATCTGACCCGCGCACACCTCCGAGATCACCGAGTGATGTCTGAACTCCTCCCTGCTGTGGATATTGGACATATGCACCTCTATAACGGGTATCCTTACCGCGGCTATGGCGTC
Source organism: Ruminococcus sp. (assembly GCA_023667165.1). Taxonomy (GTDB): domain Bacteria; phylum Bacillota; class Clostridia; order Oscillospirales; family Ruminococcaceae; genus Huintestinicola. Next base: position 9,666 of record JAMPAO010000078.1, on the reverse strand, counting down.
CCTTATTGCATAGCTGTAGTGAGTGTACGCTCCCGCGTTCAGAACTATTCCGCCGTATTCCTTTCTTGCTGCGTGTATCCTGTCCACAATATCCCCCTCGTGATTTGACTGAAAGCATTCGCACCCGTCAAATCCAAGCTCCTCCGCCTTGCTTTTTATTTCCGCGCAGATACTTTCGTAGCTGTCCGTGCCGTATGTCCCCGGTTCTCTTTCACCCAAAAGGTTGAGATTGGGTCCGTTTATCACAAGAACTTTCATCAGGATCTTCCTTTCCGCTGCATATCAAGCAGATCATCTATATTATAAGCCATTCTTTCCGCCGTGTCAAGTACAAAATCGGGATCGTCCCCCTCGGTTTCCTCTATACTGCGGCTGTTTATCCTCATGCCCGAAAGCTCTCCGTTTTTTATCACCGCAATATCGGCTGCGGCAAGCATACCCGCGTCGAAAAGACTGTCGCCCGCCGCCGCCGTAATATCGGGGCGCAGCATGAGCCGCAGCTTTTTCAGGGCGTTCTCCTTGCTTATGCCCTCGGGAACAACGTACAGCTTGTCACCGTTGACGAACACCGACGTTTTCTTGGGCAATATCCGCTGTGTAAGATCCCTGCTCACTCTCTGCGGATCGCGTACCTTTGTAAATAAAAAAACGCTGTCCACAAGCCGTATGTCAAAATATGTTTCGGGGCATTTTTTCAGATATTCTTCCGCCGCCCGCAGCTCATCCATGCTTTCCTCTATAACGTCCTTAAAGGAATCAAACCACTCCCTATCCGGTCTGCCGTTTATCAGCAGGTTTGCTCCGTTGTCCGCAACGGCGTATTCCGGCACAAATCCCCCCGGAAAGACTATTCTGCCGTACTGCTCCAGCGACCGGGTTGTAACGGGCACGAAAGTGATCCTTCCGGCAAGTTTTTCAAACAGCTCCGCTCCCCGGCGGGTCATATAGGAAAGCTCCCTGCCGTCCTTTTTTTCAACACAGATATTTCGGGAAGAAAGCTTTTTGTAAGAAAATATAAGAGTGTTGTCCAGATCGGATAAAAATAACATACTCATCACCCCGTCACGCGTCGGAGGGCGTATTTTTTATAATTCCGCAGCTTCGGTAATTTTTTAAAGGATATTCCTCCGCAGGAACGTTTTTCTCCCTTGCCAGAGCCAGTATATGGCTTATATAGATCTCCGGACAGTCCCTTGCGATAAGTATCCTGTAAGGCATTCTCCGCAGAAGCACCCTTGTGGTTTCTCCTATCCCCGGCTTTATGAGATTTATGTCGTCAATGCCGAGAGAGCGCCCTATATCCTCCGCCTCCTCATAGCCGGAAACGTCACCTATGCCCTCTAATGGGACTTCAGCCGATCCGTATGTCATTTCACGCTCGACCCTGTCTATAAACTCGTAGGATCTGTCCTCCTCCAGCAAACCGCCGTAATACACCGCTCCGTGGAAATCGTTTTCACCGATGAGATCGTCCCGCAGCACCGTTCTGCTCACAAGTCCCGATACGGTGGAATTTAGGCAGGAGCTGGCAATAAGGAAATCATCGTGAGTTCCGCAAAGAGCAGTGACGTTTGCGGGATCCGCCAATACCGCGAGCCTTTTGTCAACGCCCTCGTATTCTTCGGGAGAAAGAGCCTCGGCAAGCTGTCTTTGTATAGCGCCCTTTCCCGTCCAGCCGTCGACGAACTGTATCCTTTCGGGGGCAAAGCTCCCCAGAATATATTTCATGGCGTTTTTGTCTATCCCCCGTCCCCTTATTACGGAGATGCCGAAATGGGGAACGGAAATGCCGTACTTCCTTTCAAGATACCGCTTTATAAGTATTCCCGCAGGCAGACCCGCCCTTGCGAGAGAAACAAGCACCGGCTGCTTTTTGACGCGGTATATCATCTCCGCAAGAACGGATACGGCTTTTGCCGTATGCCCCGAAAAATTGTCCAGAGCATACCTGTACTGTTTCAGATAATCCTCCGACGGACGGTATTCAAGGGGCAGCATTTCGCAGTAATGAGTTCCCGAACGGATAAATTTTTCCCTTTCCTCCGCCGGCAGCGGATCTATCATTCCCGATATGTCCTTCAGCAGAAGAGTTACGTCCTCCGCCCTGTAGGTGGTCTGAACCGTTTTCATGCTCTCGCTGTCACCCCTGCCCTTTCCATTGTATTATAACGAGCCGTTCCGACCGTACAGCCTGCGCGAGCCGCTCTTCGGCTTCGGGAGGTATATCGGCGGAATCGGTCAGCAGAACGGTCATATCGCATGGGTAGAGATCGTAAATATAAACCGTTCGCCGCGCGTCGTAAAAGCTAACCAGCCTGTGCCGCTCATAAATGGGGTAATCCTCCCCCTCGGCGGGAACTATGGGACTTCGGGTAACGGAATGGGAACGCACGTCGCACCCGAGCGTTTCAAGACGGTATCCCAGCATTACCGCAGGGTACATACATTCCTCCGTGCCGATAACGTCCGCGGAAAAATCCTCCCCGATAAACGGCGCGAGCATTTCCATTGCCCGGGATATCATATCCCCGCAGGCCTCCAGATAATCGGCGGACAAAACGCCGAGCCTCGGGTCAGACATTCCGCCGATCTCCCTTCTGACGATGTCCGTACATATCATGACCGGCGGAGAATCGGGCAGCGGAGTTATGCTCATCTCCCTGTTCATAAGTCCGAGAGAACCGTCGAGCCGCGCAAGGCAGCGAACGGCTATCCCCTCTCTTTCAAAGATCCCCAGTCTGTCCGCGTCCATTCCTCCGATAATGGAAAGAGCGGTAAAGCGGCAGTCCCCGTCCGTCATTTTTCTTAAAATATTTATCAGGCTGAGCATGGTTTTTCCCGTTGTAAGCTCGTCCTCCGTCAGGATAATATGCTTTATCCCCTTGAAAATATCCCTGCCGCTTCGGGAAAACAGGAACTGCTCGGAGGCATGGCTGTGTTCCTCGCTGAAATCGGCGATACGGTATTTTTCGGGGATATCCTCTCTGGATGTGTGCATAAAAACGCAGCCGCCCAGATACGCCGCAGTTGCCGCGCCTATGGCAGTTGCGGTTTCCGCAAAAGCAATGACCATTATCTCCTCAGCGGCGCAGTCCCCCGTATCGGCAAGAGCGGCAAGGCTGCCGAACAGCTTCAGCGTTCGGGAGGGAACGGCGGGGATATGCTTTGCCTGATAAAAATTCACCAGCAGATTTTTCCTCTTGCTGTTATTTTCCCTCAAAGCGGGTCTTGCAAGCTGTTCGACGGTGTATTCTTCCCGCATTTCACATCTCCTCCCTGATCCCGTATATCCGGGCGGCGGCAGCGGTACGTTCAGCCCAGCCGCTGTGTATCTTGTGCTCGTACATACAGTTGCCGCCGGTACCCTTCACCACCTGAACGGCGCTGTCCTCGGTGGAGAGAATGAGCATGGCGTCGCTGTAATCCCGCCGCGTTACTTTCATATTTTCCGCGGCGGCTTTGAGCTGACTTGGGTGAATGACGGTCTTTCCGATAAATCCCATCGCCCTGTCGGCAGCCATTTCCCGTTCAAGTCCCTTTTTCCACGCGCCGTCCGTGCCGTTGTCAAAGTAATTCCACACGGGGGCGGAAACAACATAATCGGCGTTAAAGGTCACGGCGATATCGGAAAGCATCCGAGCCACGGGCAGCAGCTCGTATATGGTCTGATTTTCGGCGCACCGCAGAGATAAAGCCCTGCAAAAATCGTTGCCGCCGATCCTTATGTTAAGTATCCTGTCCCTTATCCCGTCAAGTTCGTTTTTCAGCCGCGAAAGCCTGTCATACCGCGTTTTAAGCTCCAGCAGCGACGGATTTTCGATGATCGGCATAAAAAGCAGCTTTTTGTCCGCCGAGCATATCTCGTTTTTATATTCGCATATAGTTTCGTCGTCGATCTTGGGAAGAATAAATCCGCTGAGAAGCTCAGCGCTCTCCCCCAGCATTTCTGTCATTTTCCTTATCTGCCCGGGAGATCTCACCCTTATAAAAATAAGAGGGAGGCTGTCCGCCGCCTCCGTGCTTTTATAAAGCTCCCTCATCTGCGCCGCAGTATTTTTTTCGGCTTCCCCGACCATATCATCTCTTATGGTATCCTCTAAGCACAGTGCGGCGGACATGGGGAAGTCCGTTTTGAGTCCCGCCAGCTTTCGTGCGATATCCTCGCGCAGTCCGGGCATATACAGAAGCGGTCCCACACGGTACATCAAATCGTCTTTCATTATATTACAGCTTTCCTCCGACGGCAGTTTTAAGTGAACGTCACTTTACTAATTATACTCTCTTTCCCCGCATTTGTCAATAAAAATATCCGAGGCGTCCACGGAAATCAATTTTTGAAATAAAACAGGAAATTCTAATCTAAGATGTTATTTGAAAAAGTCAGAGCGTTTAAGTTAAAAAATATTTTTACATAATGCGAAATATCAAACCCGCCGATACCGCTTCTTGCCTCTTGCTTCTTATAATTCTTGCCTCGGATATCAGATTCCTCCCGATACGCCCGTCAAAAAACCGGATTATAAAGTAAAAAAAAGCCTTGACCTGGTTCGATAAATATGGTAAAATAAAATTAATAAGTTTTCCGGGGGTGTGGTTTTGAGTATCGAATATGTATCGCAGCTAAAAAGACCCGGCGACGCCGTGGAGCTGTACAAGCAACTGGAATGGTACGGACTCAGCGGTTATACGGACGAGGATATCGAAAAGGCAAACGCCAGCTTTTATTCGTCCTACGCTTACGACGGAGATACTCTTGTAGGCTTGGGCAGAGTGGCGTCGGACGGTCTTATCGCCGCAGTCATGAGCGGCATATGCGTGCGTAAGGATTACCGCAGACGCGGTATCGGCGCGGAAATAGTCAAACGGATCGTCGAATACTGCCAGTCGGGCATCTACGAGCTCAACGTCCAGATATTCTGCGAGGACAGCCTTATCCCCTGGTACGAGGGAATGGGTTTTGAGCGCCTGGCAGTGGGAATGCGCAAAACAATGCCCCACCACGAGGAACACTGCGCCTTGAAAAAGAATTTCGGAGAGGTATACGGGATAGAACAGATAGCCGAGCTTTCGGAGGATTTTTACTGGTATCATTTCGACGCTTTCGGAGATTTCAGCTACTATAGCGGCATAGGCAGCGAGGGCGTAAAGGTATCGTTTATCCGTATGATATTCTACAGCAACGAGCCTGTGAAATTCAGCGCGGAGATCATATTCGAAAACGTCAGCGAATTTGAAATAGGCTGTCTGGGAGTGCGCACTCCTCTGTTCGGCTTTGATATAATCTCCACGGAAAAATACGGCTATTCCGAAAAGAAAAGATATAAAATACGTTCGCTGGAGGACGATGATATTTCCTTTTTCTGTGAAAAATTCCGTGTAATGAGCGTAAACGTCGCCGCCCATACCGCCCGGATCGCCTGTCCCGAAAAACACGCGGCGGATAATGCGGACAGCGGGCAGGATATGACTGCGGCAGCCGAGCATGAGGCCGAAGCCCCGCCGCCCGAAAACGGATCCCGGGATATGGCTCTTCCGGAGATCAAAAGGATACGCACGATCGGCGCCGGTACGGAAAACGATAAAGCATATAACGATATCACAACGCTTATTGACGCCGCAGCGGACGCAGACAAGCTGCTCGAAAGACTGGAAAGCATAAACGGCTTCATGTCTGCGGATTAGCGTTTGACGTTTGAAAGGATGAACATTATTTGAGCGTTTTTTCAAGGGTATTCGTCACCCGATCGCCCGAAGAAACAGTCCGGCTCGGAGCAAAGATCGGATCGCTCCTTAACGGCGGAGAGCTGCTGGCATACAGGGGCGGTCTGGGAGGGGGAAAAACCACCTTTACAAGAGGTCTTGCCGTCGGAATGGGTCTGCCGGACGAGGTTTCCTCCCCCACCTTTGCCATAGTCAACGAATACCGAGCGGACGGGCATATCCCCCTTTTTCACTTTGATATGTACCGCATAGAGGGAGGAGCGGCTTTGGAAGCAACGGGATTTTTCGATTATCTTTCGGAAAACGCAGTCGTCGCCGCGGAATGGTCGGAGAATATCGCCGACGATATAACCGCCCTTTCCCGCAGCGGCACAGAGGTCATAACCGTAGAATTCGAATACGCAGGTGAGGATAACCGCAAAATTACTCTTACCGCGCCTGGAGGGAAAAAATTTGCTGACGCTTGGGATTGATACTTCCGGAAAAAACGCCTCCTGCGCCCTTTGCAGCGGCGGCGGGATCTTGGCTCAATATTCGATCGTCACCGTGAATTCCCAGTCAAGGATACTTATGCCGCTGGTAAAAAGAATGCTTGAGGACGCCGGCACCTCGGTTGAGGATATCGACGTTTTCGCAGCAGTAAACGGTCCGGGGTCGTATACGGGTCTGCGGATAGGCATTGCCGCCGTAAAGGGGATATGCTTCGCGGCAGGAAAAAAATGCGCGGGAGTTTCCTCTCTGAACGCGCTGGCGTATAATTTCAGAGGCACGGACAGCCGCGTATGCGCCGTAATGCACGCAAGGCAGGAGCTTGTATATGCGGCTCTTTTCGATACCTTTGCGGGCGGAGAGGTAAAGCGGCTGACTGAGGACAGGATCGTTGCCCTTGACGAGCTTATCGGTATTCTGAGAGAATATTCCCGTGACAGACGGATAATATGCGCGGGAGATCACGCCGAAAAAACAGCCGCACTGTACGGCGGCGAAGAAATAACCGCCGCCCCCTCCGCCATGAACACACCGTTGGGATCGAGCGTGTGCTTCGCCGCAGCGGACGGTGAGATAATACCTCCGGAAATGCTGGAGGCGCGGTATTTGCAGGTAACCAAGGCGGAAAAGGATCTTGAGGAGCGCTGAATAAATACGTTTCCAAGCCTTCCCTGCTCATGTATTTCCGAGGGTTTGAAACGCAGGCTGCGCCGTTATGTGCTGCGGTTTATGACCTGCCCCTTGCGGCTGTTCGGAGATGCAAAAGACCGACAATAAAAAAGGGTGAGATCTATGAGGATAACCGGAAATAATTCATGGAGAATGTATGCACAGTTTTTCGCAGACAGAAAGATAAACGTTTCCGCAGTTTTCCGCAGAAGGGACGTGCTGACGCTGTCGGTGCTGCAGAAAACGGCGGCGAAAAAGGCTCCTGCCTGCAAGACTGTCAAAAGCGGTCAGACGTTAAAGTCGGACGAGGCTTCCCTGCGTGAAAGAGAATGGCGGACAAATCCGGATTACAGGATACCCATAAGGCTGTATAATTCCCCCGAGGTCACTGCGGATAGGAATGCGGCTATTGAAAAGTACCGTAAGGGGGAGGAGCTTACCGAGTGGGAAAACATGGTGATGTATACCTTTGAAAACGGCTATGAACGCGAAAAGGTGCTTATCCCCGCAGAGCATGAGCGGTATGCCCGTCAGACGGAGGACAGGATAGAAGCCGCCTTGAAGCAGACAGGTATCGATCTCGGAGATGAAGAGCTGACCTTTACGGTATGGGGACACGAGCTTAAAATAAGCGGAAATTTCGATCAGAACGTCCTTGACGAGCTTGCGGAGAACATCTCCTTTGTAGGTTCAAGACGTATCCAGCAGGTATATTACAACAGCCATAAGGGCGAATCCGAAAAGGGCGGACTTCCCTTGGCGCATTTGCAGGCGGCGGAAAGGTATCTCAAGGAATGGGGCGGAGAAGCGGATGTGTTTGATCTTGGCGTTGACGGTCAGGGAAATATCACAGGACTGCCTCCGGAGCTTGACGCATATTTAAAGGAAAACGCCATAGGCAAATTCGGCGAAAGCGTTCCCGACAAGTACCTTGACAGGATAAACGTTATACTGAAAGCAAAATGTGTAAAGGAATCTTTCCGCTCGGCTGCGGAGATCATAAAAAACGGCGGCTATGAACAGCTCAGGAGCATGACATATACCGTTAAATATAAAAACGGAAAACTTATTTGCTAAAAGAGGTAAAAAACAATGGAAATAAAAGGTTTTTCCTACGGCTACGACAGCCGCAGAGGTATGCTGGGAACAGATAAAGCCATAGACTCGGTAAAGGCTCTTGCGGCAATGGGAGGCAACTGGGCAGCTCTTTGCTTCGCGGTAAATCAGGAGAGATTTTCCTCCCCATCCTTCGGCTACGATTACAGAAGAAACGCCACCGACAGGGAGATAGAATCGTCAATAAAGCAGCTTCATGACGCGGGTCTGAAGGTATGCCTCAAACCAATGGTCAACTGCGACGACGGCACATGGCGCGCGCATATATCATTCCCCGAAAGAGAATTTCCCGTGTACGACGAACACGGCAGACTGAAAAGCTACTGGAACGAATGGTTCTCCTGCTATACCGCGTACATATGCCATCATGCCGAAATAGCCGAATATACAGGCTGTGAAATGCTCTGCATAGGCTGCGAGCTGGTGGGAACGGAGCGGCAGGAAAGCCGCTGGAGAGAGCTTATCGCCAAGGTTCGGGAGATATATCACGGTCCGCTGGTGTACAATGCCAACCACGGCTCGGAGGATAACGTCAAGTGGTTCGACGCCATAGATTATATCGGTACATCCGCTTACTATCCCGTTGCCGAAGAAGGCGGAGCCTCCGCAGAGGAAATGCTGAAAGCATGGGAACCCGTAAAGCCTAAGCTGAAAGCGCTGTCGGAGAAATTCGGAGGCAAGAAGATCATCTTCATGGAGATAGGCTGCCGAAACGCCAGGGGATGCGCCGCAATGCCCTGGGACTTCGTACACAGGGAATACCCGAGGGACGACGGCGAGCAGGCGAATTTCTATGAGAGCGCCCTGCGCGCAATGTGGGATGAGCCATATTTTGCGGGTTTTTTCTGGTGGGAATGGAACACGTATCTTATGCCCGACGACAGGATCGCAAACGATACGGGTTTCAACATTCACGGAAAAGAAGCCGAAAAGCTCTTAACGGAATGGTATACGAATCATTGATCTGCTCATAAACCGCAAAAGCGCCGGACTGTTTAAGATCTCTTGCCGAGGCAAAGTAAAAATTACGCTATGATACTTGATGTACTGCAAGGAATTTTCACAAACACACGGTTAACGGCAGTAGGGCGGCGCCTGAACGCGCCGCCCTACTTTTTTAATGCCTTTTATTTTTGTTCCCTGAGCTGTGCAAGAACGTCAACCAATTTGGCTGGCAGCTTTACGCCGAGACGCTCGATATTTTCCGTCAGCGAAATACCTTCGTTGCCTATGTAATACAAAGCGACCGCCGTGCGGAAAACGTCTCCCGAGCGCATAACATACACGTCAATGAAATGCGATACGCCCACTAAAACCAAAATGCAGACCTTGCGTACTATTCCCCAGAATCCTATCTCCGAGGAAAGCCGCTTTTCCCTTGCGGCAGCGGCAGCTCCCGTCGCATAGTCAATGCTGATAAATGCAATAAGCGCGTACATTATCCCGTCCATGCCGCCCAAAAAGCCGGATATTGCGGTTATAACGCTGCCCAATGCGATCTTTGCGATCTCCGTGATCTTATCCATTTTTAACCTCCTTCGGTAAATTCTCCGCACCAATGTCCCGCCGAAAGCACCTTGTCCGTACGGCCGCAGAAATATCCGTATTGGATATTCGTTCCGCCCAATCCGAACAGCATTGCATTTCCTGTCTTGTAAAACATTAACGTGC
>JAMPAO010000077.1 GCA_023667165.1 Ruminococcus sp. | reverse complement strand
GAAAAGGGGGAGGGTGACCCAGCGTCCTTGGGCTTAGCAGAGCGCCTCCCCCTTTTCTCCGAAGGGTGTCCCTTTGCATGGGCTTACGTGCTAAACTCATCTTTAAAGCTAAAACATCTTGCCAAAAATCAAACTATAGCATAAAGAGGGGTAACGTGCAAAAACTCCCCGACCCGAACGGCAAAAATAAACCGGCGGTAATTTCCGGTAAAGGAAAACTACCGCCGGTCATGCCCTCAAACGACCTGGCGCCGCTGTTCTCTTTCCACCTCCGCGTTGAAGAAGCGGACGATGATGTTCCATGTGCGTATATCGGTTTTGCCCGTAGGCTCTATCCCCGCAGCGGCTTGTATCTCTTTTACAGCCTTTGCGGTGCTGTCATCGTAAACGCCCTCCGACGGTACGGTGCATATATTTGTATATATCCCCGCCACGGTGTTGAGCATTGCCTGTAATATCATTATCGAAAAACCCATATCTCCTATGCCGAGGGTGATGTTAAGATCCGGCAGAGGCTTTATTCCCTCTTGGATCCTCACGTTTATCATCAGATCCTCATAATAGCCGTAGAGCCGGTCCCAGGTGACGCGGTCCACCTCTCCCGTTACGGGCAGACCGCTGCTGCGCTGAAAATTGGCAACGGCTTCCTTTGTGTGCTGTCCGTATATTCCGTCGGGAATGACAGGCATACCGTCGTCCCGCGTAAATCCGCTTTCACGCAGGTATTCCTGAACCTCCCGCACGTTCTTGCTGTGCGCGGATCTGTTTACGGGTATGGAATTATCAGCCAAAAAGTTCACTCCCTTTATCTTATTATATAGCCGGGGTACTGTCCCGCAGGCTTTGTGTATCCGAACCTGACCTGACTGTAAACATCGCTTATCCTGTTCCATGTTTCCGCTCCCACCGTACCTGTGGGAGTAAGTCCGAAGAACCGCTGGAACGCCGTGACTGCGTTTCTCGTAACGGGTCCGAAATATCCCGTGTCACTGACCTCGGGTATCTGGGGGTAATCCTTGTGTATCTGCGTAAGGTACTGCTGAAGCGTTTTTACGTATTCGTTCTGCATACCCTCTCTTAAGATCGTACCGGGGAACAGCACGACCTCTTCTCCCTGCGAATTAACGGGAACGCTGTCGGCAATGCCCTTGTATGCGCTGTATATATTCTCCCAGGTTTCGCCGTCCGTACTGCCGGTCACCGGCAGACCGTAAAGCTGCTGGAACGCTCTCACGGCACGCTCCGTCTGCTCGTCGTACGTACCGGTGATCGTTATGGGCGGAACGGCGTCGTAATACGCTCCGATGACCGACAGGAAATACTGCAAGGCTCTTACGCTGCCTCCGGTATCGCCCGGAACAAGGGCGCGGGGCAGATTCAGAGAAATATCGGAAATGGTAAGTCCCTCCGAATCCAGCTCGGCAAGGCGCTTGACCGCGTTGTATATGCGGTTTATCTTATACCACGTTGCTTTGTCGACGACGCCTGTTGCGGGGAGATTGAATATCTGCTGGAACGCTTTAACCGCGTCCTCGGTGGGGGTGTCGTAAAATCCCGCAGCAGGCTCTATACGCGGAATGGCGGGGTAATTTCTCGATATACGGTTAAGCCTGCTCTGTATGCGTACAACGTTGTCCCCCGCGCTCCCGATCTCGAGAGGCGTGCCGGGGTACGACGGTACGTTTGGCGCAACGGGAGCGTTTTTGACTATCTCTATATCGTCCCCGTAATAATATGTAAGCATCTCATAAGGCAGATATCCCTGCTCGGCAAGCTCCACGGTGCCCCATTGCTTGAGTCCGCCGCAGTTTGTCCTCACGCCGTCGCAGTATGCCGTGAACAGCGGCTCGATCGTCCCCTGGCGGCGCACGTAGTCGTTGAACAGCTCGTCGGCAAGCTCGCTTATTGGCTGGAATATATCCCGTCCGTTGACGAAATACTGGTCGTAATTGGTGTCGTTGGTAATGTCGAAATCATATCCTCTCGACCTGTACCATTCCGTATATACCCGATTGAGGGCAAAGGAAACGATGGCGTAAATATTGGCTCTGAGCGCCTCCTCCGGCCATGTGGGATACAGCTCGCTGGAACCCACGTTTTTGATGTAATCCGCAAAATCAACGGTCACGTTCATGGCGCTCGCGTCGTCCGGAGCGCCGAGATGGACCGTGATCTTTTCGGGAATGTAAGGTTGACCTGTCATTTATTTCCTCCTAAAATCATCCCACAGACGACGTGCCGCTTGTATCCGAACGAGGCTGGATAGGCGTGCCGCCGTAGCTTGGCAGGGGAATAAGGTCGATAGGCTGGACGGTTTTTACCCCCGCAAAGACCGGCAGATTGATATCGGTCAGGGAATAATATCCCGCCGAGCTCACCGTTACGATATATTCCGAAAACGGACGGGTAGTGTTGTTCGGGTCGAGGGACAGCGACGAGGAGGGCGCGGGCAGGGCGATGGTGGAGGTAAGTCCGCTGCGGTTAGTGAACAGTATCCTTGCGAGTCCCGTTCCTCCGGGCAGCTTTTTCTTTACGGTAACGAGCGCGCCTTGCACGGGATAGCCTTGTTCTCCTGTGAATACGTCGAACTGCAAAAAACCCCAGCTATTGTCCCCCGTAAGAGAGATCCATGCCACGGAGGGAGAATAGCTCCTTGTGGACGGTACAGGCTGCGAGGAATCTGCGGGGATATCCGCAGGCAGGGCAAAATCGGGAGATATCTCCTGTTCGCTTTCGCTTTGAGAGGGAACGGCATATGTGCCTACGCCGTCCGCGCTGTTTATCATAATGCTCCTTGCGGCAACGCCGCCCGATGAATTTTCATTCGCTGCAAGACCTGCGCCGTTTCTCGGCTGTATTTCAGCCGCGCCCGTATCGGACAAACCGGCGTAGTCCTCGGGTGTGAGAGGGAGCGGAGTGGGAGTGGCGGCTATCTGATTTATAATGCTCTCCGCCGACGGAAAGCGGCAGTCGCAGTTGACGGGAACGTTAACGCCTCCCTGCATATGCTGTCCGTGATGACCACCGTGCCGAGCTTGAGCGCCTCCGTAGAAAGACGCACCGGATGTTCCCTGTACGGACGTTCCCGTCATATCCCGCGCGGAAGCGGTATCGGCGGACGTCTGACGTGAGCTGTGTACGGTGCCGTTTCTTGTTACGGTCTGAGGCGTACCGGCTGCGGCTGTGTTTCCGCGGTTCATTCCGTCAGTGCCTGCGCCGCCCGCCGCCTGGCTGCCGTTTTGTCTTGTTCCGCTTTGCTGATATAATCTCATCATTTCTTCCTTGTACTTTTGGGTCATATTGTTAAGATCGTTTCCGTTCAAGCTGCATTACCTCCGAATAAATATTCATCCGATTTTACAAGAGTTCGCCGTTGTTCTCTTGTAAACGGCATAATACAATATATTAACGCAGACCTCGGGATATGCATATGCGCGCTTTAATATTCGGAGTATTCCGCATTTCGTCAAGATCAAAATGCCGCCCGATATTAGAGTCTGTTCTCGTAATATCGGACGGCGGGTCTTGTTGACCCATGTTTTCCGTTTGTCACCCGTTTGAGGTCAATATCTCAAATATCAGGATCAGCAGAGGCTGATGAACCGCGTAAATAATAAGCGAATGCCTGCCTATGAAGCCTAAAGCGCCTCCTCCCGAGGAAAAAGCGGTGTAAAACCGACGGGGAAATTTATGCTCCGATATCGGTCTGTACAGGGCATGACCCGACAGGAACATAAATATATAGGGTATCACCGGAAAATAATCCGAGCTTTTGAAATGTTCTCCTCTTATGCCTATGGGATAAAGAAAATCGCAGCTTTTCGGGAGCTGCACGGCAATGTCCGCAAAACCCAGGTGTATATATCCGCTGCGGTAAAGGTCGGAGAGCGTGAACCACAGCAGCAGGGATATTATCAGTATCACCCGAAAGTCCGCCTTATCGAGCAGCGGCTTTATAAATGCGGTTATGACCATACACGCGCCGAAGCAGCTAAGCACTCCGAAAACTATAAGCTCGTCCGGCATGAAAAGGGCGGTCGTTACGGTTATGAGAAATCCGACAATGTACAAAAACGCGCCTCTTTTCAAGGGATCCCGCGAATAGCCGCAGCATATCCCCGATACGCCGAAAAGCACCCACAGGAAACAGGTGTGGACAAACTCAAGCTCCGGCTGACCCGGGGTCAGCGCACGGGGAACGTCAAAGCGGTATATGTATTTCATATCGTAAAGAATGTGGTATATCACCACAAGTATCATTGCTGCGCCCCGAAGCACGTCAAGAACGGCTATCCGTTCCTTTGCGGCTGCCGCAGGCTTTTTAGCGTCAATAACGGTCAAATCCTTTCACCTCTTTCGGGATCTCTCTTACCTCTTACGTCCGATCTCTTACCTCTAAATTATATCACTCTGCGGGGGATGTGTCAAATGTTACAAAAATGTAAGTTTATCCACCGGAAATGTTAGCCGAAGCAATGGAAAAAACGGTATGGGAGATATAAAATGATATCACAGGGAAAATTTTAATCCGATTTTAATTTTTTCCTTGCCATGATTTAATTTTTCGGGAGTATTATATAATTTGCCGTCGGCGTCTTTTCTTCCCAATACTGTATTATTGTACTAATACAAGCCTTGACGGCTTTATATGTTTGTGCAGGATTATCATTGACAGATAATACCGAAAAGTGTATTATTGTATTATGCATATAATACATATATAAAGAGGGTCGGAAAATGCATTGGGATTTTTCCTCAAATATGCCTATCTATCTCCAAATCGCCGAGCGGCTGGAAATAATGATAGCCTCGGGAATGATCGCCCCGGGAGAAAAGCTGATGTCGGTGAGGGATCTGGCGATACAGGCGCAGGTCAATCCGAACACGGTACAGAAGGCTTACGGAGAGCTTGAACGCATGGGGATAGTCTGTTCAAAAAGAACGGCGGGGCGGTTCGTCAGCGACGATCCCCAGATACCCGAACAGATCAAGGGAGGCTTCGCCCAAAAGCTCACAGCAAGATTTCTCGGCGTGATGGACCGCCTGGGATATACAAAGGAGGACGTTTCGGAAATGATAGCGTCCTTTGATGAAAGCAATATTCAAATAAAAGGAGAATATTTATGAGCAAAACAAACGCTTCGGGCAAAAAAGGCTCGAAAATCAAATTTATCATTATCGCGCTGATAGTCCTGATAGTGATCGTTTTCGCCGTCATAATGATAAGCAGCGCTTCCATGATGGCGGGAATGACTATGGCCGACGTTTTTCCTCTGGAAAAGAAAACCATAGAGAACACCGTTTCATTTTCGGGAATAGTGGAGAGCCGCACCTTTGAAAAGGTAAGCGCGGATCTTCAGTACAACATCGACACGGTAAACGTGGAGGTAGGGGACAAGGTAAAGGCGGGAGATATCCTTGCCACCCTTAATTCCGACGATCTCCAGGATCAGATCGTACAGCAGCAGGCTGCCTTGGACAACAGCCACGTAAACACGGAATACTCTCTCAGCGACGCCGAAAAGCGTTATAACGAGGCGCTTGCTCAGATAAGAAACGGCACATACCCCGAAATAAGAAACACCAAACTGGCTCTTGACAATGCCGAAGAAGCTCTGCGCAAGGCAAAGGACAATTACGACGAGTATCTTGAAAAATCGGGAACGGACAAGGACACTCAGCTTATCAGCGCGCAGAAGAGCGTTGATTCGGCAAAATATGAAATGGACTGCGCATATGACGATTACCTTGACGCCAAGGAGGACAGCGACACGGAGGATTACAGCGATATCAAGGATCTGAAGGACGCCTACGACGACGCCAAAAAGGAGTACGACAGCCGCCACAGCACCATAAAGAACAAGGAGCTTTCAGACGCGAGGGACGAATATGCCGCCGCTCTTTCCGAGTATACATATCTTTCCGAAATGATGCAGAACGATCCCGTGGGAATATCCCAGGCGAACGTTACCGCCGCTCAGCAGAGAATGACTGCGGCACAGCAGAAGCTGGCGGAGCTGGAGGTCAAGTATGATGTGGAAAACACCGAAAAGACCTATGAAAAATCCTTGGAGGCGTACACAAAGGCAAAGGCGGATATAGATTCCGCCAACGAAACAAGGCTCAAAAACGCGGAAAGAGTGTACGAACGGGCAAAGACCTCCTACGAAAACGCTCTCAACGCTCTTACATCCGTGCAGGACGGTACGGACACATCCCTTAAAAATTACAGCACTGCGGTAAACGACGCACAGAAGAATGTAGACGACGCAAAGGACACATACGAGCTTGCGCTCAAAAACGCAGATTCCAGCCTTGCAAGCCTTAAAGCCGCCGCCGACCGCGAAAAGGTCCTTTCCGAAAACGACGCTCAGCTCATCGCTCTGGAGATACTCAAGGGCAAGCTGGACGACTGCGTTATCACCGCCCCCTGCGACGGCACCGTAACGGCGGTCAACGCCATAGAGGGCGCAATGCCCACGGGCGTGCTGTTTATCATAGAGGATACGGACGATCTTAAAATGAAAGCCACCGTCAAGGAGTACAGCGTTACAAGCCTTACCCGCGACACCGATGTGACCGTGACCATACCGTCCCTTAACGACAAGGAATTCAAGGGCGTTATCAGCAAGATAGCTCCCACGGGTACAAAGGGCGTTGACGGAAAGAGCGACGGCACTGCTTCCTTTGACGTGGAGGTATCTATCAGGGACACCAAGGATACGGGCGTGCTTATCGGAATGACCTCCAAATGCACTGTCATCACGGGAAGCGCGGAAAATGTATTTGCCGTAGGCTATGATTCCATTGTGGAGGACGCCGACGGCAGCAGCTATGTGTTTACGCCGAATATGATAGATACGGCCACAGCCACAGCAAAGAAGATACCCGTTGAGATAGGCTTTGAAAGCGACGCGGAGCTTGAGATCATCTCTCCCGAGCTTACGGAGGGCATGGACATCATCGCCAACGCGGGCGACCTTACCGACGGCGGTCTTATAATGATATCCACATCCATGGGAAACCTGGCGGGCGATATGGCGGATTATGTGCAGCAGGCTCAGGAAGCCGACGCGGGAAAGTGAGCTTAAGGACATGAAGAAGAACAGTAACGCACAGCCGGCGCAGTATTCACAGACAGCTCCTCCCGAGGCTGCAAAGTATGTGATTTGCGCAAGGGATATTGTAAAGAGCTTTTATCTCGGCACGCCCAACGAGCTGGAGATACTCCACGGAATGACCTTTAACGTTCCCGCGGGAGAGTTTGTTTCCATAGTGGGGCAGTCGGGTTCGGGAAAATCCACCCTTATGAACATTATCGGCGCGCTGGACAGACCCACCTCGGGGCAGTATTTCCTCGGAGGGACGGACGTTTCCAGCGCCAGCGACAAAGCGCTTTCCCAAATAAGAAACAAGCAGATAGGCTTCGTTTTTCAGACCTTTAACCTTATTGCGAGAACGTCGGCGCTGAAAAATGTGGAGCTGCCCATGCTTTACGGCGGCATTCCCTCAAAGGACAGAAAAAAGCGGGCGGAGGAGCTGCTGGAGATAGTCGAAATGAGCGACAGGGCAAAGCATATGCCGAATGAGCTTTCCGGCGGTCAGAAGCAGAGGATAGCCATTGCAAGAGCCATGGCGAACGATCCTGCCATAATCCTTGCAGACGAGCCTACGGGCGCGCTGGACAGCAAAACGGGACGTATGGTCATGGATCTTTTCCACAAGCTCCACAAGGAGCAGGGCAAAACTATCGTGCTCATTACTCACAACAACGAGCTTGCCGCGGAAACGGACAGGATAATCACCATCTCCGACGGCAACATCATAAACGACACGGGCAGCAAGGCGGATAAACCCCGAAAAGAAGAAAAGGCTGCCGGCAAGGAGGCGAAAGGGTAATGGCTTTTTTTGAAAATATCGCTCTCGCCCTTGCGGGACTGAAGGCAAATAAAATGCGCGCCTTTCTCACAATGCTGGGTATTATCATAGGAATAGGCTCGGTCATTGCCATAAGCACCATGGGAAATATCATGGAAGCAAACGTTATGGACATATTCAACTCCCAGGGCGGTTCAAATCTGGTGGGATTCAGTCTGAGAATGAAAGAGGATTCGCCCAGAGATTACATTTATGTGGACGACTTTATTACAAAGGAAATGATCGACGACGTAAGGGAAAAATATCCCGACGAGCTGGACGTCGTGATAATGAACGCAGGCTCCTCAAGCGGCACCATGCATATCCGCCGCAAGGAGTACGATGTGAGCGTCTACGGAGTAAGCTCCGGCTACATACGCCAGAGCATGACGAAAATGGTGGCGGGTCGGTACATCAGCGACAGCGACTGCGACCAGATAAGAAGCACATGCGTAATTTCCGACAAGCAGGCGCAGAAGATTTTCGGCTCTGTACGGGGCGCTATAGGCAAGACCATATCGCCCACGCTTCGAACGGGAGAGATAATGGATCTTACCATAGTGGGAGTTTATCAGTATCAGCTTACGGGAATGATGGCTGCAATGGTCGACATGATGGGGGAGGACTGGAACAGCGAGCTGTATATGCCCTACACCACCTATAACCGTATGCTGGGCGTAAACGAGGACACATTCTATTCCTTTAACGCAAACGTGAAAACGGGAGTGGACGCAAACGCATTCTGCGAAAAGGCAAGGGACTACCTCAACAGCGTATATTACCGCAATAACGACGCGGTAATGATATACTTCATGACAGCAGAATCACAGATGGGAATGATAGACCAGGTAATGGGAACGCTTCAGCTCGCCATCTCCGTAATAGCGGGAATATCCCTGCTGGTAGGCGGTATCGGCGTTATGAACATAATGCTTGTATCGGTAACGGAGAGAACAAGGGAAATAGGCGTAAGAAAGGCAATGGGCGCGCCCAATTCCGCAATAAGGACCCAGTTCATAACAGAGTCCATAATCATCTGCATTATCGGAGGAATAATAGGCATTCTGCTCGGAATAGTGCTTGGAAACATAGCCGGAATAATCATAGGCACAAGCGCGCCGCCGCCGCTCAGCTCGGTAATACTTGCGGTGGGTTTCTCCATGGCTATAGGCATATTTTTCGGATACTACCCCGCAAACAAAGCCGCAAAGCTCGACCCCATAGAAGCACTCCGCTACGAATGACCGGCATCAAAAAAGGGAGGCAGGAAAAACCTGCCTCCTCTTTTCTTACCCCTTACTTCTTATTTCTTACTTCTTACTTCTTACCTCTAAATCATACGTTTATTTCAGCCTGCTCATGGGTCATGCCGGAATATTTTTCAAGAACGGGTCTTACGCATTCGTCAAGGAATTCCGTTACCTGCTCGGAGCTTCTGCCCGTGTAATTTTCGGGTACCAGAGAAGATTCTATTTCTTCGCGCTTTAACCCGAATGCGGGATCTGCAAGGATAAGCTCGATAAGATTGTTGTCAAGTCCCGCTTCCTTTACCCGTTTGCCTGCTTCCATTGCATATGTGCGTATCTTTTCGTGCAGCTCCTGACGGTTCCCGCCCTTTTTCACAGCGTCCATCATAATGTTTTCAGACGCCATAAAGGGCAGCTCCGCCATTATCCTGCGGCGTATTATCTTGGGATATACCACGATATTCGAGGTGACGTTTATCATGATGTTCAGCACGGCGTCGCAGGCAAGGAATCCCTCCGCAACGGATATCCTTTTATTGGCGGAATCGTCGAGAGTTCTTTCAAACCACTGTGTTCCTGCGGTAAAAGCGGGGTTGAGTACGTCTATCATAAGATATCTTGCAAGAGCGGTTATTCTCTCGCAGCGCATGGGATTGCGCTTGTACGGCATTGCCGACGAGCCGATCTGATTTTTTTCGAAGGGTTCTTCCATTTCCTTGAAGTTTTGCAGTATGCGCATATCGTTTGCAAACTTCATTGCGGACTGGGCAATGTTCGACAGAGTGTTGAGCACCTGGGTATCGGTTTTTCTCGAATAGGTCTGTCCCGAAACGGGGACTACGGAGGAAAAACCCATTTCTTCGGCTATCATGCTTTCAAGCTGCTTTACCTTTTCGCTGTCGCCCATAAAAAGCTCCTTGAACGACGCCTGAGTGCCCGTCGTTCCCTTTGAACCCAGCAGCTTCAGTCCGGATATCCTGTATTCAAGCTCGTCTAAGTCCATAAGCAGCTCGTTTATCCACAGCGAGGCTCTTTTTCCCACGGTGGTGAGCTGGGCGGGCTGAAGATGAGTGTATGCCAGCGCGGGCATATCCTTATATTTATCCGCAAACTCCGACAACTGGGATATAACGGTCACAAGTTTTTTTAAGATTATTCTCATAGCGTCCCGCATAACTATGATATCGGTATTGTCGCCGACGTAGCATGATGTCGCTCCCAGGTGAATTATTCCCGCCGCGCCCGGGCAGCATTTGCCGTAGGTGTAGACATGAGCCATAACGTCGTGGCGCACGAGCTTTTCGCGTTCCGCAGCGCATTCATAGTCGATATTGCCGATATTTTTTTCAAGCTCCGACACCTGTTCCGCCGTTACCGGCAGACCGAGCTTCATTTCGGCTCTTGCAAGTGCGACCCACAGCCGCCTCCAGGTGGTGAATTTTTTATCCGCCGAGAAAATATACTGCATTTCCTTGCTTGCGTATCTTGTGCAAAAGGGAGATTCATAGGTACTTGTATCCTGCATTGCAAACATCCTTTCGGGTAATTATGGTTACATTATACCACAGCGGCGGACGGTTGTCAATATTTACGCTGATTTTCGGGGGTATTGTCTTTTTGCGCCGATTATGATAAAATATGATCATCGCAGGAATATTTTATAAGGATGGGAGAGATTGCTCATGAATGATCTTAAGCACAACAGCATTACCGGCAGGATCACGGAAAATTTCAATTCCGGATGGAAGTTTATGAAACTGACAAAAAAGGACGGACTTTCGGAAACGGATTTTCAGGCAGCGGACTATGACGACAGCGCTTGGGCGGAAATTTCGCTGCCCCACACCTGGAACGATATTGACGGCGTAAACGGCAGAACGGGCATAGAAGAGGGCGGCGAGCATTATTACAGAGGCGCGGGAGGCTACAGGAAAACCGCTTATTTCCCTCTTTGCCGTTATGGCGGGAAATCGGTTTTTATTGAATTTGAGGGAGCAAATACCGTTGCGGAGCTTTATGTGAACGGCAGCTTTGCAGGCAGACACGAGGGCGGTTACTCGGCTTTCAGGTTCAATATAACCGACCTTATGGAATATGACGTTAAAAATGTTTTTGCCGTCAAGGTAAACAACGCGCCCACAGACTATATTGCTCCCATAACGGATCAAGGAGATTTTACCAAAATGGGCGGAATATACCGCGGCGTAAAAATTATTGCCGTCCCGAAAGCACATATTGACCTTACGGACTTCGGTTCATCCGGCGTTTACATTACGCCCGAAAACATCTCGGAAACCTGCGCGGACATCGGCGCGGCGGTCGGGATTGCCAATGACGGCGGAGAAAGCGTGACAGCGGATATTACGGTGAAAATTCTTGATAATGACGGAAATGTTATTGCTTTCCGCAGCAGTGAAATAAATCTTGCGGCGGGGGAAAAAGCGCAAACGGAATTTTCTTTGAATATCCAAAACCCGATTTTGTGGAACGGCGCCGAAAATCCGTATCTTTATACTGCGGCGGTCACAGTTGGAACAGACGGTAAGAGCTTTGACGGTTATAAACAGGATTTCGGCATACGAACGTATTATATCGATCCCGAGCGGGGATTTTTCCTCAACGGAAAATATCTTGACCTGCGGGGAGTGAATTATCATCAGGACAGCTTTGAAAACGGCTGGGCAATGACGGACGAGCAGCGGGAGCGGGACTTTGAAATGATGAGAGAAATGGGCTGCACCTCGGTGAGAATGGCTCATTATCAGCACAGCCGCCGCGAATACGATTTGTGCGACAGGCTGGGGATCACGGTGTGGACGGAGATAGGGATAGTCAATAAAATGTCTGCGGACGAAACGGACGCGCTTGCTGTTTCGGAGGGGTTTGCCGAAAATGCCCGACAGCAGCTTACGGAGCTTATCCGTCAGAATTACAACCATCCGTCCATAATAGTCTGGGGGATTTCAAACGAGCTTTATCAGATGACTGAGGAAATTTTCCGCATATTTTCGGAGCTTAACGTTCTTGCAAAAGAAGAGGACGGCACCCGCCTTACCGCTTTTGCGGACGCCCAGTTTTGGGGACGTTTCCTTGAGCTTCCCGCCGACGCTGTAGGTTATAACAGATATTTCGGCTGGTACAAGGACGCAGGTCCTGCGGAAAAATTCGGCGAATGGCTTGACGGTTATCACAGGGAAAAGGAAAGCCGTCCGATCTGCGTTTCCGAATACGGCGGCGGAGGGGCGATCTCTCAATTTAAGGACAATATCGACTGGCAGACGGATATTGACCCATGGGGCGAACGGCATTATCAGAATTATCAGTCCGAAATGCACGAGAAAATATGGGCGCAGCTTGCAAAGCGGAAATATATTTGGGGAAAATATATCTGGTGTATGTTTGATTTTGCCTCCGACGGACGTATGGAGGGGGACACCAAGGGACAAAACGATAAAGGACTCGTTACCCGTGAGCGCGTTCCGAAAGACGCGTTTTATTTCTACAGATCGGTGTGGAATAACGAACCGATGCTGCATCTTACGGAAAAAGGATTTACACGGCGCGCAAGCAGCATTCCCCGAATAAAGGCATATTCAAACGCCGAAAGCGTTGAATTGTTTATTGACGGGATTTCACGGGGGACGGTAAAACGAACCGATCTTGACTGCGGTTTTTCAACGGTTTTTATTTGGGAAAACGTGAAAATCAACGAGGGCAGGGAAAGTAAGGTCGTTGTTAAGGGTGCTTTTTCGGACGGAACGGTTTTAGAGGACAACGCGGTATGGACAGGTCTGGAGGGCGCTCCCTAAGCCGTTCGTCGAATGACGGTCAACCGGCGGTATGCTGCTGTACAGCCATTTGTAACGCTCCCCTTTAC
>JAMPAO010000076.1 GCA_023667165.1 Ruminococcus sp. | reverse complement strand
TATCCCCAGTATAACAAGATCCTTGCCGGAAACGCAGGAAATATCGTCGGTAAGCTCTATCCGGCTGCTGATCTTCACGCCGGGCAGCTTAGCCTTGTTTTCTCCGTCCCGTCTTATATCGGCAAGCTCGGCGGAAAATTTTGACCACACCGTAACGTCATGACCCATTCCGTTGAGCATTACCGCAAGGCTAAGTCCGAAGCCGCCCGATCCGAGGACGGCGATATTTGCTTTTTCCATGAGAAGTACCTCCGTTATTTATTTTTTTTGCTGCCGAATTTATTTTCCGTTCCGTTCCTGAGCCTTTCGATATTGCTGCGGTGCATATATATCAGCAGCGCGCTTGTGAGCAGCACAAGTCCCGTATGCAGCAGCGATCTGCCGAGAGGGATACCATAGGCGTATCTGTGGACAAAAAAGGTTATTGCGGGATATACCGCCGCCGCAAGTATCGAGCCGAGCGATACGTATTTCGATAGGATCACGACAACCGCGAAAAAGGGTATCACAATGCAGAACGTCACCGGATCTATCACCAGAAGTATCGAGCAGGAAACAAGCACGCCCTTTCCGCCCTTGAAACCGTAGTACACGGGGAAAATATGACCGAGGATAGAAAAAAATCCCGATATATAGCCGATGGCGCGCCTGTCGATAAAATAGACGTCCTCATAGTTCTCTCCGAGGATCAGCTTAGCCGCGGCTATGCTGAGAAACGCCGCTATAACTCCCTTTGCCAGATCGCCTATAAGGGTCAGCAGGGCGGGCAGCTTTCCGTAGCAGCGCAGGGTATTGGTAAGTCCCGCGTTTTTGCTGCCGTGCTCCCTTATATCCTCCTTTTTCAGCAGTTTTACAACGATTATGGATGAATTGCAGCTTCCCAAAAGGTATGAAATTACGGCGGAAACTACCCCCGCAATGATCAATTTTGGCATTGTAATACGCCCTTTCTACCCAAACAAGGATTTAGTGTACTATTTAGCTTTTTGTTCCCCCGACCGCATACATTGCATACATGAGAGCTGTTCGGATTATTGTTTCCGCACCGATCGCAAAGCCGGCAACCGGCTTCATCAGCCGAATACTTACGGATCAAGCTTTTTTCAAAGCTTTGCAGCTCCCGTTTTTCCTTTATTGAAAGAATTATCTTGGGTACAGCGTATAACAATAAAGCTCCACAGGTTTAAATTATAATTTACTTATTATCATTTCTGTCCCGCTCTCTTATTACAAATCTGACGGGAGTTCCCGTAAGACCGAAGGTCTTGCGTATCTGATTTTCAATATACCTTTGATATGAAAAGTGAAAAAGATCGGCTCTGTTTACAAACACCACGAAAGTCGGCGGCTTTACCGACGCTTGAGTCATATAATATATTTTCAGCCGCCTGCCCTTATCGGAGGGCGGCTGCACTCTTGTGGTGGCATAGGAAAGCACGTCGTTGAGCATTCCGGTGGTGATCCTCATGCTGTTCTGAGAATTTACGCTGTTGATAAGAGGGAACAGCTTATCCACGCGCTGACCCGTTTTGGCGGAAATGAATATGAAAGGAACGTAGGACATAAAGCTGAATTTTTCTTTCAGTCCGTTGGTATAGTCCTCCATGGTATTTGTTTCCTTTTCAACGGCGTCCCACTTGTTCACCGCAACTATACACGCCTTGCCCTGCTCGTGAGCATAGCCTGCCACCTTGGAATCCTGCTCGGTAAAGCCTGTCAGCGCGTCAAGGACGATAACGCACACATCCGCTCTGTCAACTGCCATATACGCTCTCAAAACGCTGTAATGCTCGATCTTTTCGGTTATTTTGGACTTGCGCCTGATGCCTGCCGTATCTATAAAGACGTATTTGCCGTGTTCGTTCTCAATTACGGTATCGGCGGCGTCCCTTGTGGTGCCTGCGATGTCGGAAACGATCACACGCTCCTCTCCCGCCACACGGTTGATAAGGGATGATTTTCCTGCGTTGGGTTTGCCTATTACGGCTACCTTGATATACTCCTCGTCATATTCGTCCGCGCCGCTTTCGGGGAAAGACTTGAATATCTCGTCAAGCAGATCGCCGGAGCCGTGTCCGTGCTGAGCGGATATGGCGAAAGGATCGCCCATTCCGAGATTGTAAAATTCGTAAAACTCCGCAGGCGGCTCCCCTACCCCGTCGCATTTATTGACCGCAAGGATCACGGGTTTACCGCTCTTTTTCAGCATTGTTCCTATTTCGTAATCGTCCGCGGTAACTCCGCAGCGGATATCGGTCAGAAAAACTATAACGTCCGCCTTTTCTATGGCTATCTGCGCCTGTCTGCGCATCTGGGAAAGGATAACGTCGTCGTTCTTAGGCTCTATTCCTCCTGTGTCGACGATAAGAAATTCACGGCTGCGCCACTCGCACCTTGAATATATCCTGTCGCGGGTGACTCCGGGGGTATCCTCCACTATGGAGAGCCTTTTTCCCACCAGCTTGTTAAAAAGCGTGGATTTGCCCACGTTCGGTCTGCCCACAACTGCCACTACGGGTAAGCTCATTGCCAAAATCATTCCTTTCAACTGTACGGGGAAGCGTTTTATTTCCCCAGGATCGCGTCAAGCAGATCTCTTCCGTCATTTTCCGTAAGGCGTATCCTTACGCCCAGCTTTTTTTCAACGTCGGATATGCGCATATCGTCGAGAAACAGGTCGCTGTCACGCTTTATCATCGAAGCCGACAGCAAAAGTACGCTGCCCAGCGGCTTATCTGACAACTGCTCCGTAATGTCGCCTGCGGTCAGCAGACCCGCCACAGTTATAGTTTCGCCGAAAAAGCGGTTGATTATTTTATACACCCTGCACTTTACTGCGGGAAATTTCTTTTCCGCCGCGCGGACCAGATCTTCGATAAAATCGAAAGCGCTTGCTCCCGTTGCAATAGATATCTCCCGTTCTCCGCCGCGGTATTCCGCGCTTTCGAGGGCGGCGAAAAATTCATCGCTTAACGAACGAAGCATTCCGACGCCGTTTTCGTATTGGGGATAATCCTCGTAAAAATCCCCGTCGGGAATGGCTCTGCCCGCAGTGAGATAGAACTCGTCCGAGGGAAAAACCAGCCTGGTGCCGTATTTTTTCAGAAATTCTTCCCCAAAGTCCTCTATTATGCCGATAGTTTCCTCCGCGCCGCCGCGGTCGAAGATCTTAAGGGGGAAAAGTCCCTCTCTGAATTTGGTCAGTCCCACGGGAACCACGGCTATGCTCGATATATTGGGCATAAGCGCTCCCAGATCGGCAAGGGTTTTTTTCAGTTCCTCGCCGTCGTTGAGTCCCGGACAAAGGACTATCTGGCAGTTCATGGAAATACCGTTATCAGCCATACGCCGCAGATAATCCAGTTTCTGCCCCGCAAAACGGTTATTCATCATTTTGCAGCGCAGCTCGGGATCGGTGGTATGGATCGACACGTTTATGCTCAGCTTCATTCGGATAATTCTGTCGATATCCTTTTCGCTGAGATTTGTCAGAGTGACGTAATTGCCCTGCAAAAAGGACAGACGGGCGTCGTCGTCCTTAAAATAAAGAGTCGATCTCATTCCGGGGGGCATCTGATCTATAAAGCAGAAAACGCATTTATTGCGGCAGCTTTGCTTATCGTCCATAAGAAAAGTATTAAATTCCAGTCCCAGATCGTCGTATTCGCCCTTTGTGACTTTATACGCAAGATATTTTCCGCCGCGCTTAAGGATCAGCCTGAGCGTGCTTTCCGAGGCAAGATACATATAATCCAGCACGTCGGATATTTCGCAGCCGTTTATCGATACAAGCTCGTCCCCCGCTCTGATCCTGCATCCGGCAGCGGGCGAATTATTTATCACATCCGTTATTTTTGCCGCCATATAAACCTCCGATAAATCCTGCGGCACATCAGCCGCAAAACGGCAAAGTCTTGCCGAACGTCTTACAGCCGCTCCGAAATTACAGCTATGCAGTATAAATGTCCGTTCCTTACGAAAAAAGCAGAGAGGATCGCTCCTGCTCTGCTTTTTACAGGAAAACGTCTGTTACGCTTCCTTTTTAATTACCTCAACGCCCTTATAAAATCCGCAATTCTTGCAAACCTTGTGAGGAGCGGTAAGCTCGCCGCAGTTTGAGCATCTTGAAAAAGCGGGGGTGTCCAGCTTCCATACCGCGCTGCGTCTTTTATCGCGCCTTGCCTTGGAAACCTTTCTCTTTGGTACTGCCATTATCAGCACCTCCTTATCATCGGATAATTACATTTAGTTCAGATCCGAACCGCACGGTCAATTTGGCTTGCACCCGCAGTCCGAAACATTCAGATCCGCTCCGCACAAAGGACATAAGCCTTTACAGTCCTCCCTGCAAAGCAGCTTTGTCGGCATCTGAAGCAGCACGCCGCTCAAAGCAAGCTCTTCGGGATCAAGCTCATCGTTTTCGGTAACAACGTACTCGTCGTTATCGTATCCGCTGATACTTCTTACAAGCACGTGTTCAAAATCAAAGACGAAATCCCTTTCAAAGCTGCCCAGACATCTGTCGCACTCCGCGCTTATCGTAAGATACGCCGTCATATTCAGCGTAACTATCCCTGCGCGGTTTTTAACGGAGCCTTTCAGAACCACAGGACCGATAAAGCTATAACCATGTATCTCGTTCAGCCTTTCCGAGGTTATTTCCGCTGTGAAATCAGCGATCTCCCCGGGATTTTCATAAAGCTGCTTTAAGCCTATAACCATATTTACGCTCCTGCACCAACACACAGCCTACATTATACCACATTTTACGCGATATGTCAATAGCCTGTCCGCACTTTTTTATTTCAATCAACTGAATATTTTGTTACGGCTTCGGGAAGCGCGGCTTTATCGGCGGAAACCGTAAGAACTACGTTCACGTCGTCGCCGGTCAGCTTCTCTATCTTGGCAAGCAAAGCTCCCAGCGCGTCGTAATCCGCTCCGCCTATCTTCAGGATGGAATCAACGAAAATATCCTTTATATCATAGTTGCCCGCCACAAGTCCCGCTACAAGTCCGAAAAACGCTTCAAAGGAATATATCCTGTAAACGTCGGTGTCAACGATCCTTACGCTGTGTCCTATATCGTATCTGAGCTTGTCGCTCTTGTCAATGCACACTACATAGCCGTCGGTATTCTTTGACGCGGCATTGATCATATCAATGAGAATCTTGGTCTTGCCCGATCCCTTATTTCCTATAACAACCTTTACCATAATAACTCCATTCTCAGCGGCGGAAAAATTTTTGCGGATATTGCGCGGTGTTCATGCCGATTGCCGCTGCTTGTAACACATGAACTCCTTTGGGGCGCAACGCTCCTGTATCGTCACCCTGTAAAGGGGCGAAATACGGCGGATATTTCAGCGCGGCATACGCGTCATCTGCCCAGCTTCGCTTCAAGCTCGGCTTTTCTGTCCTCATATCCAGGTTTGCCCAGAAGCGCGAACATATTCTTCTTATAGCTCTCGACGCCGGGCTGATCGAAGGGGTTTATCCCCAGCATATAGCCGCTTACGGCGCATGCCTTTTCAAAGAAGTAGACCATGTAGCCGAAGCTCTTTTCGGATGTATCCTCCAGCTCCAGCACTATATTGGGAACTCCGCCCTCGGTATGGGCAAGTATCGTACCCTCAAGGGCGCGCCTGTTTACAACGGACATATTCTGACCGGTAAGGAAATTCAGTCCGTCAAGATTCTGTTCGTCGTTTTCAAGGAACAGATCCTGCTTGGGTTTCTTGATATCAACCACGGTTTCGAACATTATCCGCGAGCCGTCCTGTATGAACTGACCCATGGAATGCAGATCGGTGGAGAAGATGCAGGACGCGGGGAATATGCCCTTATTGTCCTTGCCCTCGCTCTCGCCGAATAGCTGCTTGAACCACTCTGCCATCATTGCAAAGGCGGGATCGTAGGCAACGAGAAGCTCGGCGGATTTGCCCTTTCTGTAAAGGATATTCCTTATTGCGGCGTATTTATAGCAGTCGTTTCCGTCAAAGTCTGCGGAAAGCTCCTCCCTTGCCAAAGCGGCGCCCTCCATTACCGCGTCTATATCGCAGCCGGCAACGGCTATGGGCAGCAGTCCTACCGCTGTGAGGACGGAATATCTTCCTCCCACGTCGTCGGCGATCACGAACGTTTCATAACCCTCCTTGTCGGAAAGCTCCTTTAATGTGCCTCTTGCCTTGTCGGTTGTGGCGTAGATACGCTCCCTTGCGCCCTCCTTGCCGTATTTTTTCTCGATCAGCTCTCTGAACACCCTGAACGCCAGCGCAGGCTCCGTGGTGGTTCCCGATTTGGAAATGACATTGACGGAAAAATCCCTGCCCTCCACAAGAGAGATCACCTCGTTAAGATAAGAGGGAGAGATATTGTTGCCCACATAATATATATCGGGAGTATCTTTTTTGAGATTATTGTACAGAGGAGATCTCATCAGCTCTATCGCGGCTCTTGCGCCCAGATAAGAACCGCCTATGCCTATTACTATAAGCGCGTCGGAATTGCTCTTGATCCTTTCGGCGGCAGCCTTTATCCTGCCGAACTCCTCCTTATCGTAATTCACGGGAAGATCCGTCCAGCCGAGAAAATCGCTTCCCGCACCGGATCTGTCCGAAAGTATCTTAGCCGCAAGCTCGGTCTGAGCCTTTGCGGCTTCCAGCTCATGCGGCGCGATAAAATCCTCCAGGTATTTTGTATTAAGATGTAAAGACGCCATTTTAATTTTCCTCCAATACAATTTTTTAAATATTGATCCGTCATAAAAAATTGCAAGCTATATATACAATATTATCTTACTATATTTTCGGAAATTTTGCAAGAATTTTTACCAAGATTAACTGATTTAACACAAAAATTAGTCACTTAGACTAAAACCTTACTATGTTTTTTAGCATTTCTGACAATACGCTTATTACATTTTTTTCCTTTATATCCTCCGCGGCTCTGATCTTGTAATTTCTTATCGGGGTATCGCCCAAAAATATACGCAGTTCGCCTACCGTATCCCCCTTGTTCAACGGCGCGTAGACATATTCGGGAAGATAGATCTCCGCCCGCAGACTGTCAAGGCTGCCCTTGGCGACGACCGCGTTGCCCATAGGCTCAGCCATAAGTCTTACGCTCTGTTTTCTGCCCTGCTTTACGGCAATGCTGCCGGGCATATCATCCGGGACCTCGAGCTGCGTAACGATATATCCGCCGAACGCCGTATCCAGCAGCTCCTTGGCAAGGGACAGGGCATACTCCTCCTCCCGGCAGTTCATGACCGCCGCCACATAGCACACTCCGTCCCTTGCCGCGCCCTCGGCGGCAAAATAACCCGACAGCGCGCCGTATCCGCATTTAAATCCCACAGAGCCTTTGTAAGAGGTACACATGGTATTGGTCGTGACAAGCTGCACCCCGCCGTTTTTCAGCTCGTCCAAACGGGTGGTGAACAGCTCGGAAAGCTGCTCCTTCAAGGACAGCTCCCGCAGAAGCAAGGCTGCGTCGCGGGCGGTGGTATACTGGTTTTCTTCGTCGTAATAGCCGTTTGAATTGGTAAATCTTGTACCGCTCATTCCAAGCTCCGCCGCGCGGCTGTTCATCAGCTCCGCAAATTTCTCCTCAGTTCCGCCTATGCTCTCGGCGATAACGCAGGCGGCGTCATTGGCATTGCCTATAATGACTGCCTTGAGCAGGTCTTTCAAGGTCATTTTTTCCCCGGGCATCAGCCATATCTGCGCTCCCTGCATGGAGTTGGCATACTCGCTTGCGGTAAGCGCCGTATCAAAGGACAGTTCCCCTCTTTCCACCGCTTCCGCAGCCAGCAGCACGGTCATCAGCTTGGGGAACGAACCCATTTTAACGGGTTTGTCCGCCTTATATTCACGGACCGCCGTTCCCGTGGAAGCTTCCATAAGCACATACGAGGCGCAGTACTCCGTTTCGGTTCTGTCTGCCGTCTTTTCCGCAGCCGACGCGGTCACAGGAAACATGACGACCGATAACGATACGATCAGCGCCGTTA
Source organism: Ruminococcus sp. (assembly GCA_023667165.1). GTDB lineage: Bacteria > Bacillota > Clostridia > Oscillospirales > Ruminococcaceae > Huintestinicola. Next base: position 5,111 of record JAMPAO010000076.1, on the reverse strand, counting down.
TTTTTTTTGATATCTTCAGCATATTATCACCCGTATATTATATGCCTGTTTTCGGACAAATAAGAACCTGTTCTCATAGAAATCGTGTGCGGATTCTCGGTAGCCGATGACAAGGCAAAAATCCGCAGACATACTCGCGTACGGCAAGGATTTTTAACGCAGTCAGCGGAAAAAGATCGCCGAAAAGACGTATGCATATTTCTATGAAAACAGGTTCTGCTGCCTGCGGCGGCTGTTATTAAAAGATCCCCCGCGCGATCTCGGAAATTACGGCGGGTCAGCTCCCGCCGCACGGCAAACGGCAATGCCGTTTTATCAGACCTCCCCGAAAACTTCCGAAACGCCCAATGTCAGCTTATGGTCTTTCCTTTGCGGCTTTGCTTTTTCCTGCCCTCTATGGGAGCCTCCTCGCCGCCCTTGTCAAGAAATACGGCTTCTTCAGCGTCAAGCGGCTTCAGATAATCATATTCGGGATTATCCATTCCCTTTTCCGCATAGTACGGATCTATTACATACTTCTGTATAAGAGGATAGCTGTTGAATACTATGACAAAACCCATGAAAGTGATCGCCCAAAAGGGTATCAAAATAAGCGTCAGCCTGCTTACCATACAGCATACCAGCATAAGACCCACCGTAAGCAGTATTATCAGCAGAGTGATTATATTTTTTTTCAGCTCAAGACAGACCAAATAGAACGAATTTTTTATGATGTTCGAAAAAGAAAGCTCCGTCGCCACTATCATCGGAAAAGCATAGAAATTCATCATAAAAGCGGTCAGCGCAAAGCTCACCGATATTACGCACAAAACATAAAAGACCGTCCCGTTTTCCGAATTCTCGGCAAGAGCGGGATACACATAAAGAGCGCACGCCAGCGATATTGCCAAAAGGATATCTATCAGACCCAAGGGCAGCGACTTTTTCCAGTTGGCGGTAAAACCCTTGTAAAAATCATGTTGGATAAAGGTATCCTTGTCCAGCGCATAGCAACGCAGCACCTTTGTCATTCCCGCTATTGCGGGACCTGCCGTAACCACGGGGATACACCAGACAAAGGTAAGCATATTCAGCTTTATCATCTTCCATATCCTGCCGAAATACATATCGAGAAATTGAAAAAAAGGTTTTTTCTTTTCGGCGTTTTTCGGGATTCCCGATCCCGCCTTTTCATAGTCCGTTCCGAAGCCTAAAAATGACAAAATTACACTTCCTTTTTCAAAGCTCTGACGCCGCACCCGCCGCTGAACGGGGCGGGGAACATCTCCTTGCGGTTATACGTTATTCGCCGCTATATAAACAAGACAGTCGGCTGCTGCTGCTGCTGCGGCGGTAAGAAATATTATTCCGAATTTTGACAGATAAAGCCACAAGACCTTATCTCCCGATTCGGTCACGCCGCCGAAGGATCTGCCGGATATATATTCCGACAGCCGTATGTTTTCACGCGCAGCCAATATCACCGTCACGGTACACACCGCCTGAAACGGCAGCACGTCCAATACCGCAGCCGCGTTTCCCGTGCTCATGGCGCAGCACGACAGATAACCCGCCGCAAGACCTTTTACGGCGCACAGAATATATCCTATCGGCTTTCCCGCCGCGGAAAGTCCCGAAAAAAAACATATGAGCAAATATACAAGTCCCACGCCCAGACTGTCGGTAAACGCCTCCGCCGGACCGTCTGCGGGGAATATGAGAGTATCGGCGCCGCAGGGATATGAGCTGTAGGAATACGCTCCCGTGAAAACGCCTCCCATGCATATTACAGTCAGCAGGATATACAGCTTTTGTGCGGGAGTGATATCCCTCACCGGAGCAGCCGGAGCGGAATAAACCCGTCTGATCCTATATCTGCGCCTTTTTGCGGGGGTAACGGTCATTGTCATCACTCGTCCTTTGCTTTGGTATTCGGAACCTGTCTTAACAAGAAGCAGTGCACGTCTTTTCGGCAGATTTTGCCGCTGACTGCGTTAAAAAGCCTTGAAATACGGCAAGTATTCCTGCGGCTTTTTTCCTTGTCATCGACAAAATCGTGCTCGAAAATCCGCACACTGATCTTGTGAAGACAGGTTCTTATACTGCTATTATATGCGGACAAGCGGCGGCGGTATGCGGGAAAGGCGGAAAAATTATTTCCGCTCCAGCTCATACGCTCTTTGGGTACATTTCTCGCAGCATTTGCGGACAATACCCGTAAGATCTCCCTCATAAAGAGCGTCAAGTCCCGCAAGAGTGGTACCTCCGGGAGAGGACACCATTTTTATAAGTCCGTCTATATCCTTTCCGGAATCGGTCATCATCTTAGCCGCGCCGGTCAGTGACTTGGCAAAAAGCTTCAATGCCGTTTCCCTGCTTATTCCCACGCTGTCCGCATAGTCAATAAAGCCTTTTGCGTACAGGTAGATAAAAGCGGGAGAGCTGCCGTTTACCGCGATTATCTCTTTCATTTTATCCATTGGGACTACCTCGGCTATGCCGCCTGTGGAAAAAATATCCGTAACGGTACCGAACTCCTCCTCGGAGGTGTATTTTCCCTTGGCAAGAGCGGTGGCTCCCTCTCCCAGCAGGAACGGGGTATTGGGCATTACAATGACCGTGCGGGTCTTTTCGCCGCAAATTTTTGCTATATACTCCTCTGTTATTCCCGCCGCGATGGATATTATAACATTATCCTCCGAAACGCCCTCGGCAAGCCTCGGCAATACGTCCGAAAACACCTGAGGCTTTACCGCAAGGACGGTATATTTGCATTTTCTGCAGGCGTCAACCTCGCATTCGAGAGGAATAACGCCCTCCTTTTCGAGGGCGGACAGCTTTTCGCTGTCGGGATCGTATGCGTACACCAAAGCATTGCCGCCGTACGCTTTCATAATATTGCGGATCAATGCTCCGCCCATATTTCCCGTTCCTATAAAACCTATCTTTAACATGATATTCATATTCTCCTTTAACTGCGTAAATGTTTTACCGACAAGAACGTCAGCTTCTTTCCCGAACCGCCGTCTACCTCGCCCTTACACGCAAATAAGCCTGCTCGGCGGCGGGAAGAACGGTAAACAGCAGTATTATATCGAAAACGAACTGCACTGCCGCCTTTACAAATCTGGGAAACGCGTATATGCCGAACGCCGTCCACATTTCCGAGGTCGCCGTAAAGAGGGAAAAATCCGTGTTGGTATATATTGTATACAGCAGATAGGAGCGTACGCATACATTAAGTATACCCACAACTATGAGCCTTGCGGCAAATATCTTCAGATAATCGTTACGGCGGAATCCGACGGTCTTTTTGTAAAGCAGCAGACCGTACACTATGCCGATGGCAAGTTCTATCAGCGAAAGCTGCGGGGAATATCCTCTCGCGCTTTTGGTATCTATGATAAATCCGATAAGATCGCGGCTGACGTTTGCCATGGCGCATACGACCGGACCGTGCAGCATTCCTATGACGCATATGGGCAGAAAAGAGAACTCTATTCTTACTTCCTGCGTAACGGGTATGCCGAGTCCTCTCAGTATTACCGCCATTGCCAAAAGCACGCCCGCAACGGTAAGAGTGCGGATATCTTTCAGCTTTTTGGCGGATTCGTCAAAAATCAAAAAAAGACCTTTCATTTTTCCTCCTTAAGATAACGGCTTAGTGCATTATATTTAAAGAGAATGAAAAGCCCCTTTTCAATAATGCATTCAGCGGGATGCGGCAGCCGTACCGCAGCTCCGACAGATATATGTCGGACGCATTCGTTCCCGACGCAACTCCCCGTCGTCGGGACACTTCGGAGCATATACGCTCCACGCACGGCTGTCTACTCTGTAATGCGGTCGTTCTCAGAACGTTATTTCATTGCAGACTCTGTAAAGCTCCGTATCAAACGGCTTTTTCATGGAAAGAGCCTCCTGTATGTCAACATCTATTATTTTTGTATCTTTCATGCCCACAACGCGGTTGGTAGCTCCCCTGCTTATAAGCTCAACGGCATGATAACCCATCTGGCTTGCGGCAACTCTGTCGCGCAGAGTAGGCATTCCTCCTCTCTGCACATGACCGAGAACTGTGAGCCTTGTATCTATTCCCGTAAGCTCCTTAAGCTGCGCGGTGATCTCCGCAGACTTGCCCACGCCCTCTGCCACAACGACGATAAAATGCTCCTTTTCGGCGTCGTGCGCCTTGATTATCTTATCGGCTATGGCTTGTATATCATAAGGCATTTCGGGGGTAAAGCAAGCGATAGCGCCGGAAGCCATTGCCACGTTAAGAGCTATCCAGCCTGCGTTCCTGCCCATTACCTCCACGACGGAACACCTGTCATGCGACTGGGACGTATCCCTTATCTTGTCTATCATCTCAAGTGCGGTATTCATCGCCGTATCATAGCCGATGGTATACTCCGTACACTGGATATCGTTGTCGATAGTGCCGGGCAGACCTACGCACCTGATACCGCCGATCCTGGAAAGATCGGCAGCGCCTCTGAACGAGCCGTCGCCGCCTATTACCACAAGACCTTCCATATTAAGCTCCCTGCATTTTTCGGCAGCCTTTTTGATGTACTCCTCCTGCTTGAACTCGAGGCATCTTGCGGTGTAAAGTATGGTGCCGCCCCTTTGGATAATGTCGGAAACATCTCTGCAGCTCAGTTCAACGCACTCTCCCCCCAGCAGACCGTTGTAGCCTCTGCGGATACCTATTACCCTATAACCCTTTCTTATAGCCGCTCTTGTTACCGCTCTTACTGCCGCATTCATGCCCGGAGCGTCGCCGCCGCTTGTTAATACGCCAATAGCCTTCTGCATAAATATCTTCCTCCGATTTTATTTATATTAATACCGCAATGCCGCAAAAAACGTTTTCATTGCAGTGCAAACGCATTTACGCTCTATACTTATTTTACACTCAACCGCAGATTTTGTCAAGGGGTTTTGCTTATTTTATCATTTTTTGGAAAATCAAGGAGTTCAAAGCTCTGCGGTCAGAATCCATACCAATAGGCGAAGTGTGCGGATTTTCGGCAAGATTTTGCCAAGGATTAGGCAAAAATCCGCAGCGTAGCAAAATACTTGTTGTATTACAAGGATTTTTAACGCAGTCATCGGTAAAAGATTGCCGA
>JAMPAO010000075.1 GCA_023667165.1 Ruminococcus sp. | reverse complement strand
AACACTATAACCTTCTATGCAGGAGGGCTTGAAAAATTCATCTTCGTTTATAAAATACAAAGTTGTGATAAGATCACTGCTGCCACCTATAAATTTATCATCATTTATGTCATATACATAACGGTAATATTTAGAATCTACTTCTGTATAAAAAAACACAAATAAATTCCCATTATACCGGTGGAGTTCTACAGCGCATATTTCAGAAATTCCTTTGTCTGCTTCACTTTTATTCGTTAATACATTTTCCTTTGATGAATCAATCTCAATTTTACTTAAAATATCTTCTATGTTTATCACGACAGTATCAGACATATCCGTAAAACTATATTTATGCAGCTCATTAGGTCTTAAAACATAATACAGTGCATTGTCATTGCTGTCATAAGTCATAATATTGTCATAATTTATATTATTTGTACTGTACGCAACTTTAGCAATATCCACCACAGTAAATTTCCCCGCACGAGGATCGGCTGTAGTGGTAGTTTCCGGCTCGGTCGTTGTTTCGGGAACGGTGGTTTCCTCAACAAGCAAAGCCGCCGTAGTTTCGCTGACAAATATCGGTTCTGTTATCTCCGCTTCAATTTCTTCAATAATTTCCTCCGTTACGGGCTCGGTTTCCGCTGTCAGTGCAGTTGTGACAGCTGCAAGAACCGCCTCGGCTGATGTTGTCGTTTCGGGAACGGAAGTATCGGCTGCCTCGGAAACAGACGGTTCATCGACTGTGACAATTTCGCTTTCGTCCTTTTTCCCATAATTATATAAGCCTAAAATGACTGCGGCAGCCACAGCCGCTTTAACAAGCGTACCCAAGCAGGATCTTTTCTTCTTAGGCTTTGTATCGGCAGTTACCTGTGGCTGTTCGGCAAGCTCTGTTCGCAGGGGGGCTTCATTGACCGCCATCGGCGCATCGATTATGCGAACAGGCTGCTTTGCGGCAGAGGACTTTGCCGCAGGGGACGGCACAAGGAGCTTCTCCGTGTCCCAGCCCAAAGCATCGCACAGGTCTTTGAGAATAATATTCGCTCCCTCCTCGGTTACATACGAATCCAGCAGCTTTGCCTTTGCGGAGGCAACCGCCTTTTTCCGCCTGCCCTCAGAGGGGTCATCAATAAGCAGAAGACTTACGGCGTTGCAGGAATATGCGTCGTTAAGCAGCTTCTTTTCCTTGGCAAGTTTATCTCCGGGTGCCATGTCGCTCAGGAAATTATCTGTCCTTTTTCTGTCTTTAAGCGTATCCTTTCCGTTATTGTCCACAATAGTTTTGATAATACCGGAAAATTCGGAAATTTTTTTGCTCATTTTCTAAAACCTTCCTTTTAATTTGTATCGATCCGGACGTTTATCTTATGTCCGCATTCGGGACAGCACAGCACAGTGTGACTGCCGTTTACACAGTTTTCCCTGTAACTTAGCAGCTCGTCTCGCTTTTTTTTAAGTCCCTCGGCGAACAACGCCGTTTCTTCAAGCTCCTTTTTAAGATTCAAAAGTTTATTCTGCCTGTCAAGTATCTCCGCTTCGTCCCCGCCCGCTATGCGGAGCTTTTCATATATCCGTTCCGCTTTTAGGCAGAGAAATTCCAGATCCCCTTTTTTGCTTTCGGCTGCTGAAATTTCCTTTTCTGTGTGAGCTATTTTGATGTCCGCTTCAAGGATAGTGCGGATATTCTTTATCCTGCTCACATCGACCATTCCCGCAGCGGAAACATCGTCCTTGCTGCCGTTTTTTGATATTACCGGCAGCTCATTTTGAAATTCCTCCGCTTTTTCCGCAAAATCTCCTTCTGTGAGCTTCAGTAAAAGAGACTTACAGAAACAGTGCAGAAGCGTTCCGTAGCTGTCGTCTATGCCGTCTGAACATATAATGACAGCCGCAGGGAGTTTTTCTTTCCATATGTAATATCTGAACTCCTCCGCTGCTTTTGGGTCGCATATGGAAGTACAGCGGTTAAGGTGACATCTTTCGTCCCAGGGGATAGGCTCGTCTGCGCTGCCGTCCTCATAAACGGCAACGCATTTTCCGTCGCCTATTTGCAACCCGATAAGGTATTCTCCGCAGTCGGCGGCGGCTATCAGAGTAGAGCCGTACGCCCTTTCGGGGGATACGCCATTTTTATATTCAAGGGCATATTTTTCGGGAACTTTTTCAAGCTCCGCCGCCTCAAAGGGAGCTTTTTCCATATCGGTTTTTACGCATTTTTGCCACCCGGTAATAATGCTTTTGACAAGCTGCGAAACTCTGCCGTTTACCTCCTCGGTTGTATCCGTAAAATCCGGGGGAACGGTTCGGGCAAATTCGCAAAGTTTATCCAGAGCGCAGCCGGAGGCAAACTCCGATCCTCTGTCGCTCCTGAAATATTGGGGACTTCCGTGACCATCGGCAACGGCAATTACGACTATACCCCCGCCGCTTATACACTTTGCGCTGTCTTGGCATACTGTTCCGCTTTCTATATGGCTATAGCCCCGTGCTTTTACGGCAAAGCATTCATATCTATGCAACTGCTTTCACCTCTTATTTCCGAGTTTTTAAGGACTGTTCCTAAAAATCCTCATCATATACATCATCGCCGGAAATATCTGCCGCTTTTTCTTCCGACTCACGAAAAATTCTAAGTTCCTCTGCCACCTGGTGCTGCGCATTTGCGGAAGACACGTCAGAAACATTTGCAGTAAGAACAGTTCCTTCTTCCGAGGCGACAGATGAGGACGTGCTTGCTATCTGCGACGACGTTACCGCCGCAAAACGTATAACTTTTTTCAGCGTGCTGCTGTTGCTTACGGGAATGACAAGCTCCACATTGTCCGTAAACTCTTCAAGTACACTCATATCCGCTTTTTTGCCGATAGCAACAGCTATCTTTAAAGCAGCCTTGAACCATTTGTTTTCTTTGAGCTTGGCTATGCCGTCTTTAAAATCGTCCGTAGGACCGCCGTCCGAAAGCAGTATCACGACAGGGGCGTAATACCCTATGGGAGCGTCTGCCTTTGTCATATAACCTGTTTTTTGGGACAACTTTAAGGAAAGTTCCTTGCAGGCGGCTCCCAAAGCAGTCAGTCCGCCTGCCGTCATTTCCTCCCAGTCGCCGAAGTTTTCCAGACTTACCGGCTTTGGGGAGACCCACTCGCAGTCATCTGCAAATTTAAGCACCGCCAGCTTAATTTCAGCGTCCGCATTTGATTCGGACAGCTTTCTCAGATCGGGTATCATTTCCTCAACGGCAGAATTAACCGCCCCCATTTTTTCGCCCTGCATGCTGCCCGAAGCGTCAACAAGCAAAAAGATAGTCATTACTCTGCGGGCTATAGCCGCAGTCTCACCTAAAAAACCGCTGTTCATAATAAAATCACTCCTGTTTTTGATTTGGTATTACCTGCACTTTGTCGCTGCCGGTTATTTTTATTTCCATGCTCTCCCAACCGATCTCGGTATGAACAGAACCGCCCGGAGATATTTTATCTCCGCCGCAGCTCCAGGTCAGGCTGCCTTTGTTCAGAATATTGCATTTGGTTTTGGTCTGGTTAAGCGCTATGCCTATGCATGGTGTTTTGCATTCGCCGTTGTCATAAGTGCATGCAACATAAGCCAGCGGTACGATTTTTTTGCTGAACATGGGTATTTCATATTCGGCAGTTTTAAGATAACCGAAACAGTATTTGTCTATATTCTTATGGCAGCAAGCGCATTCCTTATGTTCACTGTCAAACCTTGTTTCATTGCCGCATTCGGGGCATATGTTCACCTCAGCCTTAAACCGCAGCAAAAGCTCTATCCACTCCTGTTCGGTAACTCCCTGCTTATCCTCGAGCATTACATTTTTACTGAACGCTTTCTTGAAAGCCTTTCTGATATACTCCGGCATTACAGGCCACCTTTTCTCGAAATTATTGTGAATACCGTGAACAGGTCTGTTGGAACTGTCCTCATCGTCGGCTATAAAGACCGGCTCTTGCCCGTAAAAAAGCAGCTGACGCTGTTCGGTAAGAACGGCGTTTTTGTATACCCGTTCTCCTTCCAGCGGATGATTTCTTATAAGCAGCAGAAAAAGAATTACCGCCAGCGAAAACTGATCTGTTCGCTTATTGGGTGCGCTTCTGCCTACTACAACCGCAGGCGCCATGTATCTGCATTTTCCCGCAATGCCGGAATTTTCACCCGCAGGGGCTACATTGTCATTGTCGCATATAAGGACATCTCCCGTAGTGGGATCAATGAAGAAGTTGCCGTCGTTGAGGTCCTGATAGGAATACCCTCTTTTATGCAGTATTCTGAACCCGTCAACTATATTGATAGCGGCATCTATCATAGCATTCACCGACGTAAAATCGCATTCCCTGCAAAGAAGAAATTTTGAAAAATCCTCATATCCTTTCGGACGAAGATCCATAACATATCCGAACGTTCCCCGGCAGTTCTCCGTCATAGCCAGCGGCCACAGAAAAGACGATGTGGGAGCACCCTCTCTGATATTTTTCAGAAGATTGTTCTTAAACCACTCCTCGTTTTTTACCGTGTTGGGCTTGTACCATTTCAATGCTTTTTCCTCGCCGTTGAACAGCACCTTGTAAACGCAGCCCTGACCGCCCTCGGCAAGGTATTCGAGAATCTCCATCTGTCCCATGCCGTCAACACAGTCAATGACCTTTCCTTTTTCAAGCCTTTCCATAAATAAGTACCTCCTGTTAGTTTGTGGGTATAGTTTCTTGAATTTCCGATATTTCCTCCAGTATCTTCCGCTGCTTTTCACGCTTTTCTCTGTCTTTTATTGCCTGCTCGGCTTTATCGGCAAGGAGTTTTTCTGCATTATCCCTGATAAACCCGATAAAATCACTGTTGGCGTCGCCGTCAACGCCCTTGACAATGCCTCTGATGTCATCATCGACCAGATCAATAAAAGGCGTTTCGATAGATATTGCTTTCATGACCTGATTGTTGAGAATATCATGAAGAACACGCAGATCTTCAGCAAGTTCTTCTTTGATATTTTTACCGCACTCATTGCTTTCAAAGTAATTTCTGTATTCGACCTCTGTGATCTCATTGCTGACAGGATGTATGTCTTCGGATTTGATGTCATTCTCCAGTGTTTTGTATATCTGCTCTTTAAGCGGAGTTTCCTGCGGGTATATTGCAGGCTCAAACTGCTTGTCTGCGCTGACGGGCTTGTAGTGTCCCAACAATTCGTTCAGCCTGTTGAGAGTATCCTTTTTATATTTTTCTGCAAAATCGGCAATTATTCTGTATAGCTTGTTATTGACGAGTATTACCTCGCCTATGATTTTTTCCACATATATCAGAGCACTGCTGAGAATATCCTCATCCTTTCCGGAGGGATCGGTGTGGAACAGTATCTGCGAGTGCATAGGCTGCCGCCCGGGAAGAACGGACTGATCGTAATCTTCGCCGAAAAGCGAAAGACTGTAGAAGTTCATTTTTTCCTCGCAAAACTTGACGTATCTGTCCTCTTTGCCATAGGGACAAACTATCAGTATTTCAAATAGGTCTCTTGAATATCTGCGTATAAGGCTGCTGTAATAACCTTCGGGTTCGCTGCCTGTTTTGTGCGTCTCGATAAACTTACTCACATTCTCGCTTATTTCTTCAAAGTATCTGTTAGCCTCTGAAATTTTCAGACCGTCCATAAACGCTTTTTTTATAAGCTTATTGCATTCGTCATGTTCCTCAACAGCTAATTCGAGCACATTTTTAATAAAGTCTTTGTATATTTTATTGTATTTTTTCTGCCTGATACCCTCGTCTATCCGGCTTCGCTTGTTTTCAATTCCCGATTCGGAGGAATATCTTTCACGATCTATCTCATCATCTGTAATGCTGTAGTTTATTGCGGATATTCCGGATATGATCTTTTCACATACTTTGACTGTAATGGTTTTCTCGCTGCTGAATTTAGCTTTTATTTTTCCGTTGCACCTGTTCAGACTTTCCTTTACATTGTGCGGAGCAGACGATATCAGCTCATTCAAAGCCTCATCAAATTCATCTTTCGCCGAAAGCGCCGCATTGTTCTGCTCTTTGAGTTCATTCATTATACCGTGGATACGCTGCGCCAGATTATTGACCTTCTCCGAAAGCACCCGCAGCCTTTCCGTGTTATTATAATCCTCCAATACCGACTGCATTTCTCCGATGCCGTCGGTAATGCCTTTGGCTTTTATTCCTGTCAAGGCGGGACTGTTTTCGTTGCCGTTTTCCTTGTCGATCCTTGCTTTTGCCGAACCTGCAATAAGCCGTTTGTTTATATATGAGGGATTCATTATTCTGTAAATCTCAAGCTCGCTTCTGATTTTCGCCTTGTTTTCCTCAAGAGTTGCTGCGCAGTCTGCTCTGTTGGCGAAGATAAAAGTCTTGTCGGATATTTTAACATTGTCGTCATCAATTGTAACATTGGAGAAAAATTTCACAAGGGAATCATTGAAGCTGGGTTTGTCCGCAGCGGCTACAAGTATAATGGCGTCCGCCTGCTTCATCTTTGCCATAGTCTGATCTTTGTGCATTTGGGTAGGGGAGTCAAATCCGGGAACGTCATATATTACCGCATTTTTCATTCGTTCAAACTTTGTTGAAAGGATCGTTATCTGCTTTACCGCAATGGCTTTTTCCGGGTCTTCTATATATCCTTTCAGTTCGTTGGCAAATTCGCTTTCACTGAATGTACGCTTGGAATTTCCGAGAAAGTATTCTATCCTGTCCTTGTATTTGAAAATATCCCTGATGTCGCTGATGAGATTGGAATATTCGGGTGAATATTCGCCATGCTCGCTCAGGCATTTGTTAAATTTCTCCTCTGTCCATTCTTCAAAGGTCTGCTGGGTATCAATGCCCAGTCTGCTTATTTTTTCGGAAAAATCTCGGTCAAATTCATCTTTTCCGAAAAATTCCACGACAGCCTCGTCTTTTTCGCCGTAACATATGCTTGTGGATGTATATGTACAGCGTTCGTCTTTGGTGGGAAGAATATCATTCCCCATCAGCGCATTGGCAAAGGTACTTTTGCCTGCTTTCTCCAAGCCGACAATGGCTATTTCAAATTCGTTGCTGTCCAGCTTCCGCTTAAGACGTTCCGCCGATGTTTTTATGGACTTAAGCTCGTCGTGAACGGACAGTGAGATAAGCTCGCTGCCTTTGGCGGTATTAAGTATTTCATTTATACCGTCAGACTGGCGTTTAAGCATATCTGAATATTTCCTGCGAACTTCATTAAAATTTTCCATTTTAAATACCTCTTTTAAAATTATTTTTTCTAAATACTAGAAAAGATGCCGGTACAATCTGATTTTGCGTATATTCTCAGGAACGATTCCGAAAAAATTTATCGGCATTTTTTCCGAAACACAAACTTGCGTCATATTTCTTTTTCTATGGAAACACTGATTAAATTGCTAAAAAATTCCCTCTTTTTTTAAAACTGCGGGCGGCATTTTCACCGCCCACAGCGAGAAAAACAATCTAAATCAGCAAATCCTTTAAAATAAACCTATCAAATTTCCCCATCATATCCACCAGCCTCCCCCTCGTTACCTCGCTTATGCACGTCATCAGCTCCTTTACCACTATCGCCTGCAAAAGAGCCTGCATTCTCACGCTGCAATCATCGAAAGCTATCTGCGAGCCGTTGATTATCTCGCTTACTATGGGAATACACTCCTCCGTCCGCCCCTCGTCGATAAGGTCTATGTAATCCCATACAACATTGCCGTGTTCGATAATGTACTGCTGAAGCTTGCCCAGGAATTTTTTGCTTTTGGGCAGCTGCTTGTCATACTTTTCATACTGTATAAGGTCTATGTCCGCCACCATGCTTTCTATATTGCAGGGATTGTCGGCGTCGCCGTGAGGGAATCCGCCGAAATCCCCCTCGTTGAGGTAATTTTTCAGCGGTCGCAGCATTCCCATGCGCCCCCCAAAAATGATATCGCACTCGCCGATATTGGTAATGATGTTAAAGCCCCCATAGCATAAATTCCTGTTCTCCTCGTCCGGACAGAGCGCATTGCACAGATCGACAAACAGGTCGATATGCTTCCCGAAATTAGTCACATTCTTCCCGTTGTTTTTCTTCACGCTGTACTCTATCCGCCGCAGAGCCGCAGTAAAATTCATCTTGTAGTCCTGCACATCCGTCATCTTCTTTGTGTACCTGGTCAAAGCCGCATAAAACACCAGCGGAGCTATCTTGTAAAGGCTCGGCGAACGGCATATCCTGTCCGCCAGCTTTTCCAGATTATCCTCAAAGCATTCCCCGGAAAACTTATATTCCAAAAGCACAGCCTTCACCTTCCCCATGTCGATCTCCCCCACAGGCTCGCTTAAAAACTCAATTTCCGATGCCAGCCGGACATACTCCTCCGCCGACTTTTTCTGATTTATGTAGATTTTTTCCGCCCTTTCCATTCTGTCAAGCAGCCCGAAAAACCAGCGGTAAATATCCTGCTTTTCATGCTCCTTGTCATCGTCGAAAAGGATATGGTCGTCGTCGAACATGCAAACCTGCCAGAAAAAGTAATCCTCTTCGTCCGGCTCATGTTCCTCCAGATAGTCGCACAGCCCGTTGCTTACTGTCACCCTGTGCCGGCAGCTGCACCCTATCCGCTTCATATATTCCTCCAGCCGCTTTTTGTAACCCTCGAAAAAAGCCGGTACGTCCGTAAACTTCAGTCCGTATTTTTTCAGCGAATCATCCCAGAATTGCTCCTGTTCCCTTTTCAGCTCCTCCCAGTAATCGTCATCATCATCGTCAAAAGCCCCATCGGTGTCAAGATCCCATTCATTTTTAAAAAGTATAGACTTAAGAGCCATACTAAAACTTCCTTTCCAAAAAAATTCAGAAATCGACTTCTTTTATAATCATAACCTATTTTGTAAATTTTTTCAATAGATTTGATTTCCGAATTAAAAAAATTTTTCGGAAACGGAATTTAAAACCTCTTGTTACCGATTTTACCCATCTTTAACATTATATCACATTTTTCGAGCGGTGTCAATATGGTATTTGTATGATACCATAAAATTTTTTTCACATGTGGTATGATTATAGTATCAAGGAGGCGATAAAATGTCAGTTATCAAATCAAATTTCACCATGCGTTTAGACCCCGTAACCCACTATAAAATCAAAAAAATTGCAGAATCGGAAATGCGTTCCCTTACCAATATGATAGAATTTCTCGTAAAAAAAGAAATATCACGTTATGAAAAGGAAAATGGCAAAATAGAATATACCGATGAGGATATTTTTACGGAATAGGGATAACATGATATGCTGTTTGAAGCAAGTAAAAAATGCGGCAGCACTTTTGTGAGAATGACAGGGAAAACCTGGCGTATACATAAAAAAATTCGGAACGTCTTAAATAAATCATTTTAAGACGTTCCGAAGACTGATACAAATCCCTTATTGAATTATGGGGATTTGTATGAAAAATCATCTCACAAAAAAATACTCATATAAATCGGCAGAGTCACCTTGCTGCCGGTTACTCCCACGTTTCCCGAAATCAGTTTGTACGCTGCCGGCGGCTTGTAATTTTCTATAAAATTATTAAGCGACAAAGTTGCGCCGTTTTTTGACTTCACTTCAATAGGGATAACATTTCCGCCGCTTTCGTAAATAAACTCTATCTCCTGTGTGTTGCCGGCATTTTTATAGTAATTGAGGGAAAATCCTCTTTTTATCAGCATATCAAAAACAAGGTTTTCGTATATGCCGCCCTTTGCGGGACCCGTCAGGGTATCTTTAAGCAGGGCAGTCTGCGTATCAAAACCGTAAAGAGAGGTAAGCAGACCTATGTCCGTCACATATACCTTGAACTGTTCCGGCTTTTCATATGCCGCAAGGGGAAACATGGGCGTTGAAACATTAACGCACATTTTTATCATTCCCGCATCAACGAGCCAATTCAGACAATTTTCGTAACGCCTTGCGCTGCCGTCCTTGCTGACAGTCTTATACTGAAATTTGGTGTATTCCTTTGCAAGCTGTCTCGGTATGGAATAGTAGCAGTCGCTTATTTTCTGCCGCTCATGGCTTGAAGCGTAATGGGTAATGTCGTCCTTATAGCTGTCAAGAATTTTTTTCTGTACATCGAATACGTCACGGAAATTATTGGTTTTAAGAAAAGTGTTTACCGCTTCGGGCATACCTCCCACAACAAGATATTCCCGCAGTAAATTTATAAAACGCTCGTGTATTCCTTGGGGTACTTTTTCCTTTCTGTCAAAGTAACCTTTAAGAGCCTCAACAGACTGCTCGTTTTTTCCCGCCGCCCACAAAAACTCCTCAAAATCAAGGGAGTACATTTCAACAGCTTTTTCATATCCCACCGGAATGGAAGCTATTTCACGGTAATGTATCCCCAGCAAAGAGCCGGAAGCGATAACGTCATAGCGGTCGTCTATGGCAAGAAATTTCAGCGCAGTTCTTGCATTCGGGCAGTCCTGTATCTCATCGAGAAAAATCAGAGTGTTTTTCTCCGCAAAGCGGACATCATTAAGATACAGCGAAATTTTTTTGTAAATTTCCGCCGCTTCCAGCGAACCGCCGAAAATTTCTTTGTATTGTTATCTGATAAAATAGCGCAAAAGGGTTGACAGCTAAGGGGAAAAATGGTAAAATAGTAATATAGAAAGATGTGATTAAAATGAAAAAGGCGATGCGAAGCCCAAGGTAATGAGTACACGGAATTTAACGGTAAATACGGAATGAAAGAACAGTGCAAAAAATTTATTCAAAACACATTTTGCCGGAGGATTTATATACAAACAATCCGAACAAATACATGTAGTGAAAAAAAATCTGAGCAGTGTTCGAATGCCAAGTTCGGTGAATTGTGATATAAATCTATGCACACAAGATTATAGTTGTCTTTTGCTTTTTTTAGCGCAGCATAGATCGTGTTATAAAGATATAGCACAGTAAACAATAATACATCAAGTAATAAGTATTAAACCCTTTCTTAAACTGAATACTGTTTTGATAATTTGGAGTGATATTATGCGATATCTTGACTTTTTAAATCCTTTACCCGATATTATAACCAATACCGGAAATAAAATAGAAGTTTATGAACTTAATTCGAATATTGACGAAATATCGCTTGACGAATGGGCTAGTAGTTTTCGACAAAACTATTGCAGTGATGCGATTTTGAATCAGCTTATAGATGGAACCGGAATGACAAAAGAGAAATACTTATTATCGCAGAAGTTTCCTGATAAAACAGATGGATTTGGACCCGGAACACGCTCGGGTGATTTCGGAGAATTGCTAGTTTCTGATTTCCTAGAATATATTTTAGGGTATACTGTGCCTAGAGAAAGGTATAAAAACAAATTTAATAGGAGTTCATCCACTCAGGGAACTGATGTGATCGCCTACAAAATATCAGGTAAACCAAATGATACGCATGATGAATTAGTTACATTTGAAGTTAAAGCACAAGCAAGTGGAAAAGCATCAAAGAATCGATTGCAAGACGCAATTGATGACTCATTTAAAGATCCTATCAGAAAAGGAGAAACACTTAGTGCCTTAAAGCAGTTATACATTGAAAAAGGACAATATGACAAAAAGCAACAAATTCAGAGATTTCAAAACAAGCCTGACAGACCATATATTGATAAGTATGGTGCTGCTGCAATACATGACGTCACAACATTCTCTGAAATGCTATTAAAATCAGTGGATCTAAAAGGCGAAACTCGGTGGTTAATAGTAATAAAACGAGAAAATCTTATGGAACTCGTTCACAATTTATATGAGAGGGCTTCAAAATGCAAATAGAGAATAATTCACAGTACTATTTGAAACGTGCACGTGCATCAGCAAAGGAAATAGAATTTAATGTTCCAGATGATTTGAAATCTAAAAAAGATGTGAATATTGATGAGCTATTTCCATTGGCTATAGCTTGCATAGCAGATTTATCATCGAGTATTATCAGACAAGAAATACCTATAAAACAAGTAAGAAAATACTCAAAGGAACTATATTTTGCCTCCAAATTCTACGATGCCTATACATACATTAATGAGGACGAACAGAAGTATTTTGATGATAACAATTACTTTTACTTAGTCGGAGCAATTGCATACTATTTGTGTGATCAAGTTGGCAGTTCAAACGTATTAGCCCAAAGAATATGTTTCACTGCTTTAAATCTTTCTCAGCGTAAATTGGATGTTTTATTGTACCATGTTTTGAATAATAAGGCTCATATAGAAGACAATTCAACAACCAATCCACTTGATAATGACCACATATCTTCATTTATAAGACAATATAATCAACTAATGGCTGAAGGAGCCGATATAGACTATAAATTGATCAATTCATTTAGAAAGAATATATATGATCAAAATGATTTTAGAGATATATTTTTGATTGATGCACTTTTGGCTATATTTATTCTTAAATCCGAGTATTCTATTTTTTCTATGTTACCTATGTATTCTCATATTTCAAAGGAAACATTGGTTGATATAGTTAAGTCAAATCATTTTATACGGGAGTTATGGCCGTCACAAAGACAAATGTGTGAATCTGGTTTGTTTAATGGCAAATCCGGTGTAATCCAAATGCCTACCGGTGCAGGAAAGACTAAGGCATTATCTATTGCAATTTACTCTTCCTTTTGTTCCGGAAAAACCAGTTTGTCTGTTGTTGTAGCTCCGTTTAGAGCTTTATGCAGGGAAATTTACGATGATTTAAAATCAGACTTATGCTTCGATAATAATATAAAAGTAAATCAGATATCTGATTTACTTCAAATTGATTATGTAATAGAGGAATTTATCAATCCAAATAAAAAAACAATTATCGTCACAACACCAGAAAAGTTGTTATATATTCTTAGGCAAGACGAAAGTATTGTAAATAATATTGAACAATTGATCTTTGATGAAGGTCACTTATTTGATGATGAAGAGCGGGGTGCAAATTATGAGCTGCTTATTTCATCAATTATAAGTAAATTAAATCCCAACACTCAAAAGATTCTTATTTCTGCAATCATACCTAATGTAAATGAAATAAATAATTGGTTTACAGATAATCAAGGGGTAGCTTTTAGCGGTAATTCTATCGCTATAGTTGATAAATTATCTGCTGTTTT
>JAMPAO010000074.1 GCA_023667165.1 Ruminococcus sp. | reverse complement strand
TTGGCACAGTGAGAACGACACCGCAATAAAAGGCGCAACAAAATTAAACGACAAAGAAAAAATTATGCTTGACAACGTGAAAAAAATATGGTACAATCATATAAGCAAACGATAGTTTATTAAGGAGAACACTTCCATCGTGTTGAGGCTCCGGTGCAAATCCGGACGTTTGCTAAAGAGAGTGCCATAACGGTACTCTCTTTTTTATTATCAAATTTCGGAAAGGAATATGGCATGAAAAAATTTGAAAAATCCGTTAATCCACGGTTTGAAGATTTTATATTCAACTGGGATTATAAAACATATCTGCTGTGCGGCGGTTACGGTTCGTCAAAATCGTATCATATAGCTATGAAAATAATTATCAAATGCCTTGAAGAAAACCGCAAGGTATTAGTGGTGCGTGAGGTGTACGACACCATAAGGGAAAGCTGTTTTGACCTTTTTTGCGAAATACTGTCGGAAATGGAGCTGATAGGCTCAAAGGGAAACACGGTACAGGCAAAGACTTCCCCTATGCAGCTCAATTTCCCGAACGGGTCAAGGATAATATTCAAGGGTATGGACAAACCCGAAAAACTGAAATCCATAAACGGCGTTACTATCGTGTGGCTTGAAGAAGCAAGCGAAATAAAATATAAGGGTTACAAAGAGCTTTTAGGGCGGTTAAGACACCGCTGATTATAACAGACCTCCTCGGAAACTTATGATTTACCGTATGACTTTTTGACTTTACGTCAAAATTGCTGCTTTGTACGGCGCTTCTCCCGTTTCCGAGGAGGTCTGTTTATTTATGTTCAGACAAAGAAACAAAGTACCTTGAAAACTGAATAGGCTTTACACCTTTATTTTATCACACATTTCAAAACTTGCCGAGCAAAATTTATTGATGAGTGCGGACAAACAGCGCATATTAAAGGGAGTCAAGAACAGAAAAAGGGAGTTCACGGGCGTACCCTCCCTGCTGTTTCTTTTGCTTTTCTCATACTTCTTATTATATCACAAAAGACCGCAGAAACAAATTCTCAAAGTAAACTCCGCGCTGCGGTCACTGCAAAAAGCCTGTCCGAAACGATCCGCAGTCGTCTGACTGCAAATTTTCCGGACAAGCTTCTGAGCCGTTGAATATTTTAACGGATCTGTTCCGTGTTTTTGATCCGGCATAACCGCAGGGCTTTGAACCTCATTTTTATTTTATCCCGTCGTTCTCCCTTATCTCAACGCGGCGTATCTTTCCGCTGATAGTTTTGGGCAGCTCCTCCACAAACTCGATTATGCGCGGGTATTTGTACGGCGCGGTGTTGGTCTTAACATAATTCTGAAGCTCCTTGACAAGAGCTTCATCGCCCTTTCCGCTGTATGCGCCCGTAAGAACGACGGTAGCTTTTACCACCTGACCTCTTATGGGATCCGGAGCTGCGGTAATTGCCACCTCCCGCACTGCGGGGTGTTCCATAAGGATAGACTCTATCTCAAACGGACCTATGCGGTAGCCGGATGATTTTATCACATCGTCAATACGTCCCACATACCAAAAATAGCCGTCCTCGTCCTTGTAGGCGGTATCGCCCGTATGATACAGACCGAACTCGAACGCCTTAGCGTTTGCCTCGTCGTTATTGTAATAACCCTTGAAAAGACCGTTGTTTACCCCTTCCTTAAGGCGAACGCAGATCTCCCCCGTTTCTCCTGCGGGAACCTCATTGCCGCAGGCGTCGGCTATGATTATATCGAACATAGGCATCGCCCTGCCCATGGAACCGGAACGGTTCACCGTACCCTTGGGATTCCCTATAAGCAGTACCGTTTCTGTCTGACCGAAGCCCTCCATAAGCGACAGTCCCGTATACTCCTTGAATTTGTTGTAAACCTCCGCATTGAGAGCCTCGCCCGCCGTAGTGGCGTATTCAAGAGAGGAAATATCATAGCCCTCCATTCCCTCCTTGATAAAGAACCGGTACATGGTGGGAGGCGCGCAGAGAGATGTGACCTTGTATTTTTCTATTATTCCCAGCACGTCCGACGGAACGAACCTTGTAAAATCATAGGTCATTATCACCGCGCCCAAAGCCATCTGACCGTATATCTTTCCCCAGAAGAATTTTCCCCAGCCGCTTTCGGATATGGTCAGATGCAGGCTGTCCTTATTAAGATTATGCCAGTATTTGGCGGTAGGTATATGAGAAACGCTGTAACGGTGAGAATGCATTACCATTTTCGGATATCCCGTAGTGCCGGAGGAAAAGAACATCAGGCAGTCGTCGTCAACCGCCGTCGGTATCCTTTCAAGAGTATCGGGATAATTCATCAGCTCGCTGTCAAAATCTATCCAGCCTTCTCTTACGCCCTTGACGATAAACTTCAGCTCTATGGGGCATTCCGCGGCGGCAAGGTCAACGCTGTCGCACACATCTCCGTCCCCTGTGGCAATGATATGCTTTACTCCCGCCGCTTCGAAGCGGTAGGTATAGTCTTTCTTTTTAAGCTGATTTGTAGCGGGTATGAGCACCGCGCCTATCTTTTCCAAAGCAAAGGTGACCACCCACATCTGCCAGTGTCTTTTAAGGACGGTCATTACCTTGTCGCCCTTTTTCACGCCCTTGTCAAGGAGCATATTTGCCGCCCTGTTTGAAAGAGCGGACAGCTCCCCGTAGGTGAACGTCCTTTCTCCGCCCTCATCGTCGCACCAGATCATGGCGAGCTTATCGGACTGCACCTGAGCCAGCTTGTCTATAATATCATACGCATAGCTGAAATTATCGGGGAGCTTCAGCTCAAATCTGTTTACTACCCCCTTTTCGTCAAATCCCTCTTCAATGTACTGCATATGAACATCCTGTACGTTCATATCTCAAAACCACCTTTCGCTTGTCATGATGAAAATCGCAATCCGCCCGTTTCAATAAAGTTAGCTGTAATTATTATCGGGAGAGAGCCGCAGATAAAATATCCTCCGGTTTATCCGCAATATAAACCGCCTTACCCTCTTTCAGCTCCTCCAAGGTCCTGAAACCCCATGTGCAGCCTATGCTGTCAATGCCCGCGTTTTCCGCAGTTTTCATATCCACCGACGAATCCCCCGCAAAAAGCGTTTCCGACGGCAAAGCTCCCAGCTTTTCCATAATATGAAACGCTAATTGAGGATCGGGTTTTTTCGGAACGCCATCCTTTTTTCCGCTCACATAGGAAAAAGCTTCGCCGAACATTGCTTTAACTATCTGTTTTGTAAAAATATCCGGCTTATTCGACGCCACCGCCGTCATTATGCCTTTGCCGGAAAGGTCTGCAAGGAGCTTTTCCATACCGTCGTAAGGGCGGGTGAATTTGTCGAAATTCTCACCGTATATACGGTCGAACCTGTCCTTGACGCGGCTGATATTTTCCTCGCTGCGCAGCCTTTCGGGAAGAGCCGCCCTTATCAGCGCAGGAACTCCGTTCCCCACCATATAGCGGTATTCATCAACAGCGTGAACGGGAAAACCCTCCTCGGCGAGAGCCGAGTTGCAGGAATTCCCCAGATCCGCAAGCGAATTTACAAGCGTGCCGTCCAGATCGAATATTACCAGCTTATACATATATAACATCCTTTGATCGCATACAGACAGCACCGCGCAAAAAGCGGACAAAGCCTTTGCGCACGTCCTGTCTGTATGTTTTTGCTAATACATATATTAGCACATTCTAACGGAAAATATCAGTCTTTTTTGTGAATAATCTAAGAATTTTGATGTACGTCCCATTACCGAAATATTATTGTCCAATTATACCGAGCTTATTCCGATCAACGGAAAATATATCCGCGTCATACGGGAAATTCATACCGATAACCGGCCGTTCCGCGGATAAATGCTAAATGTCCTGCCTCATAGAAGCAAGCAGAGGAGAATACTTTTCCCTGAATTTGTCGAACTCGTCCCTGTCTATCGCTTCTCTTATCCTCTCCGCAAGAGTGTTGTAAAAATACAGATTATGCATTACCGCCAGTCTGCCCGCAAGCTGCTCCTCCGCCTTGAACAGATGCCGTATATAGCTTCGGGAGAAGCTGCGGCAGGTCGGACAGTCGCATTCGGGATCTATGGGCAGAGGATCCGTTTCATAGCGTTTGTTGGTAAGGTGCATGATCCCTTTCCACGTAAATACTGTGGCATGGCGTGCGTTTCGGCTGGGCATAACGCAGTCGAACAGATCTATGCCCCTTGCCGCCGCTTCTATTATGTTTGAGGGAGTACCCACGCCCATAAGATACCGTATCTTGTTTTCCGGCATTACGGGAACAACGGCGTCAAGAATTCGGTACATCTCCTCAGTAGGCTCGCCTACCGCAAGTCCTCCAACAGCATAGCCGTCAAGGTCAAGCCTTGCTATCTCCTCCATATGCCGGATCCGCAGATCGTAATAGGTACAGCCTTGATTTATCCCGAACAGGAGCTGATGAGGATTTACCGCGTCATGAAGAGAATTGAGCCTTGTCATTTCCTCCTTGCAGCGGTAAAGCCAGCGGACGGTCCTTTCGCAGGAACGCTTTGAATATTCGTGGGAGGCGGGATTTTCCACGCACTCGTCGAACGCCATGGCAATGGTAGAGCCTAAATTTGACTGTATCCTCATGCTTTCCTCGGGACCCATGAATATTTTCCGTCCGTCCACGTGTGAGTTGAAGTAAACTCCCTCTTCCTTTATCCTCCGCAGCTTTGCCAGTGAAAACACCTGAAACCCTCCGCTGTCGGTAAGGATAGGTCTGTCCCAGTTCATAAATTTGTGCAGTCCGCCCATTTCCCTGATGACCCTGTCCGAGGGGCGCACGTGCAGATGGTATGTATTGCACAGCTCCACCTGGCATTTTAATTCCTTCAGATCGAGGGAGGATACTCCGCCCTTTATGGCTGCGGCAGTTCCCACGTTCATAAAGCATGGGGTCTGAAACGTGCCGTGAACGGTATCGAATTTACCTCTGCGCGCTTTGCCCTGCTGTTTAAGTAGCGTATACATAATTTTTTCCTTTCGGTATCAGTTCATTTCGTAAAACGGCATAGTTTCACGGTTTCTGTACTCGTGCTTTTCGTAGTAGCCGATAAGCGTTCCCGTACCGTCGCGGAGAGCGATCATATAAACGTCCTTGTTTTCCTTGGGATTATAGAACGTGTATACCTTATTATTGGCGGTATTCTCCGCAAACCATTCAACGACCTGCTTTATTTTTTCATTTGCCTTTTCGTTGTGGCAGTCGAAAAGAGAGCTTCCCACAAGGGCATAACCTCCTCTTTTTTTATACCTTTCCGCCGCCGCGGGATTCATATAAATTATCTCATGCTTCAAATTGCATATTACCACCGCAGCGGTATCCATATCTATAACGCTTTTGAAAAATGCTGAAAGCTCCATAATAAAAAACTCCTTTCAAACCGATCATATAATAATTATTAACAGCACGACCAAAACATCAGCCGGCTATACCGTTATTTCTATCAGATTATCTTCGATCCCCACAATACAGCTTTCATAATATCCGTCCCCCGTCGTTCTCGGTTCGGATAATACCTCATATCCGCCGCATTTGATTTCCCGAGTCAATTCGGCGACCTTTTCCCTTGAACCGACGCTGAACGCTATATGAGCGTATCCCGTTCTTTTTGTATCCTTTTTTAAGTCCCGCATATCCGGACGGTTCATCAGCTCGATCCTGGCTCCGCCGTCAAAGCTCAGAAAACAGGATCTGAAATTTGTGTTCTTATTATGATAGTCCCCGTTTGCGGAAGCGTTAAAGTATTTGATAAAAAACTCCTTTGCCCTTGCAAGGTCGTTTACATAAATTGCAATGTGTTCAACTTTCATTGCCGCTCACCCCTGTCTTTTTTGTCAGTTATTTAAATCGGCAGATAAACTGCTGACATCTCTGAGCGGCAAGTATCACAATCAATAATAATATCGGGAACAAGCCGCAAAAAACCAAGATAAAAAATAAAAACAGCGCCCCCAAAAAACCGGTCATCATAAAAGATCCTCCCTCAAAGTATCAGCATAGCGTCCCCGAAGCTGAAAAACCTGTATTTCTCCTCCACCGCTTTTTTATATGCGTTCATGGTATTTTCATAACCCATAAACGCCGACACCAGCATTATCAGAGTGCTTTCGGGGAGATGAAAATTTGTTATCAGTCCGTCTATGACCTTGAATTTGTACCCGGGATATATAAATATGTCGGTATACCCCTCATGCTCCTCATTATCCCCGAAAAATGTTCCTACGCTCTCCAGAGTGCGGCAGGATGTGGTTCCCACGGCTATTACCCTGCCTCCCTCCGCCTTGGTTTTCGCAATAAGCTCCGCAGTTTCCCTCGGCATATGATAATGCTCCGAGTGCATTTTGTGTTTGAGTATATCGTCCTCTTTCACGGGACGGAAAGTTCCCAGTCCCACATGGAGGGTGACATAAGCAAGCCTTACGCCCTTTTCTCTGAGCCGCGCCAGCGTTTCCTCCGTAAAGTGCAGTCCCGCGGTGGGCGCGGCTGCGGAACCGAGTTCCCGCGAATATACCGTCTGATAACGCTCCCTGTCCTCTAATTTTTTCGTGATATATGGCGGCAGAGGCATTTGACCTATCTCCTCGAGAACGGTAAAGAAATTACCCTCGCATTCAAATTTTGCAATGCGGTTGCCGCCCTCCGCCACATCCAATATCTCCGCTTTCAGCCTGCCGCCGCCGAATGAAAATTTTCTCCCGGGTCTTGCTTTTTTTCCCGGACGAACGAGTATCTCCCATACCTTATCCCCCTTTTGCTCCAAAAGCAGGAATTCGATAAAAGATCCCGTCCCCTCCTTTTCACCGTAAAGCCTTGCGGGAATAACGCGGGAATCGTTCATCACAAGCAGATCGCCCTTGTTAAGGTAATTTATAAGATCGTAAAAATGCGAATGCTCCGGCTCCCCCGTTTCCCTGTTTACTTTAAGAAGCCTTGAATGATCCCTCGGCTCTGCCGGCGTCTGAGCGATAAGCTCCTCCGGAAGGTCGTAGTAAAAATCGGAACGTTTCATATGAACGGAGCTTTCCCGAAAAACGGCGCAGTCAAGCTCCGACAGCGCGGCAATAACGGCTGCTTCCCAATTTTCCGCTTTATCCGCATTGAGTACGGTTATCTCCAGCTCGTCTTTTTTATATTCTCCCAGAAGATCGTGCAGCGCGTCCGCGTTTCTTCCGAACCATTCGGGAAATCCGAGCTGCGACGAAATAAAATCATAAAATTTATCCTTGGTATCAAGAATACCGAAATCAAGCGTGATCCTTTTCATAAATATCGACCTCAATAAAGCTGTGTAAAGCTCTCGTAATGATCGGACGTGTAAAATATCAGTCCGTCGTTTGAAAATACGATACGTTCAGCGCCCCTGTAGCCACCGCTGTAATTCACATCGCACTCGGTGTATTTCCTGCCCTCCGCTTCGGGGAGCAGTCCCTCGTAATTGCCGAAATAGTCCCCGCCAAGGCTTTTTCCGTAAGCCGCGTCCCACAGATTGCCCGCCTTGCCGTCCCAGCCCAGCGCCCTTGCCTCCTCCTTGGTGATAAAGTTGGACGGGAGAGAGCCGAAGGTATGTATGTATTCCGCCACGTCCTCGGGAGATGTGTAGCTGCCGTTTTTTTCCACGGACGGTGCAGCGGCAGCCGGTGTTGTTTCGGCAGGAGCGGTCTGCACCGGGGCGGCGTCCGCAGATACCGCAGATACGGCGCCTGCGGAAATATCGCTGTAAACCTCTCCGGCAGCCGACGTCACAGCGTCATAAAGCGACATCGCCTTTTCCGGCATTTCATCTTCAAATTCCCGCGAAACTTCGCTGTAAACCTCTTCAAAAACAGACGTTGCCGCTTCGTAAGCCGCCGACGCTTTATCCCGAACCGTTTCGGGCGTTATCTCCCCGCAGCCCGTAAATGCAAGAGCGAAAAATACAGCAGCCGCGGAAAATATCCCTCCAAAAAGCATTTTCATTTTCATAATTTTCAAGACCCTCCCCGATGATTTCCGCCCGTCCGCCCTCTTTCGATTATTTTTTTGAAAAAACTATTGACAAGAGCGGGAGTATTGGATATAATATAAGTAAATGAGATCCGATAGAGGCGCAGTAAAGATCAGTACCTCCGCAAAGACTGCCGTGTCGACCGTATGCGGGCGGGAAAGGCGATACTGCCGAAGGGATGGAGCTAAAGGCAGGCATTATCCCTGATTGCATACCTAACAGCTATGCAATTGTCATCATTCTTTTATGATGGAGTGCTATCGACATAAAATATGTCAGTATTTCTATTATATAGTATGGTGAGTCGGTTTTCAACCGATTTTTTTATTTTTTTGTAAAATTTTATTAAATTATTCCTGCTGCCGCTGCTGCCGCCGCAGGGAAAAAAGGAGTTATCTTAAAATGAAACAGTTCAGTGTCGGTATCATCGGTGCAACGGGCATGGTGGGTCAGCGTTTTGCGCTGCTGCTGGAAAATCATCCGTGGTTTAGCGTAAAGCTGCTGGCAGCTTCTCCCAGAAGCGCGGGAAAGCGCTATGAGGACGCCGTAGGCGCAAGGTGGGCAATGAAGAAACCCATGCCGGAAAAGTACAAGGATATGATCGTCATGGACGCCGCGGCGGATATTGACAAAATAGCGGCGGAAGTCGACTTCGTATTCTGCGCGGTGGATATGAAAAAAGACGAGATAAAGGCTCTTGAGGAAAAATACGCCAAGGCCGAATGCCCCGTTATCTCCAACAATTCCGCCCACAGAGGCACGCCCGACGTTCCCATGGTAGTTCCCGAGATAAATCCGGAGCATATCGAAATAATCTCCGCCCAAAGGGAAAGGCTCGGTACAAAGAGAGGCTTTATCGCCGTCAAATCCAACTGTTCACTGCAAAGCTACGTCCCCGCCCTGCACCCTCTTATGAAGGATTTCGGCGTAAAGCAGGCAATGGTATGCACATATCAAGCCATTTCCGGCGCGGGCAAGACCTTTGAAACGATGCCGGAGATAATCGACAACGTTATCCCCTATATCGGCGGCGAGGAAGAAAAGTCCGAGCAGGAGCCTTTGAAGATATGGGGGCATATCGGGGACGGAAAAATAATTAATGCCCAAAGTCCCAAAATATCGGCGCAGTGCCTCAGAGTGCCCGTTTCCGACGGACATACCGCCGCAATTTTCGTGCAGTTTGATAAAAAGCCGTCCAAGGAGGAGATACTCAAGGCATGGAAAGAATTTTCCGGAGTTCCGCAGGAGCTTGCCCTTCCCTCCGCTCCAAAGCAGTTCATAAACTACTTTGAGGAGGATAACCGCCCTCAGGCGAAGCTGGACAGAGATCTTGAAAACGGAATGGCTGTTTCCGTGGGCAGGCTCAGGGACGATATCATTTTCGATTACAAGTTCGTCTGCCTTTCCCACAACACCCTGAGAGGCGCGGCAGGCGGAGCCGTTCTGATGGCTGAGCTTCTGGCTGCCAAGGGTTATCTTGATTAGAGATAAGAAGTAAGAGATTCAAGCCTGCTGCTTGAACGGACATAACATAATTCCGTTAATGCTTATCCCTATAATTATCCGAAAGGCTGTGATGTTTCCATGGAGATAAAGGTAAGACGAGCCGATATTTCCGACGCGCAGACCGTCTGCGCCCTTATGCTGAAGCTTGCGGAATTTGAAAATTTGCAGGATAAATTCACCGCATCCCCTCGGGCGGTGGCGGAAATGATGAACGAGCCAAACGGACTTCGGGGCGTTATCGCCGAGGCTGACGGCAAAACGGCGGGAATGGCGGTATATAATTTCTACAAGCTCGCCTCCTTTTCGGGGAAACGGGTCATGTATATCGAGGACATTTTCGTCGCCGAGGAATACCGCGGCATGGGCATAGGCAAAATGATATTTGACGAGCTTATCTTAGCCGCCAAGGGATCCGGCTGCATTAAAATAGAGTGGAAGTGCCTTGAGTGGAACATGTCGGCGCGCGCCTTTTACGAAAAGGCGGGAGCCTCCGCAGGCGGCGGCTGGCTTACATATACCCTTGATCTGAGAGAATAACGCTTCCCGAAATATATTATATTTACCGAAAGGAAGGTCTTTATGAAAAACACCATCTTCACAGGCGCGGGAGTTGCCATAGTAACCCCCATGAACCCCGACGGCACGGTCAATTATGCCGTTCTGGGCGAAATGATCGAAATGCAGATAGCCGGCGGCACAGACGCGGTCGTTATCTGCGGCACGACGGGCGAATCCTCCACATTGACCGACGAGGAGCACAGAGAATGCATCCGCTATACCGTTGAAAAGGTAAACAAGCGCATTCCCGTTATCGCCGGCACAGGAAGCAACGACACAGCTTACGCCATAGAGCTTTCAAAGGACGCCGAGGAAATGGGCGCGGACGGTCTGCTGCTCGTCACCCCCTACTACAACAAGACCTCCCAGAGAGGACTTGTCGCTCATTACACAGCCATTGCCGACGCGGTGAATATCCCCATCATACTTTACAACGTGCCCTCCAGAACAGGCGTCAATATCTCCATCGACGCCTACAAGACCCTGGCGGAGCATAGAAATATCGCGGCGGCAAAGGAGGCAAGCGGCAATATTTCCGCAATAGCAAGGCTTATCGCGGAGTGCGGCGAAAAGCTGGACGTTTACAGCGGCAACGACGATCAGATAGTTCCCATAATGGCGCTGGGCGGCAAGGGAGTTATATCGGTGCTGTCAAACGTTCTGCCGAAGCAGACCCATGAGATAGCCCGTCTGTGCCTTGACAATGACTGCGCGGAGGCGGCAAAGCTGGCTGCAAAATATCTGGAGCTTGCAAATTCGCTGTTTGTCGACGTAAATCCCATTCCCGTAAAAGAAGCTCTCAATATGATGGGCATAGCCGCAGGTCCCTGCCGTCTGCCTCTGTATGAAATGGAGGAAAGCAAAAAGCAGGCGCTTGCGAATGCTCTGAAAAATGCGGGACTGATAAAATAACCCTCGGAAAGGACGTTACAATTATGATAAAGGCTGCTATCACGGGCGCTAACGGCAAAATGGGCAGGGTCATCACCTCCATTATCGAGGAAAGGGAGGACTGCACCGTCGTCGGCGGAATAGACCTGAACACCGCAGAAAACGGCAAATTCCCCATTGTCGCCGAGCCTGCTCTCCTGCCGGAAAAACCCGATGTAATAATAGATTTTTCCCACCCCACGGCTCTTGACAAGCTGCTTGAATACTGCCTGTCAACAGGCACTCCTGCAGTTATCGCAACCACGGGATTTTCCGACGAGCAAACGGAAAGGATCAGAAGATCAGCGGAGCAGATACCCGTATTTTTCTCCTTTAATATGTCTTTGGGAATAAATCTGCTGGCAAATCTTGCAAAGACGGCGGCAAAGCTGCTGGGAGGACAGTTCGATATAGAGATAGTGGAGAAGCACCACAATCAGAAGATAGACGCTCCCAGCGGCACCGCCATAATGCTCGGAAACGCGGTCAACAGCGTGCTGGAGGATAAGTATCATTACGTATACGACCGCCATTCCCGCAGAATGAAGCGCGAGAAATACGAGATAGGTATGCACGCCATCAGAGGCGGCACAATTGTGGGAGAGCACGATATTATCTTTGCGGGACGGGACGAGGTCATTACCCTTTCCCACTCCGCCGCATCCAAGGAGGTATTCGCGGTGGGAGCGGTCAACGCCGCCGTGTTCCTTGCGGGACAGAGCGCGGGACTGTACGATATGTCCGACCTTATTGAGGAACTGAAATAATGAATGTAATATACTATCCCGACAAAGAAAATTTCACGGCAGCGGCGCGAAACGACGAGCCGCTGCTGGTTCTTGTTTCCTTTGACGGGGAAACCCTTATTGCAAGTCAGATCGACGAAGCCGTGGAGCATCATATACTGCTGCAAAAGGCAGGCTTTCCCGATACGGATATCGACAAATATTTCCGTCTTGTCGTCGACCGTTCGGGAGCGGACTGGACCTTTGTCTGTCCTCCCGACTACAGCTCCGTTACCCGAAAGGATAAACGAATAGAGGGTTTTTTCAGGGACGGAATGAAGATCATACCCAATGCTCTCAGGATTATCGGGTATGACGTTCCGGTGGAGATACCCAAAAGGTACAGACGGCATTTTGATATTATGAATAATTTTGGCGGGTGATCCCCCGCAGCGGTCAAATACAAGCTAATACTAATCCCTTATTAGGGCGTGTTGACACTATCCGAAATGCTCGGATTGCAGGCAGATTTTTCGTATTTCCGTGAAATGCATTTTCAACGGCAATTTTCCGCAGGCATACTCGTGTATGGCAAGGAAAATTAACGCAGAAAGACGGAAAATATGTCTGTAAGACGGGCGTTGAGCGGTAGTGTCAACACGCCATAGAATTATGAGTAAGAAATCGGCGCAATAAGCTTTGATATATATGGTTTTGCGGCGAGAGATTACGCATAATTCAATAAGGGATTAGTATTTTTATCCCCTCGGCAGCCGCTTCTGCCGAGGGGATAAAAAATTTAATAATAATTAACACCGTCGAACTGCGGGTTGATCACATATTTGCCCTCTTTGTCAATAACGCCGTATTTGCCGCCGGATTCAATCAGCGCATATCCGTCGTCATGAAAAGCCATACTGTACAACGAATACCTGTCTGCTTCAAACTGCGGATTTATTGCATATGCACCGCTTTGATCTATATACCCGACCGAATAAGTTATATCGGCAAACAAATCCTTATCAGCTTCATCCACTACACCGTATTCAATACCATCAAGGAGCCAGTCGGGATATTCAATGCTTTTTATCAAAGCAACACAGGCTAATCCGTTTGAAAAATTTCTTGCCTCATCAAACTGCGGGTTGATTATATATGCGCCTGTTTTATCGATATATCCATATTTTCCGCCTGTTTTTACCGCAGCAAGCTCGCTGTCGTCAAATGAATACGCTTCGTCAAACTGCGGATTTATTGCGTATGCGCCCGTTTTATCGATATACCCCCATTTTTCGCCTGTTTCTACCGCAGCAAGCTCGCTTTCGTAAAATGAATCCACGAAATCAAACTGCGGGTTTGTTACGTATGCGCCCGTTTTATCAATATACCCATATTTTTCGCCTATTTTTACCACAGCAAGCTCGCTTTCGTAAAATGAATATGCGGAATCAAACTGCGGGTTTATTACGTATGTACCCGTTTTATCAATATACCCATATTTTTCGCCTGTTTTTACCGCAGCAAGCTCGCTTTCGTAAAATGAATATGCGGAATCAAACTGCGGGTTTATTAC
>JAMPAO010000073.1 GCA_023667165.1 Ruminococcus sp. | reverse complement strand
CTGCATATTGGTGCAAAAAAATGATGACGTTAGGCACGTTTGTTTCCATAAAAATATATGCGCAGCTTTTGCGGGATATGATAACAGGAAACAAGGAGCGATATACATCACTCCTCTATCACCCTGTAGTTATCCGAAGCATTCGCCTTGGTGGCATATTCGGAAACGCTGAGAACCTCGACTTTAACGGGCTTGCTGCCCATTGATATCTTGATAACATCTCCGACCTTAACATCATATGAAGCTCTGGCGATCTTTCCGTTGACCGTTACCTTCTGAGCGTCGCACGCTTCATTGGCAACGGTCCTGCGCTTTATAAGCCTCGTAATTTTAAGGTATTTATCCAATCTCACTGAACCCTCGCTCCTCTCAAATTCATCCTTGACAAAAAAAGCTGCCCCCGTTAAAACGGCGGCAGCTCGGAAATATGTCTTGCGGAGATCTATAAATTACTTAACGTCAACCGCTTCTTTAAGGGTCTTGCCGGCCTTGAATGCAGGAGACTTTCTTGCGGGAACAACGATCTTCTCCTTGGTTCTGGGATTAAGAGCCTCCTTTTCTTTCTTGTCCCTTACCTCAAAGGTGCCGAAGCCCACGATCTGAACCTTATCTCCCTTTGTAAGAGCCTCGGTGATGGAAGCTATTACCGCGTTGAGAGCCTTTTCGGAATCCTTCTTGGAAAGCTCGCTCTTTTCTGCAACCGAATTGATGAGATCTGCCTTTGTCATTATTCATACCTCCGTGATTTTTTAGCGGCAGCATTGATCCTGCCGCACTTTATTTTTTGCCCGCCGCCAATAAGCGTCAAGCGTTTCTATGTCAAGGGAACGCATATCTTTCCCTTCACAACGTATAATATTTTCCGTTTCTTCAAATCTGTCCGTAAACTTATCCGCCGCTCTTGTAAGCAGCTCTTCGGCGTCAAAGCCGTAAAGCCGAACGGCGTTTACCGCAGCAAACAGCATATCGCCCAGTTCCTCTTCAAGCTCTCCGCCGTTCTTTGCAGCCTTGACCTCGGCGATCTCGCTTTCCAAAGAAGCCATTGCCGCCGCCGCGTCGGGAAAGTCCATTCCCGCATATGCGGCTCTCTTGCCTATCTTCTGCGCTCTCATAAGCGCGGGAAGAGCGGTGCATACGCTTTTGAGAGTTTGAGCGTAGGTTTCCTGCCCTTTGCTTTCTTTTTTGATGTCGTTCCAGTTTTTGAGTACATCCTCGCTGTCCTTGACGGTAACATCTCCGAAAACGTGAGGGTGACGTTCTATCAGCTTGCGGCACACATCATTTACCGAATCCGCAAAGGTAAATCTCCCCTGCTCCTCCTCGATACGGGCGTGAAAAACGACATTGAGGAGAACGTCTCCCAATTCCTCGCGCAACAGCGCGCTGTCTTCCCTGTCGATAGCCTCGCAGACTTCGTAAGCCTCTTCCAGGAAATCCTTTCTGATAGATTTGTGATCCTGCTCTCTGTCCCAAGGGCATCCGTTTTCCGAACGGAGTATTTCCATAATTTTCAGCAAATCGTCAATATCATACCTGCTCTTGATCTTGAAATCCATTCCGAACGCCCTCCGCATTTGATCTTGGCTTATAAATACCGCCATTTAATATATTAACCGATAAATCCAAATAATTCAAGTGGGTTTTCGAATTTTTATATGAAATCAGCATTTTTAACGTACTTTTCGTGATAATTCCGGTAAAATATGTGCTTATTATGTAAATTATTACACCCGAAAAGCAAGACAGCAGCACTTTGATGGCAATATTTGTCAGTCCAAAAAGCTGTCCGTACACCGCAGCCGCTCCTGCGGCGCACAGGCAGGAGCAGAAAATTATCTTGAATATCCAACCGAAATTCTCATGATTTTTAAGAAAATCACCCTTTTTAAGCATGATCACCGAAATAACGCATATCACCGCGTAGCACAGAAGCGTGGCGGCGGCAGCTCCCGTAACGCCAAGCCGGGGCATGGGAGTCAGAATAATATTTCCGATAAATTTCACCGCAGCGCCTATTCCCATCAGCTTTACGGGGATATCCGCCCTGTCTGCCGCCTGAAACACCGAAAACGCTGCGGAGGATATGCACACAAAGGGTACCGCAAGTCCAAGGACGGACATTGCTCCGGCGCTTGCGGCTATTTCAGCCGTTCTGCCCGAAAACAGCGCCGTCAGTATCTCCTCGGACAATACGCATATCCCAAGTCCCGCCGGAATCGATATAAGCGCCGACGCAAGCAACACGCCGAAGGTACATTCCCCCAGTCTGTCGGCATTCCCCTCTTCCTTTGCCGCCGCAGCCGCAGGAAGCATACTTTTTCCGAACATATTGGTAAAGGACGGTACAAGATTGAACAGCGTTACGGCAAGTCCGGTAAAGCTGCCGTATATGAAATTCGGGATATCGCCGTAGCCTATACCTGCTCCCAGAAGCTCCGAAAATACCCACGGAGAGGTTTTTACAAGCTTTTTGAGCGACCGCATGATTGTTACAAGATCTATAAGAGATGTAAGATTTGTAACGAGAGCGCCCAGTGCTGCGGGAACGGCGATACGCATAAGTTCCCTGCCGATCCTGCTTTTTTCCCCGCGGCTTATCCTTACGGCGGTACGTTTTTTACTGTTTTTTCTGTCATGGAGAATCATATATGCAAGTCCGGCAAAGGAGGATAATGTTATTCCGAAAACCGCCGAGGCTGCCGCATACGGCACGGCAGTTTCGGGGGTAATATTATCTGCGGAGCAGCCGAAAATATGAGAAAACAGCTCGGGATCCTTTTCCGACAGGTTCATGCAGCCGCCGCACAATGTAAGTCCGAATATCAGCTTGGCAAGACCCTCGGTTATCTGTGAAACGGCTGTGGGATACATATTCCTCTGTCCCTCGTAATATCCCCTGTAGACCGAGATCAGGCAGCCTGCCGGCACCGATGGCGCAATGGCTATGACAGCGGGAAGCGCCAGTATATCTCCGGACGTAAACAGGCAGAACGGATATGCTCCCAGCATAATGATCCCCGCCCCCGCAAGACCTATTCCTCCGAAAATCATCAATGCGGTTTTTTTGACCGCTTCAGCCTTATCCGCTCTTCCCGAAGCGACAGCCGCCGAAACCGACCTTGCCGCCGCCGCGGGAAGTCCAGTTACCGACACGGCGTATACGGGCATAAAAATGCTGTACGCCGTTGAAAAATAACCCATTCCCGTGCCTCCCAGCATATGCGCAAGAGGTATCTTGAACATTGCCCCTGTTATCTTTACCAGCAAGGCAGATATCATAAGCACTGCGGAACCGTAAAGAAATCCCTGTTTTTTCATAAAGCATCACCCTATCTGTCGGGGAAAAATATAACCGCAGAGGATATCCCTCGCCTCGTTCAGCGGCGTGCGCTGCACGACCTCTGCTTGTTGAAAGCAGCGCTTTGAAACGCTTGTCCCCTATATTCGAATAAATATGCCGGATATATCATAATTATGCGGCAAATCATAAAAATTCGCAGATATATCGAGTATTGCAAAACGATGAAAAGTGTGTTATAATTATATAAACGTTGATTTTGCGGCTGTTTTACGAAAGGAGCTTTATTGTAAATGCTGATCGACAAAGCAAATAAAAGGTGGACTGTTGATTTTATCAATACCGTGGCAAACGCTCCCAAGGGGATAGAAAGGCTAAGGGGGTTTTTATCGGATAAAATTTACCACGGCTGTTATGAAGAGGATCCGTATCAGATATATACCTATCGGCAATTGGCGGAGCTTGAGGAAAATATACTCTGTGAAAACGAGATAGAGCTTTCAGTCGATTTTGTCGGACATGAAGAGGAAATTCAGATAATGACATTTGACGAATTTGAAGAAATTGCGCAAAAATGTTTAATCAATAAAGACATTTAAGAAATAATAAAAAAATAATGTAAAAATACCAACCGTTTCGGAAATACTCTCCACTATATTAATGAACGTTCAAAAAGGAGTGTACACTGCCATGGATAAGAATGAAGCGGGAATTACCACGGAGAAGTATCTCAAAATGATATACGGCTTTGCCTTAAGCAAAACGGGCAGCCATTCCCAAGCGGAGGAGCTGGCGGAGGATATAGCCGCAGAGGTATACAGCACGCTGCTCAATCGTGACAATATCTCCAATGTCGGCGGCTACATCTACAAGATCGCCCATAACGTATGGGTCAGGCGAATAAAAAAGCCGGATCTCTGCATTTACGGCTATGAGGGAATGGAGTTTATCCCCGATAACGTCAGCTTTTACGACGAGATATGCCAAAATGAGATATACGGGATCCTCCGCCGTGAGATCACCTATCTTTCATCGGTCTGCCGCGAAATTCTTATTCGGTATTACTACAAGCAGCAAAATACAGCTAAGATCGCAGCGGATATGAATTTGCCGTCGGGTACGGTAAAATGGCATCTGTCCTGCGGCAGAAAGGAGTTAAAAGCAAATATGGAAAGGACAAGAACAGTAGGAAATTTAGGCATAAAGCCTATTCGTTTCAGCGATATGGGACACAACGGCCACCCCGGAACAAAGGGCGATACTGCCGATTTTTTTTCAAAGGTCATAACCCAGAATATCGCATATGCGGCTTACTTTAATCCGAAAACGGTAAACGAGATAGCGGAGGAGCTTGGGATAAACCCTATTTTTGTTGAGGACGAGGTAAACACCCTTGAGGAATACGGCTTTATGGATAAACTGGCGGGCGGCAAGTACCGCACAAATATGCATATATTCGTTTCAAGCGAAGAAAACAGCCGTATCACAAAGGAGATCAATGAAAAGTACACTCCCCTTTTTGCGGAAAAATTTTTTATACCGTTCCTTGAAAAAATACAGTCGATACCCGAATTTCTGAAAGTTCCCGATAACGACGTAAACATTCTTAAATGGAGCATGGTGCCGTTCCTTGCGAATAAGCTGGCCACAGCGGAGATAAGCGACGAAAAATTTTCCGTCAAGCGCAAGGACGGCGGAGATTATGTCGCCATGGCATGCGTAAACGAAAATGAACCGTCCGGCATAAGCGACGGCGAGGCGCTGTACCAATACTGCGGAGATATGTGGCGGAGAACGGTACATAAGACAGCCGATAACGGCAGCGAAATTGAAATGATGAAAAGCTGGCGGCTCGATGTGTACTGGGGAAATAATACGGGCTGGCGTGAAAACCTTACGGAGGATTACGAAAAGCTGTATTATTTTATAAAAGGCAGCCTTGAGGAAAACGAGGCGAATATCTGCAGCTACCGCAGACTTCTGGACAGAGGCTATCTGATAAAGGACGGAACGGATTACAAGGTAAATATTATCATATCAGACAGCACGGATAAATGGTTTGAGCTGTTTCCCGATGCTCCCGAGGAAATAACCGAGCTTTCAAGGGAATATGCAAGACTGTCCGCTGACGCCGATATAATAGGTCAGCCGGAGCATATGCACCCGCTGATACGGTATTATTCACAGAACGCCGCCTGTGCGCTTCACACAAGGATAATGAAATATCTCCTTGATAAAAACGTGCTTTCTCTGCCTAATGAAGATCAGCGCAAGGGACTTTGCACAATAATGTTCATGTCGTGATCAGAAAAGCGACGCTAAGCTCCGCAGAGATCTTCTGCGGAGCATTTTTTGCAAAATGCTTGCCAAATATATGGATTTATGATATAATGTACACTTCAACCGATTACATAGATAACAGAGGTGTTAAATATTGAAACCGGTAAAGAACGAACTGTTTAAGCTTTCTGTTAAAATTATTATTTCCTTACTGCTTTGTTTGACGTATTCGATTCCCGCTGCATATTGTTGTTTTTATCTCCCGAGAGTTTGGGGTGAGGACAGGCTGTTAAGACAGTTGGGACTGATTTTTCAGCTTGCTTGTTTGTTGATATTGGGATTTTGGCTTCATTTTTTGATCTGTCATAAAATTTCACCCTTTAAAAAGAATAAATATAAAATAATTTACTGGGCGGTGAGTATAGTTTTTATGAATCCTTATGTATGGTATGGAATTATATATCTTATAAGCTGCATTCCGGGCGTAAATTGGTAAAACTGTTTTATATCTTTACAATTCAACCCAAAAGCAGTATGATAAATGAAAAGGAGGACGGGAGATATGAACAGGGTGCTTTGTTCTACAGGCGCCGTTATCGGCAAGGCAAACGGACGGGATTTTTCTTTGCTCCGACAGTGTTCGGAGCGCCTTGAATGCGACGGCTTCGAGCTTATGCTGTACAGCGGCGTTTATGACAGGTTAGACGAAATAAAGGATATAATTTCGGAGCTTTCTCTTTGTATCCCCGTTTTTCACGCTGACAAGCGGGTCGGAGAATATATCAGCTTGAACGGAGAGGGGGACGTTGAAAAAGCGGCGGAGCTGTTTGAAATAAACTGTGAAACTGCAAAAGCGGCAGGCTCGGAAAAACTGGTTCTGCACCTGTGGAACGGTCTTGCCTCCGACAGGGATATTGAAAATAATATCCGCCGCTACAAGCCGCTTCGCGAAATATCGGACAGATACGGTCTGCTTCTTACGGTGGAAAATGTGGTATGCAATATCGCCGACCCAATGACACATATGCGTTCTCTGCTAAGCGCATATCCCGATATCGCTTTTACCTTTGATACGAAAATGGCTGCTTTTCACAGTCAGCTCGAACAGCTTTACGGAGAAGAAAACAGAGATATATACAATTCCTGCGTTCATATGCACATAAACGACTACAAGGGCGGTCACAAGGACTGGACTAATTTGAAAACGCTCCATTTAGGCGAGGGCAATATAGATTTTGACGGATTTTTTGAATTTATACGCCGAATGGGTTACAAGGGAGATTTTACGGTAGAGGCAACTGCTGTCGGTCAAAACGGTGAGATCGATTTTGACGCGCTGAACAGGGATTTTGAAATTATCAGAGAGAAATTGAAGCTGTAGATCGGGAGGTGTTAAATGCTGTGGATCCGGTTCTTGAATACTGCGGTAATTACATTGAAATAAAAGATTTTCGTCATAACACGGAAGATGAAAAAGCAGGAAATCCGTATAACTGTTCGTTTAATATTAAAATCGTATCGGGTTTGTTTTCCGGCTTTGCAGACGGGTGCGAGCAGTATTATAAAGAAATGAAAAAATTTGCGGAGCAGTTAGAGGATCTGATAAATTTCAGAATAAAGCGATTGACGTTTACCGAGATAGGCTATGGAAACAGAATCGATTTTGTATGCGACAGAACGGGACATATTAAGGTGTCCGGAGAAATATACGGCGATACAAGGAGTCATTGCCTAAAATTTGAGTTTATGACCGATCAGACTGCCTTTCCTTCTTTTATAAATGCACTGAAAAAACTGTAAATTTTGTTTTATACTGATTTTCGACCGAACCGAAATACTCGAGAGGAAGCTTTATGGAACTGAAAACCGATAGATTATATATACGAAGTCTGCGTGAAGCTGACCGAGCAAAAATGAAAGAACTGCTTGTTGATTTTGCCAAATCGCCGTATTCTGTATATGACCGTCCGTTACCGACGGAGGCTGCGGCGGTAAACGCCCTGATAAAACAGTTTGTCGGCAGCGGTTTGTTTTTTGCGGTGTTTGCAGCAAATACAGATCAAATGATAGGCTATGTTTGTTTTCATAAAAACGGCGAAGCATATGACCTGGGATATTGTTTTAATTCAGCATTCCATTCAAAGGGATATGCCTACGAAAGCGCAAAAGCGCTGATAGAGCATTTCATTAAGAAATATGACGTGACTTCGTTTACTGCGGGAACGGCTCTTGATAATTTACCGTCATGCAGACTGCTTAATAAGCTGGGGTTTACGTGTATTTCAACGGAAACCGTATCATTTGACGGCGTTTTTTCATTTAACGGAAGTAATTTTGTGTTAAACGTGAGATAACTTTAAATATATAAAAACAGCTATCAATAATTAAAGCGGCGCAGGACTCCATAAAAAATCCTGCGCCGCTTTAATAATTTATCAATCAAAAAGCTCCCTTGTAAGCTCTCCGAGGATCTTGCAGCCCTCTTTAAGCTGCTCATCGGAAGGAGTGGAAAAATTCATTCTGAAGCTGCCGCAGGGTGATGAATCGTCAACAAGGAATGCGTTTCCCGGTACGACCGCCACCTTTCTTTCCACCGACTTTTTGCAAAAAGCGGTCATATCGCTGCCTGCCGGCAGATCTGCCCATATGAACAGACCGCCCTGCGGCTTGGTAACGGTTATCTTTTTTGAAAAATATTTCTCTATACCCTCCGCCATAATGTCGTATTTCCTGCGGTATATCTCACGCAAAGAAGCGATATGGGCGTCAAAATCATAGTCGGTGATTATCCTGTGGCATATCATCTGGGCAAGGATATTCGAATGAACGTCCGATACCTGCTTGCATACCACAAGCTTTGAGATTATCTCGGGGGCGGCGGAAACAAAGCCAACTCTCATTCCCGGGGAAATAACCTTGGAAAAGCTGCCTGCGTAGATAACTCTGCCGTCCTTGTCAAAGGATTTGACAGGCGGGATATCCTCTCCCTCAAACCGCAGCTCGCCGTAGGGGTTATCCTCGATTATCACAAAATCATACTTGCAGGCAAGGTCGTAGACCGCCTTTCTGCGTTCAAGTGACATACATTTTCCTGTGGGATTTTGAAAATTCGGAATTATATACAGCAGCTTGACGTTTTTGTTCTCCTTGCAGGCTTTTTCCAGCTTTTCCGCGTCAATGCCCTCCTCGTCCATTTCCACGCCCACAAGATGAGCGTTGTATGACTTGAAAGAATTGATACATCCCACAAAGCTGGGACATTCGCAGATAAGAGTATCTCCCTCGTTTAAGAACACCTTGCAGGAAAGCTCCGCTGCCTGCTGTCCGCCGGAGGTGATTATCAGATCATCTCTTTGCTCGTTAAAAGCTCCCTGACCCGACAGGCGTTTTTTTACCGCATTCCTTAAAGGAGCGTAGCCCTCCGTAACGCTGTACTGCAAAGCGGATATAGGCTCTTTCTCCAGGATATCGGCAGTTACCGACCTTATTCGTTCCACGGGAAAAGCGTCCGGTGCGGGATTTCCCGCGGCAAAGGAAATAATATTGGGATCGGAGGTCATTTTCAGTATCTCCCTTATTGCCGAGGGTTTAAGATTGGAAATTTTGTCGGAAAAAACATAGTTCATTTTATTATCCATCCTTTTCAAGAGCGTTGATATCTTTATTACGGGAAAAAATAAGACAGACGATAACTCCCGCTGCGCCTATTACCGCAAAGAGCAAGGCTGCTCCGGAGCCTTTGCCGCTGCCGAATATGCTTACAAGCAGACTTTCGGGAGGCATTGCAGCCATAAACGGTTCAAAAACATTGTCAACCATAAGACCGCCCAGGAAATAACCCACCGGAATAGTGAAAAACTGAAGCGTATTGCGGACGGAGAACACTCTCCCCTGCGTTTCCACGGGGATCTTTGAACGCATTATAACGTCAAGGTTGGCGTTCATCATAGGTATGACTATCCAGCCGAGAACAGCGCCTATACACCACATAACGGGACTTCTTCCGAAAGCAAGGAAAAAGTTTTCCGTACTCATTGAAATAAACAGGCAAAGGTTTATTGTCTTTACCCTGTTTTTTGGCTCGGGCAGTACCCCCGCTATTACGCTGCCTATAAGGGAAGCAATGCCTACGCAGGCGTTGACGGCGCCGAGAGCAGTTTCTCCGGCATTTTCACGGGAAAGTATCATTGGTGCGATCGCCGCTTCATAAATGGAAGCGACAAGGTTTATCGCCGACAGATACATTATCAGTCCCAGTATACCCTTGTTTTGTTTCAGAAAATCCAGTCCTGCCTTTGCAGACGCAAAAACAGAATCACCGGATCCCTGCTTTTTCTCCTCCTGCGGTATGCGTATAAAGAACATCAGGGATATAAACGCCGCCGCAAATGTGATCAAGTCAATGGTTATAACCGCTTCTATCCCCCAAAATGACATAATAAAGGCTGCCAGAGCAGGAGTAAGTATGGTGTTGAGAGAATTGGAAAACGATCTCATTGCGCTTGCCTTGCCGTAAAAATCCTTGGGCGTCACAAGGGTAACGGCAACATCGGCGGCAGGCTGTCCAATGGTATTCATCAGTCCGTTTACGGCATTGATAACGTATAAGTGCCACGGCTCAAGGTTGCCGGATTTCAAAAGTATAAGCACGCAGACCGTTGTGAACGCTGCAAGAGTATCGCTTACAAGCATAACGGCTTTTTTGTTCCATCTGTCCGCAAACGCTCCGGCAAATATGCTCATTAGGACATAAGGCGCATAAGAACATACCGTAAGCATTGCGCTTGCAAGCGCGGAGCCGCTTTGCCTGTAGAGTACAATGACAAGTCCGAAACCCGTCATTGAGCTTCCCAATGCGGAAAGCGCCTGGGTAAGCCATAATAAAACCAGATTTTTGTATTTTAAAAAATTATTTTTCATTTGACCTTGCTCCTTTTTATTTTATAATAATAAAGAAAATGCAAGGTCTTACGGGGTGCGTCGCTTCCGGTAATGCGTAAACAAATAATACCGCACAAAAAACGTATGTTTAAGTTTTGGTTTGATTTTTGTACACATTCAAGCCGTGAACAGATCATTACCCGTCAGGACGAAATATCTGTCCTCCATGCAGCTTCGTCCCTTTCAGACCTTGCATGGAGCAGTGCAAATGCATAATATCACTTTACGTTCATTCCTTTCGGCAAATCAAAGCGGCTCCGCACAAATAAACTTACTTTTATTGTGCGGAATGCCCGGATCTATATGTGTGTTTCTTTCATTTTTCTCTCTTTTTCAAGCCTTTCCGCCGCCAGTTTATTGGAATTTTCCTCCAGCGAACGCTGGTTCGGCTTGTGGAATTCGTCATATCTCATAACAAATTCCATAGCGTCCGTAGCGCTGAGAGGCTTGCTCATAAGAAAGCCTTGAATGTAGTCACAGCCCAGATCTCTGAGAATATTATACTGTTCAATGGATTCAACGCCCTCAACAACGGTTTTTATACCAAGAT
The DNA here is from genome assembly GCA_023667165.1 of Ruminococcus sp. Taxonomy (GTDB): domain Bacteria; phylum Bacillota; class Clostridia; order Oscillospirales; family Ruminococcaceae; genus Huintestinicola. The sequence goes on along the minus strand of JAMPAO010000073.1, from coordinate 2,443 downwards.
TGCGCACCATATCTATAATAGAGCCTGTGATCTGATAATCCTTGTTCTTGCTGCATATCTCGTCAACAAAGGATTTATCCACTTTAAGAGTTTTAATGGGCATATCCTTGAGATAGCCGAATGAAGAGTATCCCGTGCCGAAGTCGTCCAAAGCAAGGGCAATCCCCATATCCGCGATCTTTTGGATAACGTCGTTGCTGCCGTCTATAAACTCCACAAGGCTTGTTTCGGTTATCTCTATCTGGATATTTTGCGGATTTATCTGAAATATTTCTATCGTTCTGATGACCTTTTCAAGGAAATCCTTCTTTTTTAGCTGTATGGGAGAAACGTTTATGGACATAATTATATCCTTGTTGTACTCGTTCATTTCCTTAAGATAGCGGCAGGCAGACTCGAATATCCATGTGCCGATCTCCACGATAGCGCCTGTTTCCTCGGCTATCTGAACGAATGTAAACGGCTGGACATATCCCAGCTCATCGGATTCCCAGCGGATAAGCACCTCAAATCCGTGGATATCTCCGTTTGAAACGGAAATGATCGGCTGAAAATTAAGAAACATCTCGTTATTCTCCAGCGCGCTGTTGAGCTTTTGTGCAATGGTTGCTTTGCTGAGAACATTTTTATGCAAAGACGCATTGTAATAGGACGTTCTGCCCTTGCCTTTTTCTTTTGCTCTGCTCATGGCAATATCGGCATCTCTCAAGAGCATATCGGGATTTGCGTCGTCGTCGGGATAAACCGATATTCCCACGGAAAACTGGGCGTACAGCTTATCGTTGAGTATCTCTATCGGTTCTATGAACTCCGATCGGAGATTCAGCACCAGCTCGTCAACTATACCGTAATCATCGTTAAATTCCGTAAGAATGATGAATTCGTCGCCGCTGAATCTGAATACCCTCGGCACAACGGATTTAAGCCGCTGACCGAATATCTTAAGGAATTCGTCTCCCTGCCTGTGTCCCAGCGTTTCGGTTATCCATTTGAAGTTGTCAATATCAATAAACAGCAGTGCAAAACGCTTCCTTGTTTCGTCACGGCTTATAATAAGATCGTCCATGTATTCATACATCTTATATCTGTTCTGAAGTCCCGTGGTAGGATCAAGGTTGGTATAATCGTCGATAACGGCGTTTTTGTCCTGCAAGGTCTGGGCAAGATTATCCACCGACTGGGCAATAAGACCTATTTCATTGCGGGAGGCAGAATTTATCCTGAAATTATAGTTTCCTGCGGAAATTTCCGCTATGGAACCGGATATCTCGGGAATATCCTTTGCCTCGTGTCTTATAACGTTCAGCGTCGCGATAAGCTCAAGCACAAACAGGCATATGAGTATTACTATCTGTTGTACGTACATTTTCGCAAAATTACCGTCCGCCACATAACCGTCGTATATTACCGACGTCCTCCAGCCGTTTGCAAGGAGCTTGCCCACAGCGTAGCTTGTGGTCGATCCGGATCTGATCGACTGTATTGCCGAATTTCTGCTGGTTTCAATGACCTCGCTTGTATTGAATCCCGCCTGCGCAGAAGCGTTGATATTGCTTATCGCACATACGATACTGTCGTTCTCGTTTATGACTGCGGCATAAAATCCGTCGTAATACAGATTTTTTCCTATCCGCTCGCTAAGACCGTCGATCGTAAGCTCCGTTCCGACGCATCCGATAAATTCTCCATCCTTATTTACAGGCATTACCATTATTATCTGGGAATCACAATCAATAAAGCTGTTATGTCCTTCGGATTTGAGGTATATTCTGGGATATTCCGAATAAAACTCCGCCGCTTCTTCAAACCAGTCGTCCGAAGTGTCAACCTGTCCCTCATAGCCTCTGTCGGACACGGCTTCTCCGTTTATTCCCGATACGCACCATATTGCGGCAGCGTTGCTGTAGGATGAAACAAGGCTGCGCATATCATCGGCGATATTTTCCTGCATCCCTTTTGACGGATCCTCAAGAAAATCGCATAGCTGCGCGTTTTTTGCCATTATATGCAGCGGGATGGCCGCCGTATCAAAATAATCCTCCGCCGCAGCAGTCACCGCGTCCGATGAAGTCAGTACAATAACGTTATTATTGCCGGTTATATTGTTTTTGGTTATAATAAAAGTCATACTTACAAATAAGAACACAAAAATAATATTAAATAAAAGTATCAGCGCAATTATCCTTTTAATGAAGCTCTCTTTGAATGTATTAAAAAATCTACCGCTCATAAGCGACCTCGTTTCCGACGGCATTACGCCTCGTATATTCAAAATACCGTCCCTGCCGTTATACGGTTTTGCATTAAAAGGACGATAAACATAATGTAATTATATCATATAATCACAATAATTTCAAGTGTATTTCAAAAAAATATGATAAATGTACAATTTTTATTAAAATTTCTATAAAAGTCCGGCTTTTTCACTGTCGGACTTTGACTT
>JAMPAO010000072.1 GCA_023667165.1 Ruminococcus sp. | reverse complement strand
AATTAGTTTTTTGCGCCTGTCCCGCCCGCGACCTGCCCGCGGGGGCAACCCCGCCCGCGGTGGTACACCGCCCGCCCCGTATTAGAAATAGATTAAAAATTGACAATATAATGATAAAATTTTTGTTTTATCTGTTGACTTCCTTGGGATTTAGAGTTATACTAATATTACGGAAGAAAAACTGCGGCGCTTTTGCGCAGTAAATACGAAACTTAATTTATCGGGAGGAAAAGCACTATGTTTGAAAAACTTGTTGAAACCATTAACAATACAGGTAAGGCTGTAGGCGAAAAGACCAAGCAGGGAACGGATATCGTCAAGACCAATCTGAAGATCACCACAGAGGAAAAGGCTCTCACGGAGCTTTACTGCGAGATCGGCAGAAAATATTACGAGAACAACAGGAACAATCCCTGCTGCGATACCATGAGGGAACTTTTTGAAAAAGCCGATGAAAAAACCGAGCTTATCGAAAGCCTTAAAGCACAGGTAAGAGCGCTCAGGCGCGTGAACGTCTGCGAGGTCTGCGGCGCGGAGATTCCCGACGACAACGCGTTCTGCGGCAAATGCGGCGCTAAGATCAACAGACCCGACCCCGTTACCATCGAGGAGAATACCCCCTCGGAAGAGGTCATTGACCACGAGGACACCGTTGAGGTCACAGGCGAGGACGGCGGCGCGGCTATCAACATCGAGGTCGTAAAGAACGACAGCGCCGATCCCTCCGCTCCCGAGGGCGGCTACAGCGGCTACGACAATAACTGAAATTTATAATTGATATTTAAAGGTTATCCCCGCGTTCAATCAGCGCGGGGATAATTGTTTTTGCGGGTAATGTTTTTATTTTCGTATTTGCGTTACTCTCGTATATACGTTACCCTCGTATGTTCGTTACCCTCGTATATACGTTACCCTCGTATATACGTTACCCTCCGCCTTACGGCGTTGATTTTTTGAAATGCCCGCATTTCAAAAAATCAAAATGCCGCCCGATATTAAATGTTTTTCATTGATATTCTTCACGGTAAGTTTTTTTGTTATCCTTTTTTGGTCGGGCGGCATTTTTTCGTTTCGGCGCATATCCGATCTGACCGCAAGGGCGCTGCCCTTGAACCCGCGAGGGGCTTTGCCCCCTCGACCCCCACAGCCTTTGAAAAGGCTGGCGAAACTTTTGCCTTACACTGTTTGTTCTTGTTTTAGTTTTGTTCTTGTTTTGGTTTTGATTTTGCTGTTTTTTTATTTCTTCCATGTGGCGGGGGAGAACAGCAGCAGCATGGGGAACAGCTCCAGTCTGCCCGCTATCATATCAAATATCAGCACCATTTTTGTGGGTACGGAGAAAAACCCGAAATTCTGCGTGGGTCCCGTAAGCGCAAGTCCCGGCCCCATATTATTTATACAGGTGGTCACAGAGGTGAAATTGGTTATAAGGTCGTGATTTTCAAAGGAAACGAAAATAAGCGATATCGCAAAGATAAGGATATAGCAGATTATATATACATTCACCGAACGCACCGTTTCATGCTCTATGAAATGCGAATCCAGCTTTATTTTCTTGACCTGCTTGGAGTGGATCATTACCTCCAGCTCCTTTGCCATGCTCTTGAAAAGTATGATTATACGTGATACCTTTATCCCGCCTCCCGTACTGCCCGCGCACGCGCCTATGAACATGAGCATGACTATTATCGTGCGCGAAAGCTCCGGCCACAGATCGAAATCCGCCGTGGAAAATCCCGTTGAGGACATTATGGAGGACACCGTGAACACCACGTTCCTTACCGCCTCGGAAAGCGTTCCGAACATTCCCCGCACATTAAACGTTATCACCGCCGATGAAACGGTCACTACGCTTAGGAACACGAGCAGCTCCGTATTTACCGCTTCTTTCAGCCTGCCCGTTATCGCAAGATAATACGAGCCGAAATTTACCGAGAACATCAGCATGAAAACCGTCACCACTATCTGGATATAAGGCGAAAAGCTGCCCATACTGTCGTTTCTGAAGCCGAAGCCTCCCGTGCCTGCGGTGGAAAACGCGGTGTTGAGAGCCTCAAACACGCTCATTCCCCCGAAAAGCAGAAGTATGAACTCGAGAAAGGTAAGCACGAAATATATCGAATAGAGTATAAGCGCGGTGGTTTTGACCCTCGGCACGAGCTTGCTCACCGAAGGTCCCGTACTCTCGGCTTTCATGATATGCATATTCTGCCCGCCGCTTAAGGGTATGAACGCCATTACAAAAACCAGTACGCCCATGCCCCCCACCCAATGGGTAAAGCTGCGCCACATGAGTATCGACCTCGGCAGATCCTCCACGGCGGAAAGTATCGTTGCCCCCGTAGTGGTGAACCCCGAAGCGGATTCGAAAAGCGCGTCCGCAAAGGAGGGGATCGCTCCCGACAAATAGAACGGCAGCGCTCCGAAAAGGCTCAGCATTATCCAGCTAAGCGACACGATAACATAACCCTCTCTGGAGTACAGAGCTTTGTTTTCCGGCTTTTTCACCGTCGAAGCCGCACCGCACAAAAGGCATACGGCTGCGGAAGCAAGAAAGGGAAATATTTCCTTTTCCCCGTAAAACGCCGCCGTAAATATGGGTACGAGCATGAACAGAGCCTCAAATATCAGCATCCAGCCAAGAATATTTCTTATCATTTTGAAATTCATATATATCCCTCTGAGATCATTTGAGAATATCGGTTATATCGTGGAGCTGCATTAAATCGGAAACCACCACCACGGCGTCTCCCGGCTGAATGATGTCGTTTCCTCGCGGGATAATGACCCTGCGCTCTCTCAGAACCGCGGCGATCAGCACGTTCTTTTTGAATTTCAGCTCCATAAGCGGCACTCCCGCAATGGGGGAATTTTCCTTTACGATAAACTCCGCCGCCTCCACCTTGCCCTTGATGATATTATACAGCGTTTCCACATTGCTGCCGATGGTGTTTTTCATCGCCCTGACGTATCTCACTATCATGTCGGAGGTAAGGTTTTTGGGGTAGATTATTGTATCCAGATCGAGCCGCTTGATAACGTCGTCAAATTCGATACGGTTTATCTTTGTCACCAGCTTGCCCTTGCCGGAGCTTTTTGCAAACAGGGAAAGCAGTATATTCTCCTCGTCAAGGTTTGTAAGAGCCGCAAAGCCTCCGCAGCCTGCCAGACCCTCCTCCAGCAGGATATTCTGATCCACGGCGTCCGCGTTTATAATGGTCGCGTCGGGAAGCTGAACACACAGCTCGTCGCACCTTGCCGCGCTTTTTTCTATGATCTTGACGGAGATGCCCGCCCTGATAAGTATATCGCAAAGATAATGGGCGATCTCGCCGCCGCCTACTATCATAACGTCCTTGACGGAGTTTATTTTATAGCCTATTTTGCGGAAAAAATCGTTGGCCTTTCGGGGAGAAGCCACGATGGATATAACGTCCTTTTCCTCGAAAACAAAATCACCCTTGGCGATAAACGCGTCGTTTCCGCGCTCAACGGTGCATACCAGAACGTCGCATTTGAATTTGCCTCCCATATCCTTGACTGCGCAGCCTGCCAGCCTGCAGCCCTCGGGGAGCTTGAATTTCAGAAGCTCCACTCTGCCCTTGGCAAAGGTGTCTATCTTAATGGCTGATGGAAAACGCAGCACCCGCGCTATCTCCTGCGCGGCGGCAAATTCGGGGTTGATGACCATTGCCAGACCCAGCTCCTCTTTGAGGAAAGGAGCTTCTATGCTGTATTCGGGATTTCTCACACGGGCGATGGTCTGGCAGTTGCCGGCTTTTTTTGCAATAAGGCAGCACAGCAGATTCAGCTCGTCCGAGCCTGTTACCGCGATGAGCAGATCGGCGTGTTCGATATCCGCCTGCTGCTGCACAAGGTGCGTTGCACCGTTGCCCACGACTCCCATTACGTCAAATCTTCCCGCAATATCGTTGACCCTTGAAGCGACAAGGTCGATGATGGTGATATTATTCCCCTCGTCGTTGAGCTGCTCCGCCAGCGCCTGACCTACTTTTCCGCAGCCTACTATGATAATGTTCATGATCTCCTCAGCTCCTTTCCGCCGAGCCTTACAAATAAGAACGGCTTGGCGCCCAGCTTTGCGTACCAGTCGTACACATGGGTATAATGGATAAATATCCTGCGGCAGCCCTGTTTTTTCAGATCATACGCGGCAAGGGCGGTCATTTTCAGTCCTATGCCCCGGCGCCTGTATTCCGGCAGCGTACCCACGCAGCCTATGCTGCCGACCTTTCTCCCCTTTCCGGACAGCATACATACCGCGCTGCCGTAGGTATTGCAGAAAGAGGCTATCTTTCCTCCGCAGAAGCCGCAGAAAACATTTTCGTTTGACGGGAAATACCGGACCCAGTCATTCTTGACCCGAGCAACGGCGTTTTCCAGCTCTGCATGGCTGCCGTTATAATATCCGAAGGATACGCCGTCGGGGACGTTAAGAGGGAGGGTATCGGGGGAAAAATTATCCGTATCAAGGAGCATTTCGGCGATATTGCCCGAAAGGACATATCCCCTTTTTTCAAAAAAATCCGCGCTTTCCGATACCGCGCCTATGAACAGCTCCGAGGAAACGCCGCCTATCTCCGCCCTGTCAAAGCCTTGCGAGCTTATATGCTCCTCCATTTCCTCCAGGAGGCTGCCGCCGATCCCCTGTCCGCGGTACTGCGGCAGCACGCACAGCAGACGGATATTATTCCCCTGCACCGCTCCGAAAGCGGCTGCTTTGCCGTCCCGCTCACGGGTAAAGATCCGGCAGTCCGCTATATCGGAAAGGGTATTGAATATTTTTTCGCCGAATTCAAAAAACGGAAAGCATTCCTTGAATATCTCAAAGCAATTCATTGCGTCACCTCGTGAAAAAGGAAGATTTTACGTATATATTATATCATAATTTTATCAGTTTTACAACAGCTTTGTTTGTAATGGGCGGGAAATATTTCAAAGCGTTTTTCATTTGCCGTTGTTTATTGCTTCTTCGCCGCTCATTGTCCTTATGCAGTATATCATCATGGGCAGGGTCACCAATGCCGTCAGCAGATCCGCCGCCGACTGGGTAAGCTGTATCCCCAGCACTCCCAGATAAGAGGGGAGCAGGAACACCAGCGGGATAAAGAACAGTCCCTGCCTTGCCATGGCAAGTATGCTTGCCCACAGGGTCTTTCCCATATTCTGCACAAGCATATTGGTCATGATTATCATGCCCTGCAGCGGCGCGGTCACGCACTGGAAGCGCAGCAGCGGTATGCCCGCTTCTATGACCTCGGGGTCGTCGCGGAATATCCGCACAAGCTGCGGCGCAAGAACAAAGACCGCCGCACCGTATGCTGTAATGAATACCGTGGATGCCTTTAGGCAGAATATGTACATTTTCTTTACTCTGTCGAATCTTCCCGCGCCCACATTAAAGCCGCACACCGGCTGGAAGCCTTGTCCGAAGCCGATTACAGCGGAAGCTCCTACCATTACTATCTTATTTACCACCGATATGGCGGCTATCACCGCTTCGCCGTACACTACCGCCGCATGGCTCAGGCACACGGCGGCGACGCTCATTATGCCCTGTCTGAACAGCGAGGGCGCGCCGAAACGGAACACCGAAATGACGGTTTCCGCGTTAAGGCTGATATTGGGCTTTCTGAGCGGCAGCCTGCCGCTCATTTTAAGCAGTATCACAAATCCCGTTATCTGGCTGATAACGGTGGCTATTGCCGCGCCCTTTATCCGCATATTGAAAACAAGGATAAACAGCGGGTCGAGTATCACGTTGAGCACCGAGCCTATGCCCATGCCTATCATGCCGAGATATGCGCTGCCCTTGAAACGAAGCTGATTGTTCATCACAAAGGATGTCATTATAAAGGGGATCCCGGGCAGCAGCAGGGAAACGTACAGCTCCGTGCCTTCCATAAGCAGATCGTTTGCTCCCAGCAGCACCGCAAGAGGGCGGCGGAAGACAAGTCCGGCGGCCGCAAGGAGAGTACCCGAAGCAAGGGACATCATCACAGCGGTATCCGCCATTTTATCGGCAGCCTCGGTATCTCCGTCGCCCAGCTTTCTGGACATATAATTTCCCGAGCCGTGACCGAAGAAAAAGCCTATCGCCTGAATAACGTTCATAAGCGGCAAAGCAAGTCCCACAGCGGCGGTGGACACCGTATCGAGCCTGCCCACAAAATATGTATCCGCCATATTGTAAAAAGCGGTTATCAGCATTGTTATGATGGTAGGCACCGCCATGCGGCACACCAGTCCCTCTACGGGGGCGGTGAGCATCATTTCCCTTTTTTTCTCTGCATTTTGTTCCATTTATCACATATCCTTGCATACGTATATAGGACTGCCCCGCAAAATGTGCGGACAGTCCCATGTTTTTTCATATCTTAAAGCCGTAACCGCCGAAATAATCTCCGTCCAAAAGGGCGGTATCGTTGGCGGCGGCGGTATACACCGCATTTTCCGCCTTATCCTCCGAGCCGCAGAACATAAGAACGGGGATATCCCTGTTGAACCTTTCGGTGAAAATGCCCTCTTTTTTAAGCTCTCTCACCGCAAGAACGGCGCACTTCATAAAGCCGGATCCGGCGTTCTCGTTATCCGTGCATTCCGAAAAGCCCTTAAAGCTCAGCCACATATCTACCGCGCCGTAGACGTTTTCGTCCTTGTCGGGACTGCCGAAGCTCTTTTCCTTCCAATCGGAGAGCGCCCATTTTTTGCCTCCGTTTTTCAAATGCTCCTCGGTGTTGTAGGCAAATGACGCGCCGTCCTTTTTCAGGCTAATTCCCACGGCATAAACGCCGTTTTCGGGGATATTGTTTATCTCGTCGGAGATCCATTTTTTCAGCGCGAATACCAAAGCGTTGTCATATTCGTCGCCGCTGCAGGGGGTATAGCTTTTCAGTATTTCGTTGATATCGGTCATATGATCTCATCCTTTCGGAAGCAAGAATTCTTAGTATGCTTTGCCCCAATATACCATGCATTTTGCGGGTTTTCCGCAGCAAACGCATTTGTCGGAAATATTCTCCTGCTCAAAGGGAATGCAGCGCGTGCCTACTCCCGTCAGCTCCTTTACCTTGTCCTCGCAGGCTTCATCTCCGCACCACATTGCTTTTACAAAGCCGTCGCCCTTTTCCGCCAGAGCCTGTGTTATCTCATCGGCGGAAACGCAGGAATAGGTATGCTTTTCCCTGTTTTCCCGAGCCTTTTCGAACATTCCCCGGGGGATCTCGCTGTCAAGCGTTTCCCTGACTTTATTTTCGAATCCGTCAAGGGGAACGGTTATTTTTTCTCCGCTGTATCTCAATGCGCAGATACACTGACCGTTCTCGATGTCCTTGGGGCCTATCTCGATACGCACGGGTACGCCTTTCATCTCGTATTCCGCAAACTTCCAGCCGGGGGAATTGTCCGAATCGTCAACCTTAACGCGTATTCCCGCCGCTTTCAGCTTTTCCTCCATCTCCCTTGCCTTATCCAGAACTCCCTCCTTGAACTGCTGTACAGGCACGATCACCGCCTGAACGGGAGCGACGGCGGGAGGCAGCACAAGACCGTTGTCGTCGCCGTGGGTCATGATCACCGCCCCGATAAGACGTGTGGTAACGCCCCAGGAGGTCTGATGAGGATATACCTTTTTGTTGTCCTTATCGGTGTACATTATATCGAACGCCTTGGCAAAGCCGTCGCCGAAATAGTGGGACGTGCCCGCCTGAAGCGCCTTTCCGTCGTGCATGAGAGCTTCTATGGCATATGTCGCCTCCGCTCCCGCAAACTTGTCGCTGTCGGTCTTTCTGCCCTTTATTACGGGCATTGCAAGGCTTTTTTCGCAGAACTCCGCATAAACGTTCAGCATACGCTCCGTTTCCTCCACAGCCTCCTCCGCCGTGGCATGGATAGTATGCCCCTCCTGCCAGAGAAATTCCCTTGACCGCAGGAAAGGACGGGTGGTCTTTTCCCAGCGAACCACCGATACCCACTGATTGTACAGCTTCGGCAGATCGCGGTAGGAATGAATTATATTTGCGTAATGCTCGCAGAAAAGCGTTTCCGAGGTGGGACGGACGCACAGCCTGTCCTCCAGCTTCTCGCTGCCGCCGTGAGTGACCCAAGCCACCTCCGGAGCAAACCCCTCCACGTGATCCTTTTCCTTCTGCAAAAGGCTTTCGGGTATGAACATAGGCATACACACGTTCTCGTGTCCCGTCGCTTTGAACATTCCGTCAAGTATGCGCTGCATATTCTCCCATATAGCGTAGCCGTAGGGGCGTATTACCATACAGCCTTTAACGCTGGTATATTCTATAAGTTCGGCTTTTTTGACGATATCGGTATACCATTTGGCGAAATCCTCCTCCATGGAGGTGATGGCGCCGACCATTTTTTTGTTATCCTTTGCCATTTTAATGCTGCTCCTTTTCATTATCATCATCAAGGTTTTTCTCACCCTCGTAGATATCGTAAACCTTGTACCCGTCCCCGCTTTCTTCCGAGTTCGGTTTTCCGCCTTTCCTGCCGAGCAGCTTGTCCGCCGCCGCGGCGATATTGGGCAGAAAGGATGTCACCACATATATAAGGGTCACGGCGATTATCCCCGTAAGCACAACGGCTCCCGCGGATATCTCATCGGCTGCCGGCTCGGCGTTTATCCCCGATACCGTAAGGGTATATGCTGATATTTCCTGCATTTTCAAGTCCTTTCCCCATATATGACCGTTTTTACCCGTTTTCCGTCAGATATTTCACCGTTTCCGCCGCAATAAGCAGTCCCGCAGCCGAGGGAACAAAGGAAACGCTGCCCGGAGGGAGCTTTCCTCTTTCGTCCGGCTCGCAGGGTATACGGGGCGGGTGAGCCTCCTCCGTGGAATAGACCGTTCTGAGAGACTTGACCCCTCTTTTCCTGAGTTCCCTGCGCATTACCCTTGCAAGAGGACAGACGGAGGTTTCGTATATATCGCAGACGGTGAATTTGGACGGATCAAGCTTGTTGCCCGCACCCATTGAGGAGATGACAAAAACCCCCGCCGCCTGCGCTCTTACTATTATCTCCAGCTTGGCGGCCACAGTATCCACTGCGTCGATAACGGCGTCAAAGGCGGAAAAATCCACCTCGTCCGCGTTTTCGGGGAGAAAGAACATTCTGTGTCCCGTCGCCTTTATGCTGCCGTCGATGTCTGCTATCCTTGCCGCCGCCGCGTCCGACTTGTACATTCCCACGGTGCTTTTCAGGGCGATAAGCTGACGGTTAAGGTTGGAAACGGCTATCCTATCGCCGTCGAAAATATCTATGCTCCCCGTGCCGCAGCGGGCAAGAGCCTCTATGGCATAGCTCCCCACGCCCCCCGCGCCGAACACGGCAACGCGGGAGCGCCTGAGCTTATTGAGCTTTTCCTCTCCCAGCAGCACTGCGGTGCGGGAGTACTGTTCGTCTGTCATAAAACTGCCTCTTGCTTATGCAATACCCGTAACGATATTGCCGTTGTCGTCCAAGTATATCTTGACCTTTGGGGTTTCGTGATCTATCTTCATGGAAGCGTCGTTTATCGTCACCTTTACGCCCGGATATGCCATTCCGCTTACTGTAACCGTACGGTACTGCTTCTGGGCAAGGGAATCGTCAATGCTGGCGATCCTTTTATGCAGCTTCTTCTTCTGCATCTGGAAAGATATCTTGTTTTTTACGGAAACTCCCAGCAGCTCTTCCTTATCCTCCGGCAGGCGCTTGAGCTCCTTGCGCTTTTCGTTGAGGAAATCCACTATCTGAGTGCATCTGTCGATCTTGCTGTCAAGCTCGGCAAGGGTCTTTACAGCCTCTTCCTTTTCTTTCATAAGTACGGCGTTATCTCCCGCTATGACCTCGGTGGGAGCATAGTTCTTCGTTCCCAGATATTTTACCGTCGTATCGCCCAGAACGGTGTATTTTCCGCCGTTGAGCGCCTTGCCCGTAAGATTGCCCGCACAGTAAACGTCGCATATAACAAAGGTCTGGGCGTTTAGATTGCCGTCGGTGATTATCTTGGAATATTCGCAGAACTGGCAGTTGATGTCGCCGTGAGCGGTCATGCTGGAGTTTATGCATCCCTTTTTGACGGTGATAGAGCCGCCCGCCTTGATGTACGCTCCCGTAGCGTTTCCGCCTATGGTGATATTCTTTGCCGAAGTGACGGAGAAGCCCTCCATGACCTCGCCCTTTATAACGATATCTCCGATGAAATCGAGATTGCCCACGGAGGTATCCACGTCGCCTCCTATGGTAACGGTGGATTCAACGCAGAAGCCGCCGTTCTTGAAGCACACATGGCCGTCCATGGCGGAAATGATCCTAAGACCGTCCTCCGTCAGCTTGGTTCCCGCACCTACGGTATAGGAGGCGTTTTTTCCGGGGATCGCTCTCATGACCACTCCTCTGACGTCCATGCCGTCGGTGCCGCTGTCGGGGAGGGTTATCTCGGCTATAGTTTCGTTTTCCCTTATATTTCTGATAAGTCCCAGATCCTTGTAATCAACAAATCCGTTGTCGTCCTCTTTCGGGGCAAGAACAGTTTCCTTTGAAAAGGCGTATTTGACAGTGCCGTTTTTTCCGTTTACGGGCATATCCGCCTCGGCGATCTTTACCTCCTTATCGAAGCCCTTTGTATCCAGCAGCTCCTTTATAAGGTCGGTTTTTACGTTATGTTTGACGCCTTTCATGGAGAGCGCGCTGATAACGTCCCCGAAGCCTATGTCCTTTCCGCCGTTATGAGCGGGGTATATCGTAAGATAAGCAGCCGAATAGTTCGGCAGTACGGTCACCACGGCCTCGCCGTCGGTAGGCATTAAATTATTAGGATTATTTGTCATAAAGCCGCCTCCTTTTCTCTTATTACTTTATTATAGCACTATTGCCAAAGTTTTGCAATAGTTTTTTGTATTTCCTGTAGGAATATACAAATTTTATTTCTCATTTTGATTGATTAGCCAAAGACGCCCTTATAAAATCGGCAAACAGCTTGTGCGCCTTGTTGGGACGGGACTTGAATTCGGGGTGGAACTGAACTCCCACGAACCACGGGTGATCGGGTATCTCCACGATCTCCACCAGTCTTTCGTCGGGCGATATGCCCGCTATTTTCATTCCCTTTTCGCTTATTGCGGAACGGTAGGTGTTGTTGAATTCCCAGCGGTGACGGTGACGCTCATATATCAGCTCGTCGCCGTAGACCCTGCGGCATACGGTATCCTCCGACAGCTTGCAGGGATACAGACCGAGGCGCATGGTGCCTCCCTTTTCGGTAATGCTTTTCTGATCCTCCATAATATCTATAACGGGATAGGGCGTTTCGCCGAACTCGGTGGAATTTGCCCCCGACAGTCCCAAAACGTTTCTTGCAAACTCGACCACAGCCATCTGCATACCCAGACATATGCCGAACAGCGGAGTTTTGCTTTCCCTTGCGTAGCGTATAGCTTCTATCATGCCCTCTATGCCCCTGTCGCCGAAGCCGCCGGGGACGATTATGCCGTCGCAGCCCTTAAGCTGCTTTGCGGCGTTTTTTCCAGTTATCTCCTCGGAATTTATCCAGCGGATATCCACCTCCGCGCCGTTTACTATCCCCCCGTGGCGCAGCGCCTCGGCAACGGACAGATACGCGTCGTGAAGCATTACGTATTTGCCCACAAGACCTATGGTCACCTTGCCCTTGGCGGATTTGGCGCGGTCCACCATTTCCTCCCATTCGGCAAGATCCGGCTCTCTGTCCTCCAGTCCCAGATGGTGGCATACGATCCTTGCCAGTCCCTCTTTTTCAAGCCAGAGGGGTATCTCATAGAGAGATGGCGCGGTAAGGTTCTGTATTACGTCCTCGTCCCTGACGTTGCAGAAAAGGGCGATCTTGCTGCGCATATCCTCGGGTATCTCCTTTTCGCTGCGGCAGACGATTATATTCGGCTGTATGCCGACGGAAAGCAGCTCCTTTGTGGAGTGCTGGGTAGGCTTGGATTTCAGCTCCTCCGAGCCTGCTATATAAGGCACCAGCGTCACATGGATGTAGATCGCGTTGGATCTGCCCACCTCCGTGCTTACCTGTCTTATCGCCTCCAGAAATGGGGTGGATTCGATATCGCCCACAGTACCGCCTATCTCGGTGATGACTATATCGGTATTGCTCTCTCTGCCCACACGGTAGACCTTTTCCTTTATCTCGTTGGTTATATGGGGGATCACCTGCACGGTGCCGCCCAGATAATCTCCTCTGCGTTCCTTGTTCAGGACGGTCCAGTATATCTTTCCCGTTGTGACATTGGAATTTACCGAAAGATTTTCGTCTACGAACCTTTCGTAATGACCCAGGTCGAGATCGGTTTCCGCTCCGTCGTCGGTAACGAACACCTCTCCGTGCTGATAAGGCGACATGGTACCGGGGTCGACGTTGATGTAAGGGTCGAACTTCTGGATCGTTACCCTGTATCCTCTCTGCTTGAGCAGACGTCCCAGCGACGCGGCGGTTATTCCCTTGCCCAGACCGGATACCACTCCGCCTGTTACGAATATGTACTTTGTTGGCATTTCTTTTCCTCCCATATACGGACACATAAACAATATTACTTTTTATTATATCATTTTTTTCCGCCGAATGCAAGGGGTTTGGGCATAATAAAATAAAAAAAGTGCGGCGGCGCGGACAAATAAGGCTCTGTCTTATTTCAGTCCGTATAAAAATTTAAGCTCCGGTGAAAAAAATCACCGGAGCTTAAATTATCTTTAACCTTAAATTGCCGAAAGCAACTATTTTAACGGGATCATCAGCCGATGCTCTTGAGAGAAGCGTCAGCCTCTTCCACCAGCATTTCTACAACGCCGGAGATCTCTTCTCTGTTGGTCGCCCAGTCAACGCCGTGGAACGCCGCTCTAAGACCGATCTGGTCGCCGCCGTCGGTGGTGATGGAAGCAACGTCCGTAGATACGCCCGTAGCCAGGTCAACAACGGGGTACTGACGGGCAAGGTCGTTTATCTCCTTATTGATGGCGATAAGCTCCTCAGTCCAGCTATAGTCCTCCATAGCTTTCTTGTCGCCGATGGCGATGGCGTCGTCGTTGGTGTTGGCAAGACGTGTGCAGTCCGCAAAAAGTCCTACGCCCTCGGGGTTGCCTGCGCCCTTGCAGAGTACCCAGCCGTCAAGGGTAGCGCCTGCGTAAGGATCCGAGCCTGCGGGAGAGGGGACGGGTGCAAGACCAAGATTTTCAACAGGGATCTTTGTGGTCCATGTATCGGGGTTGGACTGTACCGCCCATGCGCCTATGATATAGAACAGTTCTCTGCCCTCGCCCATGAACTGCGGCTGCTCTGCCCAGTCGAATATGGATCTGTCAAGCACAAGACCCTTGTTGTAAAGATCGTAACCCCAGTTCATAGCCTTTTCAACGGTGGGATCGTTAAGATTTACGGTAAGAGAGCCGTCAACGGACTCAACGGAAGGAACGCCTGCGGAAAGGAACAGAGCCTTTTCCGCCCAGTATCCGTCAAGACCCCACTGGTCGCTGTCGGGATCTACAAAGCTCTCCAGAGCGGATGTAAAGGTATCCCAGTTCCATTCGCCTGCCTGATAAAGCTCCCAGGGATCGTCCAGACCGTTTTCCTCGATGGTCTGCTTGTTGTAGATGATGATGGTTTCCGCGCTGATGCTGTTTACAAGCTCGTAATGCCTGCCGCCGAAGTTGTATATCTCCATAGCCTCGGAAACGTCTGTCCACAGGTCGGAGTCCATTTCGATATAATCGTCAACAGGCTGGAACATTCCGCTGATAACGCCCTTGGGAAGAGCTGCGGTGTCGCAGGGGAAGAAGTCTACGCCGTCGCCGCCCAGCACGTGGGTGGAAAGGTCGGAATATCTTGTGTCCCATGTGGTGGATATCCACTCAACGTTTCCGCCGTAGGTATCCTGGAAAAGCTGCAGGGGTACGGA
>JAMPAO010000071.1 GCA_023667165.1 Ruminococcus sp. | reverse complement strand
TAGCGTGTTTTTAATGTAGGAATAGCTGATTATTATTTGGCTATTCCTGCATTTTGTGCTGCGGTTGGCTTAGGGACGGGAGTGGAAAATTCCACAACACATTCACGTGTAGCCTTATCCATATAGACACCTCTGCTGCGGAATTCTTCAAAAAGCGTATTAAGCCGCATTTGCTTTTCATTGCCTATAATGATTTTTGTCATCAGCACAAGCTGTTCCTCGCTTAAAACAAGTACCAATCCATTTTTCTTTCTGTTTTGTAAAAAATTGTTTCTGCAAAATTCGTAAAAACTTTGCTGATACGACTCATTTGCTCGGGAACGCGACGTGTTTTTGAACTGCAGCATAATATCATCAAAAAAGCCTTTGATAAGACTTTCTATATCATCATTGACATAATTGTCTGCCGCGTAATTGAATCCGTCAGGCGCAGCATATTGTGTACGATACAAAAGCTTTATATTTTCAATTGTATTGAAAATAAGCCGCTGCTCATCATTTGATGATGAATTGTATATATCATAAATATCCTTGTACGAAAATTTTCTTTCCAAACCTGTCTGGTTAAGCATTTCAAGCAAAACCGCGTGGGAAAACATAGTAAAACGTTTTGCGTCAAGCTGACGCCATCCTTTAGCGACAGAATCCCTGCTGCCCGAGGTTTTTTCCCAACCCATGCAAAAATATATCGGGTGAATCTTATCATTGCTTTTACAAAATTCATTCAGCATTAAAACAGTTTGGCTTGTATAAAAGAAGTAGTAATACGATATAAGCTGTATCATATCATAAAAATCGGAACTGTTATCTTCTATCAAAAATATAAAATCTTTAGTAAAGTATTCCTTTATTTTAGGAAAAAGAGAAAGGTACTTTGTCCCTCTGGATTTAGCCTGCAGTTCCGGAAGACATTTTTCCACCAGCGAGTCAAGCATATTTCTTGTTGCTGTTTCTTTTGAAACAAGTGCCGCTTTAATTTTCTCCTTGTCACATATTGTTGATGTGATGTATTCCGATATTTTGTTGTCATTTTTAGTGCTTGCAGAATACTTGTATGTATTCAAACTTGTGCATTTCAAGCTTTCTTCTCCGTTAAAATAAATATTCCTTATTATATCTTGAAATGCCAGCTTATCTGACATTCCTTCACCGAACGAAACTTTCTCACAGACTTTATTTATTATATCATTACGGCATATTTTGTCGGATTGAGCAAGAGAATATATATTGCGCAGGAAAGCTCCAAGTATGTTATCAAAGGAATCCAAAACCTTATCGGAGGTAGAACCTGTAAAAGGAAAAAGATTGTACTTAAGATTTGTTTTATGGGAAAATGTTCCATTTTTATCAAGAAATGTTTTATTAAAAACGGCTTGGTCAATATTATATTCCATTACTTGACCTCCTTAAACTCATATGTATTGAATACGTCCTTTTTGAGGGCGTATTCCTTAATGCTGTTACCTACATAATGACAAATAGCAATTTCTTCATTCTGATTGCCGAAATCAGACAGCTTCTTTATAAATGAAACAAATCCCGCAAATGAATTGCTGTCCTTTACAGAAGGTCTGTACCCGCTTTCAACTTTTTTAAGCATACTGTAAAGGTCATAATCTATTGATACCGATGCCTTTTGGCTGTTGTCCTTTTTGGACATAAACGTGAGATTAATATAAGCCGGAAAACGTTCAAAAACCGTTTCACCGTCAATGCATGCAAAACTGGAAGCGTCCGGCAGGTAATCCAAACTTGTTGAAATCACATAGTCCTCATGGCTTGTGTTAAGATTTAGATTTTCACCATTTCCGCCATTCCAAAAAGATACACATTTCATTACTGTAGTATAAAGCTTTTTCAGGTAAGCTACATCTCCTTTGCGTGCGTAATAAATGTATGAAACAAATTCATTGAACTCTTTGTCAATGGTTTCAATCTCTCCGCTTTTAGACGCTGCTTTACACATTCTTGCCAAAAGCTGTAAAAACTCCTCTTTATCGGATTTGCGGATTTCGGTTGCGTTTGATAACATAAATTTAAGGCATGAGTTATTTTCAATATATTGCTCAAAAATCCCGGCAGGTTCATCGGTAATATTAAATTTCGTAATAATATTATCAAACAATTCTGACCTTACTGAAATGAAATCATACTTTTTTATGTGCGCCAATAATGTTGACACTTCACCGTGTTTGTACATAATGCTCGGCAGAGAATATTCCATAAAAGCTTTTAGCTTATTTTTCTTGTAATAATTTTTGTATTTTGTCTTATTGTATTCCGGATGAACAATTATATCATAGAAAAAGTCCAGAAGTTCACGGGTAGAAAGAATAATTTTATCCTTTATAACTGCTTCAAGAATAATGCTTGTAATTCCGGCTTTAACTGTTGGAATGCTCATCATCTCATAATTACTCTTAACCGGACAGCAATCACACATATCACATATATGACAGCCTCTGTATGCATCATAAAATGTATTGCCTGCGTTATCGGAAAATATCTTATCAATAAATTCGCTTATGTACGGAGAGTCTGCTTCACCCTCGTTCAGTCTATAAATGTGGTAATCGCCAAAGTTCACATTGAAGAATATTTCATCTGCCTTATTATCGGAAAAACTCATCTCAGTATCAACAAGAATCTTATTTTTCTCCACATAATCGGCAAGTCTTGTAAAGTTTTTCCCCTCATCGGAACTAAGGAAATTACTTAAAACGCCAAGATTAATAGCAACAATAATTTTAGTATCGGCAGTATTGTCTATATTGCTGTCGCTGAAGTCGGACAGTACCCTTGCAAGTTCTTCTCTCTCATTACGACTGCGGCTAAGACTTTCCGTAGCGTCATTATGTATAATAAATCCGTCAAGATAGTTATTTTTATGGTGATTTAAATACGAAATCAAGTGAGATTTTCCGTCTCCCACATTTCCGCATACTAAAATCAAACTTTTTCCGTTGCTTTCCCTTGCACACTGTATTGCGGCAATCAAATCATCCTCAACTTGCCTGTGAATATGCATATATTTTTTGAAGTCGTTAAAGCTGTTCTCATTATCTACAGCGTCCTGTGATGACTTCTTTAAACGTTTCAACTCTTCTATAAGCAAACACATTATATTAACCTACCTCTAATCTTGCATATTTCTTAAACATTCCAAATACTCGTACCCTTTATTAGATATTATACCACATTTTTATGTGTATTTCAAGATATTTTTCAAAAAAATAACAAATCTTTCTGATTTTGTCTCCAAAGCATGTACATTCATTATCATAACCGTTACATTTAACCACACCTTACTTCCCGCAAAAATCACCAAAGAGCATTAGTGAAATATTTTTCTATTTCAGCAAAACTTTTCAGTTCTACCGAAAGTTTTTCTTAGCCAAAGTTTTATAAGTATAATTAAGTATAAGAGCTTGAATTTGCCGAGTTTAACGGCATTGATATCCTCTCTCAAAAGCCTTGACAATTTCGCAAGTTTTACCCGGTATCGTTCAAGCTTTATCAAATTGCAAATATATTCGTCATTTTGACTACACTAATTCCACAAAAAGACGATAATAAATTAATGAGAATATGTAAATTCTCACAACAAAATTTGGATAATTATGTAAATTCAAAAGCCGCGTGACACTCAAGCCTCTATTTTACAAGGAATGCTCCGCTATGTGTGACACCTCTCCTTATAATTATATAGCGGCTTTTTATAATAGATTTTCCAATTTCTGTGTTGTGCAATTTTACTATTACGCCTTTCTGTTAATCACACCTGTTACGCAGCCTTACTTTCAAATCATAAAATCTTCTTTATCGGCAACACACCCCAGCAACTCTTTTCTTTTTGCATAAAAATACCCCCAAGGTAGATTTTTTGTAAATCTACCTTGGGGGTAATTCCAATCAATAACAAACCGTTCTTACTTCAACCCAGTCTTATTCTCAAACTCATTGACAGTCATATTGGCTCTCTTAGCCGCATCGGCTATTGTCAGAATGCCGTCCTTTACAAGATTAATCAAGGTTTTCAGCACTCCCTCCTCAATCCCTTCAGCCCTTGCGTCATTCCTAATTCCTTCAATCGCTTCGCACATATCAACATTCTCCTCTCCCGCATTGCAGCGCAGTCCCGAATTTGTTACAAAGCGTCATACAGCATATTCCGCACATCGCGATACTTCTGCACCGGGACGGTTTTACTGTCCTCGCGTGCGGCAAAACCACAACGGCAGTATCCAAGGGTTTAAGCTATTCTTACTTCAACCCCGTCTTATTCTCAAACTCACTAACAGTCATATTGGCTCTCTTAGCCGCGTCGGCTATCGTCAGAATACCGTCCTTTACAAGCCCAATAAGCGTTTTCAGCACACCCTTTTCAATTCCATCTTCAATTCCCTGTTTAATTCCCTTTTCAAATCCCTTTTCAATTCCTTTTTCAATTCCTCTTGAAATACCCTCTTTAATCCCCTCAGCCCTTGCATCATTCCTGATTCCTTCAATCGCTTCGCACATATCAACATTCTCCTCTCCCGCATTATAGCGCAGTCCCGAATTTGTTACGATATTTATCATATCGGCTGTTTTTCTTGAAACGTTCTTGTATGCCGCGTCCTCCCGCAGCATTTCTCGCAGCTTTTTCTTGTCTTTTGAATACTTGACGTATTTCAAAGCAAGACTTAATTCCGTGTGAAATTTTGCAAAATCCTCATCGGCAATCTCCGCAGGCGCAATCAAATTCAGCTTGTAGTCCGGAACAAAACTCAGCAGCCTGTCATTTGTCTCGGAAAACATATCATACAGCGACTTTGGCGCAGTCCACTCCTCAGCACCGAAATAAATGGTCAGCGTGATTACGGGAAGCAGCTTATCCGTCCCATAAAATCCCGAAAGAAATTCCGCCCTTGTTTCGGATATCTTACTGCCCGCTTTATGCGACTTAGCGGCTTCGTCAACTTGATTTACATACTGCAAAGCGTCATACAGCATATTCCTCACAGGCATAGCATAGTGCACCTGAAACTGATTTTCAATACCCAACAACAAGTACGCGGCATTGTCGTCCTCCATAGCTGTAACCATTTTCAGCACATCGCGGTACTTCTGCACCGGAACGGTTTTACTGTCCTCACCGTATGGCAAAGCAACAGCGGCAGTATCCAACGGTTTAAGCTGTTCCGGACTAATGACCTGTTCGCCGCCGTAAATCAGAAAATTAAAAACGTCCGCAAAAGTCTCCCTGTCCTGCATATAATTTTTCGTAACCGTATCCTTGTCAGCCATTGGCATCACGTCCTTTGCTGTTTATTATAGCACATTTCGGCATTTATGTCAAGATGTTGCGGCGTTCGTCATTTTGATTAAACGATTTTGTGCAAAAATCAATAATAAATGCAATAAAATTTATACAATCAAACGAAGCACTGGTTTTATTGCTTAAATTCCAGTATATCCCAGTGCAACTAAACCCGCCAAATTACAAGCATTTGCGGACACGATGTGTCACCGCAGCTTATGCTCTTATATAAATCGGGTTTTGAAAATATCATTGAAAATTTCCAATTTTTATGTTGTGCAAATTTACTACTGCTCAATCCGCTTGTTTAACTCACTAAGTACCTTCTCAATATTATCCAGCCTGTCCAGTATCTCCTGATTCCCGTTATAATTTCTATAAGACCTCACCAGTTCCATAGCCTTTGGAGAAATTTGACAATTGCCGTTTGTAAAAACATACACGAAAGCAGAAATCAAGTCCCCGTTGCTTGACTGTTCCGGAAACAGCCGCCTCATAGCCGTGATAACATTACCGGGAACATTCCTCACCAATTTCAAATCAAGGTCATCTGTTTTACTTTTGTTCATATTATTATCTCCTTTCATTCATAAATATATTATAATATAACCTGTCCCAAATGTCAAGTACCATATGTCAAAATATGTGGAATAATTTCCCAAGTTTCACACAAACAACTATACCCTCCTCGGTACTTTATCACACGAAAGAAAAAACATCAAACTAAACTGCCCTTCCGGGCATCATTGAACCCAACTAAAGCGGCAATATTTGGAAACAAACTTTAAACAGACAAGACCCGAACAAAAATTCTACAACGTCTGCTTAGGGGCAGACGGCAGAACCCGAAACAACATTTCTCGCACCGCTCAAAGCATAACAAAAAATCCATTTTCGCTTAGGTGTATACGTCGTATACGATGTGACACGGAGCACTTGGTAGGTGTATACACCTTTGTAAATCAAACTTCCTTTTTATCGTGCTTTCAGAACGACCGTATACAGTAGTATACTACTGTATACGCCTAAAATTGCACCACTGTATACACCCAATATACGGTCAAAACCACGGCTGCACCGTGGGCGGCGCTGCGGCTTCGGCTAACGCCTCTGAGACGCAGCTGAAAATAGGCAAGAGCATAAGGGGCGGTGTCACATTGCCTGTTTGGCACTGTGGTCGGCATAGCCGACGCCGCTTCCCTGCACTAACGTTCCGGTCACTTTTTTGCAAGACAAAAAAGCCCTTACAAGCCGCCGTCAGCGTCTTGGTTCCTCCCCACAAAATGGAAATTATCGGAACTGCTCTTTCATAACCACACCACTCTTTACCTGTAAAAATATGTAAATTCACTCGGCTTTTGCCTTGATTAAAAATGTCACGCGGCTCTTTTTCGCTCAGAATGAAAATGTCACATCAACAAAAACCAAGACAAACGTTTTTACTAAATATGTAAGAAAATGGATTTTTGAAACAACACACATCGCCTATCCGTTCATAAATCAAACGTTATTCAGACATATTTAAAACACAAGTATGCCTTTGCGATTTTACAAAATTTACCTTTAATCAGCTAATATCTGCACTAAAATTAGCGGCACATAGAGTGCCGCCGGGGTTGCTTCAAATGGATATTTATAAAATAATTTCACTATAAATACAACAATTGTACAATACTTTTTGCCAAAAATTTGTTAAAATAAGATTTAAAGGGTGCAACCATAAAATCAGGAAGTGAAATAAAATGAAAAACAAGTTTGATTTTCAAATCCGTTCTCGGGCGGACTTGGCAAAGACGGTGCAAAAATACGGATTTCTGCCGTTTTTCAGAAACGACATACACGGCTTTTCCGTGGAGGAGCATACGCCGCCCGAGCTTTGGTTTTCGGACGCGGACGGTCCTTGGGAGTGGAAAGGTCCCGTGATAAGGGAAACGGGGTGCGCTTACGGGAAATTTTTCAAGAAAAAAGCGGGTTTTATCAGCGCAGAATGGTATCCCGATTTTGCCAATTACCGTCGTGACGGTTACGATTTTGACGCGCGGTATGAGGACGGTCTTGCGCCCTACGCCGATAAAACGGTTTACGATATAATTGCGGAACACGACAGCCTGCTTTCAAAGAAACTGAAACGGCTGGGCGGTTTCGGCAAAAACGGTCGGAAAGGCTTTGAAACGATGATAACGCGGTTGCAAATGCAAGGCTATGTTGTCACGGCGGATTTTGAGTATATGCGGGACAAAAACGGTATTCCCTACGGCTGGGGCGTGGCGCGGTATGCCGTCCCCGAAAAATTTTTCGGAGACGGTTTTTCGGAACGGGTTTATTTGCAAACACCCGAACAGTCCAAAGAAAAAATAGCGGGGCATTTGGCGGAATTGTTTAAAAACGTACCGAAAGAAAAATTGCTGAAAATAATCGGTTAAAAAATTCAAAAATAAAATTGGAGGAATGAATATGCTAAACATTGAAAAAATGCCGAGGCTGGGTTTCGGTATGATGCGGCTGCCCCAAAAGGACGGCAAAATTGATACGGAACGGGTCTGTCATATGGTTGACGCTTATATGGACGCAGGGCTGAATTATTTCGACACGGCTTACGTTTATCACGAGGGCAAGTCGGAAATTGCCGCCAGAGAGGCTGTTGTAAAGCGTTATCCGCGCGAGGCGTTTTACCTCGCCACAAAACTGCCCGCTTGGTGTATGCAGAGCGGGGCGGACTGCGACCGTATTTTTAACGAACAGCTTGAACGTCTCGGAACGGACTATGTGGACTTTTATCTTCTCCACTCCCTCGAGGACGGCAGCAACTATGAAAAACAGGAGGAATACGGCAGCTTTTTATGGGCGTTAGAAAAGAAAAAGCAGGGCAAAATACGTCATTTCGGATTTTCATTTCATGGCTCGCCCGAGTTGCTTGAAACCATTCTCGACAAGCACCCCGAGGTGGAATTTGTGCAGATACAGCTTAATTACGCGGACTGGGAAAACCCCGTTGTGCAGTCGGGAAAGCTTTACGAAATACTTAAAAAGCGAAACATTCCGATGATAATTATGGAGCCTGTCAAGGGCGGCACGCTTGCGAACCCCACTCCCGAGATTGAGGAAAAATTCAAAGCGGTTCGTCCGCAGTCGTCGGCAGCCTCTTGGGCAATGCGGTTTGTCAGCTCTTTGGCGGGGGTTATGACCATTCTTTCGGGTATGACCACCGAGGAGCAAATGGCGGACAATATTGCCACCTTTAAAAATTTTGAACCGCTGTCCGATGAGGAAAAGAACGTTATTAAAGAAGTGCGGGAAATTATGCTGAGTACCCCGACTATCGGCTGTACGGCGTGCCGTTACTGCACGGACGGGTGTCCGAAAAATATTTCAATTCCCGATGTTTTCCGCGCGGTGAACACTATGCGGCTTTATAAAGAGGAATTTCGTCCGAAAATGTTTTACGGCGGCGTTGTTCAGAAACACGGCAGGGCGGCGGAATGTATAGCCTGCGGGCAGTGCGAGGGAGTTTGCCCTCAGCATTTGCCCATTATCAAGCTGCTGAAAGAGGCTTCCGAGGTTTTGGATAAACAGTAACAGGCATTTTCGGTATTGCCTTAGTATTTATTTAACATCATTCATAGGCGAACAGCCGAAATATTTCACATAGGCTCGGTAGAAAACCGAGTAATCTCCAAATCCGCAGCTTTCGGCAGCTTGCCGCGCCGAAACGCCTCTGCGGATTTTTTCTTTTGCCGCCGTGAGCCGCTTTATCGTTATGTACTCCCAAGGCGCGGCGCCCGTGGCTTGCTTGAAAATTCTGCCGAATTGTGACGGGCTAAGGAAAAATTTTTCCGCAAGTATCGGGACGGAAATTTCATCAAACAAATTTGCGTTCACATACGCCATAATTTGCTCGGAAATACTTTGCGGCTCGTCAAAATTGGCAGTACCCCTTTTCAAAAACGCGTCGTTTATAAGGTCAAGCAGCGCGAAAAGATTTATTTGAATTTTAAGACTTTTTTCGTAATCGTCATTTCCACGGTTCATATCTTCAAAAATATTTTCAAGACGAATTTTATCGAGCGTATAAAAATTTCCCCTGCCGAGAGGGCGGTCAAAAAATGCTTTCAGGAACCTGCGTTCGGGGTCGATACAGTCAACTGCCAAAACCGAAAAATTCAAAGCGCACCGCTCATATCTGCCGCCGCCCAAAATATGGACCCTGTGTGACTCGGCGGGGCGCATTATCAAAACACTCCCGGGCTCGAGAGAGTATCGCGCGCCCTCAACAAGATACTCGGCGTTCCCCGAAACAAAATAAAAAATTTCGCAGCGTTCGTGGACGTGCATATTAAAATCCCTGTCGTCGGGATTTTCGTCTGCGGCGTACCGCATATATAAATCTCCAAAATTAAATTCACGCAAAATATTCATAAAAATTGCTCCTCAAAGTTTTTATTTAAGTATATCACATTATGCGTGAATTTGCAATATATAATGCTTAAATTTACAATTGTAATGCAAATAATTTTATAGTATACTGATTACAGCAAATAATTTTGGGAGGGATTTTTATGAAATTTAAGCTTGCTGCGTTTGCCGACGAGGTTAACGGAAATCTTGAAAAGCAAATTTCCGCAATGAAAGAAAACGGCATAGATTACCTTGAAATTCGCGGCGTGGACGGCGAAAATGTTTCCGATATTTCTGCCGAAAAAGCGCGGGAAATTCGCCAAAAGCTGGAGGCAAACGGCTTGGCAGTATGGTCAATCGGCTCTCCTTTCGGTAAGATTGGCATAGGGGACGATTTCGTCCCGCACCTTGAAAAATTCAAGCGGCAAATTGAAACCGCAAATATTTTGGGCGCAAAGCATATGCGGATTTTCAGCTTTTATGTACCGAGCGAAAATGCCGAAAAATATTCTGACGAGGTAATGTCCCGCTTGGGAAAATTCCTTGAAACGGCGCGGGGCAGCGGCATTATTTTGTGCCACGAAAACGAAAAGGGAATTTACGGAGATATTGCCCCGAGGTGCGCAGAAATACACAAAAATTTCCCCGAAATAAAGGCGGTTTTCGACCCCGCGAATTTTATTCAATGCGGTCAGGACACAAAAGCAGCTTGGGAAATTCTCGCCCCATACGTTGAATATATGCACATCAAGGACGCTTTGGCGGACGGCTCGGTCGTTCCTGCGGGAAAGGGCGAGGGGAACATATCATTCCTGCTTGAAAATTACGCGGGAAAGGTGCTGACAATTGAGCCGCATTTATCGGTATTTTCGGGTTTTGAAAAGCTTGAACGGAACGGTAAAAATCCGTCTGAAAAATGCTGTTACTCATCTTCGCGAGAAGCCTTTGACGCGGCGGTTTCGGCGTTAAAAAAATTACTTTAAATTAATTTGATAGGAGTGTTAATTATGGAAAAAATTCGTCTCGGAATAATCGGCGTGGGAAATATGGGCAGCGGACATTTGCGGAATGTTGTTGACGGAAAATGCCCCAAAATCGAGGTTACGGCTGCCGCCGACATTGACCCGAAAAAACTTGAAAACGCGCAAAAAATATTGCCGTCTTTGGCGTGTTTTGACAACGCGGAAAAAATGCTCGACAGCGGTCTAATTGACGCCGCGCTTATTGCCGTACCCCACTACGACCACCCAACTTATGCAATAGAATGTTTCAAACGTGGCATTCACGTTATGACGGAAAAACCCGCGGGAGTGTATGCGGAACAGGTTCGCGAAATGAACGAAGCCGCTGAAAAAGCGGGAGTAAAATTCGGGATAATGTTCAATCAGCGGACAGACCCGATTTACAAAAAAGCCCGCGAAATAGTCCAAAGCAGCGCGCTGGGCGTATCGAAAAGGCTTGTTTGGATAGTCACAAACTGGTACCGCACGCAGGCGTACTACAACTCGGGCAGTTGGCGCGCAACCTGGAATGGCGAGGGCGGCGGCGTGCTGTTAAATCAAGCTCCCCACAACCTCGATTTGTGGCAATGGATATTCGGTATGCCCAAAAGGGTGCGAGCATTCTGCGCGGCGGGTAAGTACCACAATATCGACGTTGAGGACGACGTTACGATTTACGGCGAGTACGAAAACGGCGCAACGGCAACATTTATTTCAACCACAGGTGAAGCTCCAGGCACGAACCGCCTTGAAATTTCGGGGGACTTGGGCAAGCTTGTTCTTGAAAACGGCAAGCTGAAATGGTGGAAATTGAAAGTCCCCGAGCGTGAATTTTGTTTCACGTCAAAGGAGGGATTTTTGTGCCCCGAAACGGATTATGAGGAATTTTCAGAAGAAGCTCCGGACGGACATTCAACCGTCCTTGAAGCCTTTGCGGAAGCCATTTTGGACGGTACCGAGCTTATCGCGGACGGTCGCGAGGGACTTAATTCCCTGTCAATTTCAAACGCCGCCTATTTGTCCTCTTGGACTGACGGCTGGGCGGAAATTACCACAGATGAAAAGCTGTTTGAAAAGTACCTTGCGGAGCTTTGCAAAAATGAAAATATCAAGAAAAATAACACTCAAAACGCCGATACAAACATAAGCGAACGGTGGAAAGTACGGTGGTAAAATGAATGTTTTCGCGCTTATGCTCACCGTTACCTGCTGTTATACAATTTCGTCGCTGAGCGATAAATACGCCGCGTCAACCGCGAAATTTTCGGGGAATGAATTTACATTTTTAATGTGTTCGTCAATGTCGGTTTTTCTCGCTCTGAGCCTGCCTTTTCAAGAAATTTATTTTAAATTCTGTCCGCAGGCTTTTGCGGCGGTACTGCTTATAGCGGTGTGCAAAATGTTTGAATTTCAGACAAGCGTTTTGGTGCTCAAACAGCTTTCGGCGTTTGAATTAAAGGCTTGGCTTGGGGTAAATTTATTCGTTTCCTACATAACCGACATTTTATGCGGCGCGGAGGCGAGCGTACTGAAATTTATTTTTATTGCCGTAACCGTTTTGGGACTTGTTTTTATTGCGCGGTCGGGCGCTGACAAAAAAATAAATTACCGAAAAATAATTATTCCGCTTGCGCTGTACCTTGCCTCGAAATTCGGCTACGGACTGATAATAAAAAGTTTCGCTGAATATGCCTCCTCCACAATGCAGCTTTTGCCCGCGCTTGTAATTATTTCGGCGGTAACAATTCCAAAAGCAATGCCGAAAAAAATATTTCAAAAAAATTCTAAAGGCGCGGCAAAGGTAATTCTCGCAAGGATACCAAACACAATCGGCATGCTTGCGGAAAACGCCGTAATTTCAATAAGCCTTTCGGATTACGCATTTGTTCAGCCGATTATACTTGTTACGCTGTTTGCAATAGGATTGATACGGAAAGAAACCTATTCAAAGCTTAATTTAATCGGCAGTGTAATTTGCGTTATTGGGGTGATTTCTTTTCAGATTTGCGGGAATTTAACAACATTTTTTCCAAATTATGATTTTTTCTCCAAAAATTTCTTATAAGTCAAATCTATGGCAAACGCCCCCAGCGGCGCGGTTATCAGAATTGCGATAACCGACACGGTAAGCACCGTGCCGCCGCAGGGAAGTCCCATTGCAAGCGGCAGTCCGCCGATAGCGGCTTGAACCGTGGCTTTCGGGGTGTACGCCAACATACAGAAAAGTTTTTCCTTAACGTTCAGACCCGTTTTTACGACGCAAATAAACACCCCCGCCATTCTGAAAATAAGCACTCCAAAAATAAGTATGACGGCGGAAAATCCTGCGTTTTTAACGCTGTCGGCGGCAACGGACGCGCCCACCAATACAAAAAGAAATATTTCCGACGGCACCCAAAGCTTGTCAAAGACGGACGAAAGCTCTTTTGCGGTTTCTGCGGATTTCCTTTTTATCTGCGTACCAGCCGCCATTATCGCGATAAGTCCCGCAAAAGGAATTACTGCGGAAATTTCTTCAATCCAATTTAAAACAAAACTTACCGACAGTACCAAAATTACCTGCACAACCGTGTTGATTTTAAATTTTGCGAAAAACCAAAACATTAAAAGTCCGATCGCAAGCCCCGCCGCCGCACCGATTATTATTGATACGGGAATATTTACAAAACTTGCAAACGACACGCTTTCGCCCTGCGCAAGCCCCGTAAATGCGGTAAACATTACAATAACAAACACGTCATCGACAGACGCCCCCGCAAGTATCATCTGGGGTATTCCCTTTTCCGTACCGTAACCGCCGTCAATCAAATTTATCATTCTCGGCACGACCACTGCGGGCGAAACCGCGCCGACCACCGCACCGAGAATAGCCGAGTCCAAAAGTGACAATCCCAACAATTTCGGCGCAAGCAAAATCATACCGACAATTTCAAAGCAAGCGGGGACAAAGCACATCGTCACGGCAGGTCTGCCCACCTTTTTCAAATCGCCGATATTCAGCTTCAGCCCTGCCCTTATGAGAATTATAATAAGGGCAATTCGCCGTATCTCCGAGGAAATTCCCAAAATACTGCTGTCAAGCAGATTAAGACCGTGGGAACCTATAATAATTCCCGCAATAATCATTCCGAAAAGCGCGGGAAAACGCACCTTTTTGCATAACGCACCGAACAGCAGACCCGAAAACAAAATCACCGAAATACTTATCAACATAATAATTCCTCCATATAACGCAAAAAAGCCGACAGCTCCTGCGTAAAATCGCAGAAGTCATCAGCTTTAACAAGCAGTTTTAGATGTTTTCCATCTATGG
>JAMPAO010000070.1 GCA_023667165.1 Ruminococcus sp. | reverse complement strand
TCCTTTCTCATACTAAATTCTACCATGTTTTTTCCTTAAAGTAAATTCCACACCGGAATTTACTTTGGGAATTTACTGCCTATCGAATTCCTCAATAAATTTGTCCAATATCTTTGACAAACCGCATAATTTATGATATACTGTACTTACCGGCAAAATTTACGCAATAGTTTGCCTAAGGAACACAAAACGCTTACCGCCCCTCCTCGGACGTAATTAACCCGAGGTTTGGGGCGGTTTGAGTTTTTATATATTCATAGTCAAGTTGCATATATCTGTGAAGCAAACCAATAGGCAACGAAAACGCTATCAAACCAATATAAATCAGAATATGTATATTCTAATATTTGGAAATTACTTTCCGGGTTTTGAGCCGTTTTTTTTAATCCAATTATACACATTAGCTTTGTTGAAGCCGAACACTTTGCCGACGCCCCGTCCGCTTGCGCCCGCATAATATGTTTTTATTGCCTGTCGGCGAATTTCCTCGGGATATTCCCGTGTTTTCGGGTCAAGTGTGTAGTATTTTCTGCATTCCTTGCAAAAGCACCTTTGTGTTCCCGAACGGTTTTTTCCCGCGTTCACCTGATTTTCTTTTCTTCCGCAGTTCGGGCATACCCTTCCTGCTGTTTCTTTTGCTTTTCTCATGCTTCTTATTATACCATATTATGCGCTGTTTGTCCATACCTGTTCGTTAGGTAAAGCGCTTGACTTCTGTCAAATTTTGGTGTACAATATAGTAGAGATATTTCTTATGAGGTGATAATTATGGCGATTATGGTTGAGAATAAAAACTGCTTTTGGGTAACTCCGAATGACACCAAGCCGAGGGAATTGTATCCGCACCAAACGGATGCGTTGGCTATGCTTGATAAGATCAACAGAAAAGATAGCTTCAAGTCGCTCCTAGTGCTCCCCACGGGCGGCGGAAAGACGCTCACTGCGGTTTATTGGCTGCTGAAAAACGCTGTTGATAACAGCAAAAAAATTCTGTGGCTCGCACACCGGCATTTGCTTTTGGAACAAGCCGCAGATACCTTTACGCAAAATGCCGACAGCAAGAATATGCCCAACCGCACGCGTTTCAAGTGCAGGATCGTTTCGGGGCAGCACGACAGACCCATAAACATCGAGCAGGACGATAACATTCTCGTCTGCGGCAAGGACAGCATTGGGCGCGGCTTGGAGTGTTTGGATAAATGGCTCGCCGATGAGGACATTTTTCTCGTGATCGATGAGGCACATCATGCCGTCGCGAGAAGCTACCGTAAAATAATCGATCATGTGACAGATCACGCTAAATCGGTGAAAATGCTCGGGCTTACCGCAACGCCGTTTCGCACGAATGAAAATGAAAAGGGCGCGCTTTTGAAGATATTTGAAGACGACATCTGCTACAGCGTCGATCTGAAAACACTGATAAACAGTTCCATTCTCGCACGCCCGATATCCGAAGATTACGACACCAAGCAGCGTTTTTCGGGCGAGCTCGGCGTTAAGGATCTGAAAGCAATCCAAAATTTCGATCAGCTCCCCGAATATATCGCGCGAGAGATCGCTCAAAACAAGGAGCGCAACCGTTTTATTGTTGATAGGTATCTTGACAAACGCGAAACCTACGGTCAGACGCTCGTTTTTGCGGTAAATCAAGATCACGCCATAGCGCTTTCTGCACTGTTCAACAAAAGCGGCGTGAAGGCGGATTACATAATTTCGGGCGCCCGCGATATGTTCACGGGGATCACGGTTTCCAACGAGGACAACGACCGCAAGATCGAACAGTACAAGAACGGTGAACTTGAGGTCTTGATAAACGTCAATATCCTCACGGAGGGCACCGATCTTCCGGAAACGCACACTGTATTCCTGGCGCGCCCGACAACGTCGAAAATACTGATGACGCAAATGGTCGGGCGGGCGCTGCGCGGCGTTAAATCGGGCGGCACAAAGGACGCGTATATCGTAAGCTTCATTGACGATTGGGATAACAAGATCGCATGGGAGAGTCCGGACGAACTTGACGACGGTGATACGGAATGGCGTGACGATCCCACGGAATACACTCGCAGGGCGCTTCACTTGATAAGCATTTCTCTCATTGAGGAATTTGCGAGGATAGCCGACGATAATGTCGATACGAAGGACATTGAGAGCATTCCCTTTATCGAGCGTATACCGATCGGAATGTACGTTTTTGAAACGTTTCAAGGCAGCCACCAGATACTTGTTTACGATTCAAACGAGGCAATTTACAAGAATCTGATAAAGGATCTTCCGAAGATTTTCGAGGAATTTGACATTGACGATGAAGAGATCACCGATGATACTCTGGACGATATGGTGAAATATTGTGAAAAATATTACTTCGGCGGCAAAGAAAGCGCGATGTTCCCGCCGTTCAGCATAAAGGATATAAGCACGCTGCTTCAATTTTACGCCGAAAAGGAAACAGAACCCGAGTTTTTCAAGGTCGATGATATCGACAGGAACAAACTCGACGCGACGGCGATCGCGCAGGAGATAATCGACAAGGATATGAGACGTTCCGAGGAGGACGCGTATATTCGGCGGATCTGGGACGAGGAGCCGAACATAAAAATATACTACAGAGTTTTGGGGTTCTTGAAGAAGATCGTCGACACGGAGATATTGCGTCTGCACGGAGATATCGTGACGACCAAACTGACCCTTCCCAACGTTCGGTACGAACCGGTCGACATCGGCAAATTGACGCTTTACGAAATAGATCGGTTATATCCCGCCTATGGCAGAAAGCTGAGAGAAGACACTTTCGCGGCGGCGAAAAACGAGGACGGTGATTATGTTTACGCCGGCTGCGGACGAACCTCCGGAACGCGCAGACCTTTTCAGATCGACCACATAACGCCTATGTCAAAGGGCGGATTGACCGTTCCGGAAAATCTTCAAA
The DNA here is from genome assembly GCA_023667165.1 of Ruminococcus sp. Taxonomy (GTDB): domain Bacteria; phylum Bacillota; class Clostridia; order Oscillospirales; family Ruminococcaceae; genus Huintestinicola. The sequence continues at coordinate 11,636 of JAMPAO010000070.1, read as the reverse complement.
TTCTTTGCAGAAAATGCAACGGCAAGAAAGGGGATAAGGAATGAGATATACAAAATATCTCTTTACTCCGATCGATGTGGCGATGTTTATTCGGATCGCGGATCTGACGGTGAGCCGCAGATCGGAGGTAATGACCGATCTGTTCGGCGAGTATAACGCGAGCCTCGTTTATCCGTTCCGCAACGACTTTGTTCTTTTCAATAAAACGGTAAACAGTCTTTTGGAAAAGTATGAGATGGACAGCAGTGAGCTGACGGAAATCGAAATGATAATGCGTGAGGTCAACGGCATTTCAACGGAACAGACCTTCGAGCCGGATTACTTTTGCGCGTATTTCAAACAGATAAAATTGCGGCTGCTTTTCACACAGAATTATGTTCGGATGAAACTCACGACGCTGCTTTCCGATTTCGGTTACAAACGCAGAACGCAAGGTCTTTTGGAAACGCTGAGAACGACGATCAAAAAGCTGGGATTGGTAACGTATATCGGCGGATATGAACTGTGCGACATCGGCGAGGAAAATATTCATACAATGATAATTTTCAGACTTGAGCGGTTACAGCGACAAGTTCAGACAGAAGTAACAGCTAATCGCATATCGCAAAAACAGCGGGATGGTCGAGCCTTTCCTCAAAATGGTGCATAAGTTCCAAACTTATGCATAAAACAAAAAAGCGGAACAACCGGTTTCCGCTTTTTTGTGTTGTACTCCAACTGTCATTCCGAGTTGTATTTTTATAACAGCGGTTTTGCAATGCGGTTTGTCCGGAAGTTCAGTCTATTCCCAGCCAATGCAGGTAATGTGTCTATGGCTATAATACGTTGCTCTTACTGCATTTGGAACCGTTTTTTCTCCCTATTATATTATTTCTCCAATGAAATGAACCGCAGGAATCGTAAACGAAGTTATAAATTTATGTCAGATATTACTATTTAAGTCATCGCAAGCCCTCTCAAATCAAGAAATTATAGACAAGCGGACAGTATTATGCGGCAAAGAGATAGAGCATAAAAATCATCGTTTGGGCAAAGGTTGAGTATGTTTTCGCTGTTGTAAATCGACAACTCTGGTATCGACGAACGCGGTATAGCGGTCTTAAAAAGCAGACCGCGAAAATAAATATCATGTTTGCTTTGATAAATTTGCTCTTAGCTGACGGGATTTTCTCTGCCGGCTTGATCAAGTGCGCCTTGCAAACAATTTACTTGATCTGTTTATATTGCTCATCATTCAATGGCGCTGTTTTTTATGTTTGTATTATACGGTATTGCCTTAAATTCCCTCCCGTGCAACTCACGTTCTGCAAAGACTTTGTCCGTATCGCTGTACCCAATCCTCCAAGAGCTTTTTATCTGCTTGCAGACCGTTTGGGAAACTCCCAAATCATCATCGGCATAAAAAATTTCCTCCTATGGTTTTATTATACCATAGGAGGTCTTTTTGTCATTGTCCGTTTTTACCGGTTCGGTTCACATTTCGGACGGGGTTTTTATTTTCTGCCGGAAACAGCCGTGTTTTCAGCCTCTTTCAATTTTTCCAGATACAGCTTATGCATGGTCGCTCTTGCCCGCGAAAGACACTCGCGAACGTACGTAACCTTTATTTTTATATGCTCCGCTGCCTGACGGTCGTCAAGGTGCAGGACGGCTTTATCCATTATTATCTGTCTGTAGCGCGGCGTAAGCTCATTGAACGCCTCCTCAAAAAGCGCGTTATCGAACTTTTGGACAGCTATAAGCTCCGGAGTGGTCTCCGTTATAAGCTTTAATTCGGGATTACCCTCAAAGCTTAAAACCGTATTTTTGTTCTTTTCGATCATATCGCGGCAATGATTTCTCGTAGTCGCGTACAGATACCCCGCAAGCTTTTGCTCGGAAACCTTTTTGACGTTGTGAATATACTTCCATAAATTCAGCAGCACCTGCTGTACGGCGTCCTCGGCGTCGTGGTGATTTTTCAGGATTTTCAACGCACAGTCAAACATCATTTTATGATATTTTCCGTAAATTTCACCGAAAAAATCTCTGTCGTCGGGGTCGTCAATTACTGTAAGGAAGCAAATCATGCATAGTAGCTTCCGGCCGATTCACTGTTTCCGGTTTCCAGAACTTTATCGTTGCTGTCAAGAACCTGCACTTGAGTATGTGTAAGGTAATAGTAACCGTGTTCTAATTTGTCTGTACTCGTTGCATTGAATGAAAGAGATCTTTGTTTAGTGTAAGTCGCTGACCATGATTCCACGGCAGACCAGCTTTTTCCGTCTTTTGATTTCATAAGAGTTAATGTTATTTCTGCTTTTCTAGCGCTGTACAGTTCATATGAACCTGTGCATTTTCCGTATCCGTCTTTTTCGCTGAATCCGGCGCCCACGGCGGATATGTAAGTCCAGTTTATCGAGTCACTTGGTTTCAAGACATATACCGCGTCTGACTGCGTAAATGTTTCTGCCGCATACACAGAAACAGACGATACTGCGGCTACTGCTGATGCAAGTACCGCTGCAATGATTTTTTTTGAGTTCAACATAATTTTTTACCTCCGTGTATTTTTTTTGAGAACAAGTTCTCATATCAGACCTCCTCGGAAACTTCCGAAGCGCCGCCCGACTTGCCCTTTTGTTGTCATGCTTTGTCCGTTTCCCTTGTAATATACCAAGTATTCCTGCGGAAAACGTACTTTGCCTGACAACAAAATTGCTGCGTCATTCGTCACTTCTACGGTTTCCGAGGAGGTCTATTATATAAACTCAATAAGATGAATTTTGCAACAAAAATTTTTTTTACTAATTAATAGATTGTGCTATTTTAACAAGTTCTTCCTTTGATATCATAGCGTCATTTGTTGAAATCCAATATGACTGTTCGTCTTTATACCAATATATGGACGAAACCGATCCCTTATTTTGATATTGTCCCGCATTACCGTTAATATAAACTTCTTCTGAACATATGTCTTCATTATCGGTATTTAACGCATATGCGTTCGGATATGAACTGAGCATAATATAAACTGTATCATTATTGTAACATATTTCAATTTCACCGCCGTCAGCGCTGTAATTGGTTAATTTATATCCGCGCGGCAAATAATCGGCGTGTATCATATTGCTGTACGCGTTATCATCATTGTAGATAATCAACGAGCTGTGACTTCCGTGGATATCTGTCAGCCACTCCAAAAGCCTAAACCGAAGCGCGTCCACCGAAACCACTGACGCGGCGAAAATAACGATAAACGCGGCGCAGACGGTTACGGCGTATCTTGCGAATTTTAATGCCCTTTTGCGAAAGGAGCGCAGTTGTCCGCTTCTGTACGCCTTGTTCATCGCCTTTTCAAATTTTTCCGCCGCTTCGGGACTTGGGGCGATATCCTCGGCGTCCTTGTATTTTTCCTCCAGATCCCTGCCGTACTGCTCCAGCATATCGGATACGGCAAGATTCATTACAGCGTTTTCATAATCGTTAATAAGTTTACGGTCAGCCATAAATTTTTTCCTCGCTTTCTTCTTTGCATAGCTTTTTGATCTTGTTTATCAGGCGGCAGCGGTATGTGCGTATGCTGTTGTATTTCATACCCGTTTTTTCCGCTATTTCTCTGTCGCCCAAATGTTCAAAGTAGGATTTTATCAGAAAACCCCGTTCGGCGTCGGTCAGCTTTTGTATCGCTTTTGAAGCGGTTTCCCAGTCAAGCCTGTCAAGCACAGCCTTTTCGGTGTCGGAATCATCCTTGATCTGTTCCGTATTTTCATCGCCGTAAAAGTCGACGGGATAACCCTGCTTTGATTTGTTTTTCAAATACCGCTTGCAAGTGTTTCTGATACTTACGACTATGTAACCCGTTGCTTTGTAACACCCCATTTCACGCAAATCGTCAATTTTACCAAAAAGCTTTACAAAAACGTCATTAATTATGTCCTCTGCGGTATGAATATCCTGTGTAAGCTCATATGCCTCTTTGAACCATATCTTATATTTTCCGCGGTACAGCTCCGCAATAAATTCACGGTCGTCGTCGTTTTGGATTGCTGTGCGCATTTGTGACCCTCATTCCTTTACGATATTTTGAGCGTCCCTCATAAATCCGTGCAGGGACTTGAACCATTTTGACAGCAAAAGGATCTCCTCGTTGGAGCAGTCTTCAAACAATTCGGAAGTTTCATTCATTATAACCGCCGAATCCGCTACAATACTGTCGCATAAAAGCTCGTCAAGGGTACATTCCAAACCGTTTGCAATTTTAACAAGATTTTTCAGCGTCGGATTAGCCCGTCCGCATTCAATTCTGCTTAAGTATTGCATGCTTATACTCAATTGTTCGGAAAAGGTTTCCTGAGTTATATTCTTTTTCCTGCGTTTCTCGGCAATTCTTTTGCCCATAAGCTTAAGATCAATGTCCATAATTATTCCCGCTTTCTATATCTATCAAGTTTATTTATACCTATTATAACCATATTTTTGCAAAAGATAAGAAACTTACGGATATAATTAAATATATAGTTTTATAAATTATATGTTTTTAATTTAAAATAAATCCGGCAGATATAATCGGCTGCTTTTGCCACTGATCTCAATGATGGGCAAAATTGTATAAAATAGAAATATCATTTTGTTGATTCTGCCGATTATGGAATAATATGTGTTACAAAAATTCATAAGTTATGTCATATTATGTAGAAACACGCGTATTTCTGAACATCGCAGCGCAGAGGAGGAGTGATTGAAATGCCGGATTTAACAGGCAAAAAAGTCGCAGTGCTGGTCGAAACGGAGTATATTCCGAGTGAGATCCGCCACTACCGTTATTTCTTTGAGGAACAGGGCGCGGAGGTGGATTTCATGACGTACCTGTGGGGAGAACCGCAGCGTACCATTGTCAGCGATGTCGATTCCGAGGAAAAGCATGCTGAAACAATGGTCGTTACAAAAGAAATTGCGGACGCAAATCCAAATGATTACGCAATCGTTCTTACCGCCGCAAATTATGTAGCCGTAAGGCTTCGCGAAATCCCGCCGAAAGGGTGTCTTGCAAACGCCGATCTGGTGCGTTCCCCTGCTGCGGTAAAATTTATGGCAAACGCAATGATGAATCCAAACATTGTTAAGGGCGCGCTTTGTCACGCTTTGTGGATCTTAACTCCCGTTCCCGAGCTGCTGAAAAACCGCAGAGTAATATGTCATACCGTTGTTCTTGCAGATGTGATAAACGCGGGAGCGATATATGTTCCCGACGAATCCCACGTTGTGATCGACAGAGATCTGGTGACAGGACGTTCGGCTGCCGATATTAATGCGTATTGCTCCGCTGTTGCGGAAACCTGCGTAAAGATCTCGCAAAATCCAATAAAATAAAGAAAGAGGCTGATATTATGAGTACCGCATTACTTCAAAAAGAAAAAAACGTCAGGGAACTGATAAGCGAGGCTGTCGGTCCCGAAAAGTGGGTCGAGCATCTGAAAAACGACCTTATGAAATTTTGGGACAGACCGGATGCTTACGAAATGCAGGACGGACTGTTCCCCACGTACCGTTCCAACAAGGGAGATAAAATCAATCCCAACAATCTCCCCGAAGAGCTGAAAGCCGCCCTTGCCGATAAAGACACGGCGGGACTCGTTGAAACGGACAATAATTTTATACGGGCTCATTCAAGGCAAACCTACGCTTACGGTATAGCCTTTCATATGACGGGTATACCGAAATATCTGGAGCTTTGCCGCAAGGGCGCGCTGGCTCTTGTAGACGCTATGGACGGCAATTACGGTATGTTCGTTAAAAAAAGCATAAGCACGAAGGAATGGGACTGCGACAGAATGTCGAGGACAAGTCAGGATCTGGCTTACGGTCTTACCGGCTTGGGAATGTACTATTTTCTCACCCATGATGCGGGAATAATGCACCGCATAATCCAGATAAAGGATTATATATTCAAAACCTATATGGACGACGGCAAAGGCTATATCACCTGGTATCCAAAGCATGAAAACGAAAAGGATTCACAGGTCCAAATAGTGGCGCAGCTCGATCAGCTTTACGCGTATATGCTGATGATCACTCCGAGCCTGCCCGAGCCTTACCGTACCGTTTGGAAAAAAGATATGAAAAAAATCGCCGATATACTGATAACTCAGTTTTACAGCGAGCATTACGAATTTTTCTGGGGAACCGAGGACACATCCGAAAGTATGTCGCTGGGAACGGATCATACCGATTTCGGACATTCGGTAAAGACGTTCTGGGTAATTTTAAAAATAGGCGAGCTTCTCGGCGATCCATTTTATGTTGATTTTGCAAGGCCTAAAATAGATAAGATACTGAAAGAGGCATATATCGAGCAAACAGGTTCATGGGCGCGCCGTTTCAATGAGGACGGCTCTCTTGATACCGACAAGGAGTGGTGGATACTTGCAGAGCTTGATCAGGCGGCGGAAATACTTTCCATGCATGACCCATGGTACTACAATTATCTTAACAATACGCACCGTTATTGGTTTGATAAAATGGTCGACCATGAGTACGGCGAGATATGGCATATGGTAAGCGGCAGCGATGACACGCCAATGCCCAATTATCCGAAGGTACACAATTGGAAAACTTCGCTGCACAGCTTTGAACACGCGCTTTTCGGCTATATGACGGCCGCAAGATTAAAGGGGCAGGAAATCGAGGTTTATTACGCTCTGCCGGAGTGGGAACGTGTTTCGCACTTAACCGTAGCGCCTTATATGTTCTTTGGCAATATTACGGGAATTTATAAAAAGGGAGCGGTAAGCTTCCTGCCCGACGGAAACAGCATTTACGGCATTACATATAACGGTCTGCACTGAGCTTTTAAGAATTTCAATATTTTGCGGTTATCCCGATGGTCAAAAAGTCCCTCTGTATCCATCGTCAGCGCAGTCCGTTTCGATTTTACAGAAAAAGTTCAGCTTTCGCTGGACTTTTTCTGCTTAATATGGTATGATAAAACAGGATGATAAAGATATTGAAAAAGGAACTAACGGAAAAATCAAGGCGAGATAATACACATAGACGATTTTGTGCCAAAGGAACATTTGCTGCGAAAATTGACGCGGCAGTGGATTTTACAAAGATTTATTAGAGTCTGTTCCCACAAACCACTATCAAAACAAGAAAAAGTATGATATAATAAAATAATGAAATTAAGCAAAGAAAAATTTGCGCGGATAGAGCATTTAATGCTCGATACCGCGCAAGAAGCCAACAATATCAAATTATATTTTTTTATGCGGGTTACCGTACATGATCGAAAACGGCTGCAAATGGAGGGCACTGCCGAATGAGTACGGAAATTGGCATATGATATATGTCAATTTAATCGTTGGTGTAAAAAAGGTACGATAGACCGTATTTTTGAGGCGTTGCAGGAAGAAAATATTATTGAAATACGCACTGAAATTATTTGTGTAGACAGTACGAGTGTTAAAGTCCACCCCGACGCGGTGGGAGCGAGAAAGTCCGAAGGGGAGCAAAGCATAGGATGTTCAAAAGGGGGTTCACAACAAAGATTCATTTGGCTTCCGCGTCTGCGCGATATGCAGTAATTTTTCGTTTGTACGCAGGCAATAAGCACGACGCACCCGAGGGGAGAAAACTTATTGAAAGCATTTATTCGGAGCATGATCATTATCTGCTTATGGACAGGGCATATGAAGATAGTGAAATGCGTGAACTTGCCGTCAAACAGGGATTTATACCTGTTGTACCGCCGAAAAGAAACCGAAAAGAGCCTTGGAAATACGATAAAGAACTTTACAAACGGCGCAATGAAGTTGAACGGTATTTTTTACGGATAAAACGCTTCCGCCGTGTTTTTACACGTTATGATAAACTTGATGTGATGTATTGGGGGTTCTTGCTTTGGCTATGATTTTTGATGCGGTTTTTTATGTGAACAGGATCTAGACAGAATTATTTACTAAAATGATGAGACAAAAAAATTAAAAAATGAATGAGGTAAAATTATGGGAGTATATATAACCGGAAAAATTATATATGAAGATGACACGACTGTGGAATATTCATATGGAATTGACGACAGTATGCAGGGACGTTTAGTAATAGGCAAGAACCCTTTTACAATTCAAAAGGTAGAGGGAGTGGATAAATTTGCACCTAAATCAACCGCTTTTCAACTGACTGCAAGAATAAAAAAATATTATGATGAAAGGGGAGTCTATCCTAATAATATTTCCAAACAATCTTAAAAAGTATGAAACATTCAAAATAACAATGCGTATCATGTGTATTATGTTAATGAGGATATTACTGTTACTAGTGCGGAAATAGCACCGGCATTTAATTGCCCTGGTGGTGGTATACAGTATGAATTAAGCGATACAGTACACGCACTAATTAATGATGGAAAATTAACGGAGGTAAAATGATGAATAAAACAGAGTTGAAACAGGTACTTAGTAGGAATAATATTCCAGAGTGGTATTATAACATTGATGGATACGGTAATACAGATCAAAAAATATGTATGGAGGAAGAAGAAGGTAGATGGAAAGTTTATTATACTGAACGAGGTAAGGTTTCAAGATTGACTTATTATGATTCGGAATCGGATGCGTGTAAAGGAGTTCTTAAACTTTTTTATATTATTGAGTAGAATAAGAAACAGCGAAATTATACGATTGGCAGGTTATATTGAAATCTTCGGAGAGAAATAAAAATGATAATGCATATCATGTTTATTATGTAAATGAGGATTTTGAGGTTACAAGTACCATAGCAAATGCTGCCTTTGGTTATCCTGACGAAGGTACGCAATATGAATTAGATCCTGTTCCCATAAACCGCTATCAAAACAAGAAAAAGTATGATATAATAAAATAATGAAATTAAGCAAAGAAAAATTTGCGCGGATAGAGCATTTAATGCTCGATACCGCGCAAGAAGCCAACAATATCAAATTATATTTTTTTATGCGGGTTACCGTACATGATCGAAAACGGCTGCAAATGAAGAGCACTGCCGAATGAGTACGGAAACTGGCACACGATATATGTCAAATTTAATCGTTGGTGTAAAAAGGTACGATAGACCGTATTTTTGAAGCATTGCAGGAAGAAAATATTATTGAAATACGCACTGAAATTATTTGTATATACAGTAAAAGCATTAAAGTCATCCCCGACGCAACGGGAACGAGAAAGTCCGAAGAAGAGCAGAGGTTTGAAAACATCATAATTTTTTGCTTTAGCTATCAAGGAACAGCCTATTATATATTTGACATCACCCGCCCAGCCGCAGCATTTCATCAATGCACCGCCGAGCCTTTGCAAGAGTGTCCTCCGGGGCGGTTATCTCTTCCCCGTCCGTACCCTCGAGGCAGTGAAGCACGTCCGCAATAGTGGTTATCTTCATATTGCGGCAAACGCAGTCCTTTGACAGGGCATAGAATTTCTTTTCGGGGTGTTCGATGCCCAGATGCTGCACAATGCTGTTCTCCGTGCCGATAATGAAGGTACTGTTATCGCTTTTTGCCGCATAGTTCATGATCTCCGTGGTGCTGCCCACGAAATCGGCCGCCGCCACAAGCTCCGGCTGACATTCGGGGTGCAGCAGGAGCAGGGCGTCGGGGTGAGCTTCTCTTGCCTTTTTGATATCCTCCACGGAAAGCCTTGCATGGGTGGGACAACCGCCGCTTATGAGCTTGAATTCCTTTTCCGGCACCTGCCTGCGGACATAATCTCCCAAGTTGCAGTCGGGGACGAAAAGTATCTTTTCCGCGTCCATTTTCTTTATGATATTCACCGCCGATGAGGAGGTAACGCATACGTCGCAGATGGTTTTCAGCTCCATGGTGGAGTTTATGTAAACCGCCACCGCATAGTCGCTGTACATTTCCTTTAGCTGGGTAAGTATCTGCACGTCAAGCATCTCCGCCATGGGGCAGCCCGCTTCGGGGCGGGGAAGATACACCCGTTTTTCGGGGGAAAGTATCTTGCACGTTTCCGCCATGAACCGAACGCCGCACATAACGATCATTTCGCAGCCGGTTTTTGCGGCGTTTCTCGCCAAACCGAAGGAATCGCCCGTAAAATCGGCTATTTCCAGTATATCGTGGCTTTGATAGCAGTGGGCGAGAATGCAGGCGTTCCGCTCCTTTTTCAGCCGCAGTATTTTTTCCTGAATGTCCTTGAGCATATATTTCAACTCCGCTTTATTTTGATTATATATACATATTATATCATTTTTCGGGCGGAAATTTCAAGTAAAATCCCTACAGACTTTCAGGCGATTAAAGCTGAAAAATGTAAATTTAGCACAAAAATCACATAAATATTTCCTCGAAAGCTATCTTAAAATCACGGGGCGTGCCGTCGGAGTAGCTTATATTGGCAAAGGGAGCTTCAAAAGCGGAGTTTATTTTTGCAAAGATACGCACTTTGAACTCCTTGCCGTCCTTATCGCTGAATACCAGTTCCATATATTGTGAGTAGCAGCAGTTTGCCGCTGCCATATCATAATCAGCCATAAAACGATCCGCATTGTAGGCGGGAGGCGTATAATAAGCGTGCGAGAACGTATAATCGCTGCACAGCTTTTCCAGATCGTTCCCCATTTTATCCTTATAATCGCGCCGTTCCCGAACTATCTCATCTATGTCCGTATACTGCTCCTTTTCCACGGTTTTCAGTTTTTCGTATTCAGCGGTTATGCTCCACTCTCTTTGAACGATCTCCGCGTATTTCTTTGTGATCACCGCGCTGCTCACGGCGTTATAATCTCCCTTGAAGCAGTTCTCCAGATTTTCCGCCACGGAAACTCCGGGGTAATTTATATACGGTAAATCCTGCGACAGTTTTTTTGATATATCGTAATATTTAGGCGTGTCGAAATAGCTGTATTCGCCCGAATCGCATATAAGCATCGCGTCCTTCATGTATATCCTGCCGCCGTCCGAGTAATAGTTTATCTGCAAATAAAACCGGATATTGTCCGTATATGCCTTGTCCAGATTAAGGTTCAGGCTGCCGTCATAGTTTACGTTGGAATATCCTGCGTTGAAATAATAGGATTCAACGGGGTACTTTGAGAAAAAATTCCCGAACACCGCTGCATACGACCGTATCAGACCCTCTGCATTCTCCGTATCGTATATTCTCATATCCCTGCCTCTTACGGCAATGTCAAGAAATGCCTCCTCAGCGTTTCCCTTTTGGATATCCTCCGCCAGCTTTTTTATCTTCCTGTCTGCGGAAATGCTCGTCCAGGACGGATAGTGATATGCCGCGTCGTTGCTGTCCAGTATAATGATACCGTACAGCGGGAACGCCAGCAGACAGAGCATAAACGTCGTCACAGCCACCTTTATGAAATGCCTCCGAACCTTTTTCATGGGGTTTTGGGGACTGCCCTCCGCCTTATCCTCCGGCAGGGAAATGCTCATAGCATCCAGCTTTTCCCTGCACGGCGCGCAGCTTCGGCAATGCTCCTCTACGGTTTTTCTTGACTCCTCCGAGCATATTTTATCTGCGTACAGCGGCAGCAGATCCTCGATTATTTTGCAGTTTATTTTCATTTTTTGCAGCTCCTTTCACTTAGACCTCCTCGGAAACTTCCGAAACGCTGTCTGACTTGTCTTTTTTGCATCATGCTTCGCC
>JAMPAO010000006.1:26830-56792 GCA_023667165.1 Ruminococcus sp. | reverse complement strand
ACAATCATTTTTCAAAGTAAAAAATCAAAGTCCCGAAAAACCAACGCAGTGGCAAGCAATAGCGGTGGCCTGGAGGGGATAGGGGAGAGGGAAAGAGTGTGTGCAGCTAAAGCTGCGAGGGAAAACCGTAGGGGGAAGGGGGAGGGCGGCCCAGCGTCCTTGGGTTTATCAGAGCGCCTCCCCCTTCCCCCGTAGGTTGTCCCTTTGCATGGGCTTACGTGCATTATACATCTCTAAAACTAAGACATCTTGCCAAAAAACAAACCTATATCACGGGGAAGAACGTGCAAACTAAGGCAATCAACCAAAACAAAATGCCAAAAAACAAACTATATCACAAGCGGCTAACGTGCAAACTAAAACGATCAACCGAGATAAAAAAATCGGCAGACAAAACGATTAAAAAAACCGCCTTGCCTGCCGCTTGCAGATCCGCCGTTAATTACCTCATCATAAAAATCAGTTCCCCCACCGTAATGCTTTTATCCTTAGCCTTGCCGTTCCCGATAAAAGCCGCTACAGATCTGACAGGTCCCCACGGAATGCCCCACCAGCCGCCGAAAAAGGTTATAACGGCAGGTATAACGAAAGCCGCCTTGTCGCCGTCCAATGGGTGATACCCCGTCCCCCTCGTCATGGTGATTATAATGATCGAAATGCACCATTCATAGCGAACCAGCCGCGTTTCCCTGCCGTACTCCACACCCTCGAATACGCACCTTTCCCCTCGGGAAAGAGCGTCGGCGTTGTCTGCAATGAACCGCAGAAAATTTTCCGACCGGTTTTTTTCTATCCCCTCATAAACAAACGAGCATATCCAAGCCGCAAGAATAAGCGAAGTAAAAAGCATGACCCTATCCCCCTTTTTATTCGGAACTTGCTTCCGTATCCGTCCGCCGCATACCCTCCGCCTTATTTTACGGCGATAACGTCCTTGCCGCCCATGTATTTTCTCAAGGCTTCGGGTATTCTTACGGAGCCGTCCCCGTTAAGATTGTTCTCCAGCAGCGCAATGAGCATTCTCGGAGGAGCCGCAACGGTGTTGTTGAGAGTGTGAGCAAAATATTTTCTGCCGTCCTCTCCCTTTACCCTTATGCCCAGCCGCCTTGCCTGAGCGTCGCCCAGATTGGAGCAGCTTCCCACCTCGAAATATTTTTTCTGACGCGGACTCCATGCCTCCACGTCGTAGCTCTTGACCTTAAGATCCGCAAGATCGCCGGAGCAGCACTCAATGGTGCGTACCGGCACGTCCATGGAGCGGAAAAGCTCCACCGTGTATTTCCACATTTTGTGAAACCACTCCATGCTCTCTTCGGGACGGGAAATAACGATCATCTCCTGCTTTTCGAACTGATGAATGCGGTAAACGCCCCTTTCCTCCAGTCCGTGAGCGCCCTTTTCCTTTCTGAAGCATGGAGAATAGCTTGTGAGAGTGTGAGGCAGCGTTTCCTCCTCAACAATTGTGTCAATGTACTTTCCTATCATGGAATGCTCGCTGGTGCCTATAAGATAAAGATCCTCCCCCTCTATCTTGTACATCATGGCGTCCATCTCCGCAAAGCTCATTACCCCCGTGACTACGCCCGATCTTATCATAAACGGCGGAATGCAGTAAGTAAAGCCCTTGTCTATCATAAAATCCCTTGCATAGGAGGTAACAGCCGAGTGCAGCCGCGCAATATCCCCCATAAGGTAATAAAAGCCGTTGCCCGCCACCTTTCTTGCGGCGTCAAGGTCTATCCCTTTTAGCTTCTCCATAATATCCGTGTGATAGGGTATCTCGAATTCGGGAACGAACGGATCTCCGAAGCGTTCCAGCTCAACGTTTTCGCTGTCGTCCCTGCCCACGGGCACGTCCTCCGCAATGATGTTGGGAATAGTCATCATTATCCTTCTGACCTTCTCCGCCAGCTCGCCCTCCTGCCTTTCAAGCTCCGCCAGACGTTCGCCGAATTGCCTTACCTGCTCCTTCGCCTGTTCCGCCTCGTCCTTTTTGCCCTGTCCCATAAGAGCGCCTATCTGCTTTGAAATGCGGTTTCTGTCGGCGCGCAGCTTGTCCGCCTCCTGCTGAGCGGCGCGGGAGCTTTTGTCCAGCTCTATAACCTCGTCCACAAGCGGCAGTTTGCCCTCCTGAAATTTTTTTCTGATATTTTCCTTAACGATCTCCGGATTTTCCCTTAAAAATTTGATATCCAGCATAATATTCATTCCTTTGATAACAGTAATCCCCCAAGGCATACGGTCACATAGAGGGTCATACTCTAATTATACCATAATATGCAGAAAAATCAAGTATAATTTTTCTCTTTAGTTCAATGCGTATCCAAAACCGAACTCACAATTTATTAACATATCCTCGCGGCGGATCGTTTACCTGTTAAATATTTACGAATAATGAACAGGTCGTTGTAAATTGTTTCCGTTTTCTATTGACATTTTCCATATCTTGTGGTATAATAGTCAGTATAATCATATATATAGGGGTTGATGCCTATGAGCTGTTGTCAATGATAAAGAAAAAAATGCCTTAATATATTGCCGTCAACAATATATCAAAGCATTTTCAGTCATGTATATAACATAACTCCGCAAGTTTATTATATCATGGCTGGGATTTCTTTGTCAATGTTAAAACTACATAAAAAATAACCGATAGTTTTATTGTGCATATACTTCATATGCGCAGGAAAGGAAACAGCTATGACGTCTGTAAAAATGAGAAACGATCCTCGCTTTATGAGGAACGGCTTCAGCACAAGCGGGAAATGGGATATTCCCGCAATAAAAAAACAAACTGTCCCCCTTGATAATTTAAGGCTTATTCCCTGCTCCGATACAAGATCCGGCGATAAGCCGGAAAACAGAGCCTGCGGAGTGCATTTCTTCGTTGACGATTACCGATTTACATCTATCTATAATTACCCTGAGAGAAGCCTGAAAAAATTCTCACAATACGCATTTCTTCTTACTCCCGACTATTCCGCCTATAATGAAATGGATCATTGGCGGCAGCTTGAGAGCGTGGCTCACAGTCGTTGGGTAGGAGCGTTTTGGCAAAGCAAGGGTCTGACCGTTATCCCCTCGGTTACATGGAGCGACGCCCGAAGCTGCAGCTTCTGCTTTGACGGTATAGAGAAAAATTCTGTTGTCGCTGTGGCAACGATCGGCTGCAAAAGCAGCAGATTGAGTTTCATGCGCGGATATAATGCTATGCTTGAAAGAATAGAACCGTCCGCAGTCATTTGCTGCGGAAAACCGTTTCCGGAAATGGACGGCAGCTTGATAGAAGTCCCCTACTCAAACAGAGGAAGGAGGGCGAAATAATGGGCGGAAGAGGAACCTTTGCCGCAGGCAGACCCACAGCATATACATATGAAACGGTAGGCTTTATCGAGGGCGTAAAGATTTTACAGAAACTTGATAAAACAGCAAGCTTCGGTTTACCGGAGGAATCTCATTCTTCCGGTGCTTACATTATGGTAAACAAATCCGGTAATTTCAGAATGTACAGGGAATATGACGAAAATCATTTTCTGAGATTTGAGATTGGGTATCACATTGAGCCTAATATTGATCCGAGCAGAAAGCCGGTACTTCATGTTCATGAATATCAGCCGAATAATTTCAAAGACAGAAAATCTCGTCCTTTAACTGCGGAGGAGTATAATAAATACAAAAAATTTTTTAAGGGGGCAGTATAATGACAGGTATGTCACTCAGCGAATTTCTTGAAAAAGTCGCCTGCGGAGATGAAATTGAATTTATTTTTCACGGCAAAACATATTTTTATCAGGGATACTTTGAAAACGGCTCATATGTATCTGTCGTAGACTGCTGGGATGAAGAGAAGCCGGACAATTTTGCGGGTTATATTTACGAACATCATTCCAAGGAACTCTCAGACCGGCTGAAATTCTTTGAAAAAGCAAATATCTTCGACGGCAAAAACATCTATGAAGCAGAAAAAGAGATCAAGGTCATTTACGGTTGATTTACGATATAAAACAGGACTGCGGGACAAGAACCGATACCTTCAGTCTGTTGCCAATGACAACGGAAACCGAATTGAAAATATTCTGCATATACATGAATATACGCATGATGATTTCAAAAACCGCATCCCTCGTTTGCCGACCGATGAAGAAATAAAATTATATAAAAAATACCTAAAAGGAGTGAAACTAAAATGATCAACGGAGATGTGAAAGAGTTTATTAACGGCTTGTATTACGGCGACGAACGCTTTTTCACCTATAACAAATCAAAATATTTCATACAGGGATATTCCCAAAACCAAAAACCAATGCTTGTGCTTTACGTCTTAGAACCGGCAGATAACAATTTCAAATGGCAGGCTGTATCCGAAAACAGCGATTATCCCGTTTCGGAATTTGAAGAAGCCAAAATATTTAACGGTAAAACCTTTTGGGAAGCCGAACAAGAGATAGAATGGCTCGACTGCTGACCCTCAAAAACCGCCGCCCCGAAATTTTTCGGAGCGGCGGGAATTTTTCATATAACTGCAATATCAGCCGTTGCTTGCGTTAAGGAGCTTTGCAAGCTGGCTCTTTTTCCTTGCGGCTTTGTTTTTGTGCATGATACCCTTGGCGCACGCCTGATCGACCTTCTTGATGGCGGCTCTTACCGTTTCCTGATTTGTATCTGCGCCGGCAGCCTTGATAACTGTCTTAAGGTTGGACTTTATCATCTTGTTGCGGAGAGTTTTCTTTTTGATTACCTTAACTCTCTTCTTAGCGGATTTGATGTTCGGCATAATAAATGACCTCCATAAAAATTTCACTGTAATAATATTATAAATCATAAAACGGATCTGCAGCAATGAAAAAACCGCGGACACGGAAAGCGGCTTTGCGGAGCGTAATGACTCGTTCCCGATATATCACGCTTAAATCCTTGATGTAAAACGCCCGTCGTCGGCCAGGGCAATTTTACGCATAATAATATTATACCATTATCCCGCGCCTGTTTCAAGAGCCAATATACAAAATTTACTATAATTTTCAAGGGTTAATTTTAGTAAATCTGCACACATTACTATTAACTCCGCCGTTTCCTTTGAAAAATCACCCGAAAAGGAGAATCAGAATGAACTCATCAAAATATTCACGGACGGATCTTGCCGTGGAAATGTTCGATCCCGACTCGGAAAAGCTTCCTCGGGGAATAAAACGCAAGATCCGCCGAAGCAGCGTCTGCACCGTAACCGAAATAACCGTTGAGGACGAAATGTCGGGACTGAAGATCGGCAAGGGCAAGGGCAAGTACATCACCGTTGAAACCGACCGTCTTTCCGCACACCCCGAGGATTTCAGCGAGCAGTCGCTTAACATAGCCGAAGAGATCTCCGCCCTCATTCCAGATAAAAGCAGGCTGCTCGTGGTAGGCTTGGGCAACAGCAGGATCACCCCCGACGCACTGGGACCGCGTACAGCCGCGGGAGTGATAGCCACCCGCCACGTGACCGAGGAAAATACGGGAAGCGAGCTTGCCTCTCTCGATCTGAATTCCGTTTCCGTCCTTGCCGCGGGAGTAATGGGGCAAACGGGAATAGAATCCTCCGAGCTGATTTTCGCCGTCTGCGACAAGGTGAAGCCTACCTGCATAATCGCCGTGGACGCTCTTGCCTGCAGCGATATTTCCCGTCTTGGCACAACGATCCAGATAACCGACAGCGGCATATCTCCCGGGTCGGGAGTGCAGAACCGCCGCAAGGAGCTTTCCCGCGAAACCCTGGGAGTGCCGGTCATAGCCATAGGCGTTCCCACCGTGGTAGATATGCACAGCATAGTTCACAATGTGACCGGCAGTCCCCCCGACAAGCATCTCCCGAATATGATGGTAACGCCCCGTGATATAGACAAGCTCATCGACCGCACCGCGCACCTGCTGGCATATTCCATCAACCGCACGGCTCAGCCGGAGCTTACCGGCGAGGATATCCTGTCCCTGATGTAACTTTGCGGCTAAAAAACGACAGCGTTTTTTAGCTGATTACGGTACGGAAGAATTTCTCGTCCCGGAAGCCGAATTACCCTTACACACCGTAGACGTCGGCAAGGGTAAAGGCTCAGCCTTTCTTCGCAGTCATTTCCCCCTTATTTGCCTAAGCCGTCGCAAACCCCGCTTTCGAGCAGGATAAGCTGAGTGGCAAACCTTTCCAGATCATCCTTGTCATTAAAGCTCAAGGTCACCTTGCCGCTGCCGTCGGGATTGCCGGATATCTTGATCCGCCGCCCGATCCTCTCCTTAAGGCTCAGCTCCATTTCCGTAAAATAATTTTTCGTCCGCTTGTCCATCTTTTCTTCACGTGAAACATTTCCGCCGTTTAATTTTGCGGCGAGCTTTTCGGTCTGGCGGACGCTGAGCTTTTCGCTGACGACGGTATCCGCAGCCTGCAATATTTTCTGCTCATTGCCTATGGACATGAGCGCCTTTGCGTGACCCGCCGTAATATTCCCGTTCCTGAGCATCTCCACCACCTCTTCGGGCAGCGTCAGCAGCCTCATGGAATTTGCGATGTACGGACGGGATTTTCCCATAGCCTTTGCAAGGACCTCCTGCGTCATGTCGTATTTCTCCGTAAGTTCCCTGTACGCCATGGCTTCCTCAACGGGATTTAAGTCGTCCCGCTGTATATTTTCGATTATCGCAAGCTGTGAAGCCTCCCTGTCGTCCATGCTCCGTATAATGACGGGTACCTCGGACATTCCCAGAATACGGCAGGCTCTCCATCTTCTCTCCCCCGCCACGATCTGATATGTTATCCCGTTGGACATGGGACGAACTATTATAGGCTGTATCAGTCCGTGATCCCTGATAGATTCCGCAAGATTTCTTATAGTTTCCTCGTCGAAATTTTTTCTCGGCTGAGCTCTGTTAGGCTCTATCTCCGACATACGCAAGGTCTGAACGTCCTTACTCTGCATAGAATTATCCTCAAACAACGCGTCCAGTCCCGAACCAAGCGCCATTTCAATCAACTCCTTTTAGGCGGTCCGCCTTTTTTATCCGTTTTTTCAAACGGTCATTTTCCCACTCTGACCGTGACCTTTTTCACGCTCGGCTTGGGCTTTGAGAATTTGACCCCGTGACGGCTGAGCATTTCCTCCGTCAGCTTCTCGTAAGCCTCCGCCCCTCTTGACGTCCTGTCGTAATAGACGACGGGTTTGCCGAAGCTGGGAGCCTCCGACAGCTTAACGTTTCTGGGGATGACGGTGCGGTACACCTTTTTCGGAAAATGCTTCTGAACCTCCGCCACCACCTGGCTCGTAAGATTAAGACGGGAATCGAACATTGTGAAAACGATCCCGTCAATGTCGATATTGGGATTGTAATGCTGCTTTACCCGTCTTATGGACTCCACAAGCTGCGAAAGGCCCTCCAGCGAATAATACTCGCACTGAAGCGGGATAAGCACGGAATCCGCCCCGCACAGCGCGTTCACGGTCAGCAGCGATAAAGAG
The DNA here is from genome assembly GCA_023667165.1 of Ruminococcus sp. Lineage (GTDB taxonomy): Bacteria > Bacillota > Clostridia > Oscillospirales > Ruminococcaceae > Huintestinicola. The sequence goes on along the minus strand of JAMPAO010000006.1, from coordinate 49,308 downwards.
GGCGGACAGTCTATGAAAATATAATCATAATCGTTTTTTACCGTCAAAAGCTGCATTTTCAGCCTGTTGGATCTGTTGTCCAGATTTACAAGCTCTATATCGGCTCCCGCCAGCGCGGAGGTGCTGCATATCACCGAAACGTTTTTGAAGTCCGTTTCGACTATTCCCTCGGATATCCGTCTGCTGCCCATGAGGATATCGTAAACCGTGACGTCCACCGATTTCTTTTTTATGCCGAATCCGCTGGTGGTATTTCCCTGAGGATCCATGTCAATGCACAGCACTTTCTGTCCTCTTATTCCCGCAGAAGCGGCGAGATTGACCACCGACGTGGATTTTCCCACGCCGCCTTTTTGATTGGCGACCGCAATTATTCTACTCATTATACCATTCCTTATTACATAAAATCACTTTCAAAAATCGGCAGAAGACCCGACGGAAAGGCAAGATCTGTCGTTTTATCCGTTACAATTTCATTATATCATCTTTCCCGTCAAAAAGCAATTGACAAAGGTCATAAAAAAAGAATGTTCCACGTGGAACATTCTTATATTGTGATATTTTTCGCCGCAGTCTTTTTACAATATTCCGCAAAATGTTCCACGTGGAACATTTCTGCACTTTACCGTACGGCGCCGGCAGAGTCCGCTCCTCCCGCCGCTCTGTCCGAGGGGATTCGGACGATGTATTCTATGTATTCGCTTTCGCAGTTTTTCTTCACCTGAGCGTTTATACCCGCCGCCTGCATGACCTCCACCGCATGGTTGATGGTGTTGACAAATAAGCGCACATCTCTGAACGCTCCCCTGCACCTGCGGATACGCTGATATTCCTTTGAACGCTTGTTCATGCTTTCGATAAGCCGTTCCGTATTTTCCACATTCAGCTTGCGCCGATAGATCTCGTTGATGATGTTTATCCTCATTTCTGGCGATTCCACCGCAAGCAGCGCCCTTGCATGGCGCTCGGTAAAGCCGTAGTCTATCATGAGCATACGTTCCGAGCGGGGAATTTTCAAAAGCCTCATCTTGTTTGCAATGGTTGACTGGGATTTGCCGAGGCGGCTTGCAACGTCCTCCTGCGTGTAGCCGAAAAGCTCTATCATAATGCTGATGGCTTCGGCTTCTTCAAAGAAATTCAGATCCTTGCGCTGCATATTTTCCGCAAGGGACATCATCGCCGAACCGCGCTCGGTCGTTTCGACAATTATACAGGGAATGCTGTTCATGCCGCACAGTCTTGCCGCTCTCAGCCGTCTTTCTCCGGCTATAAGCTCGTAACCCATATCGATCCGCCTGACCACTGCCGGCTGAATTATCCCGTTTGCCCTGATGCTTGCCGCCAGCTCCTCAAGCTCCGGCTGATTGAATATTTTTCTCGGCTGATTCGGATTTGGGTATATCCTGTCAATGTCGATCTCAACGACCTTGCCCGCGATTTTTTCATTCATGACCATGCTGCCGAGATCGTCCAGAAATTTAAACTTAAAGGGTATCGCCATAGTATCATTCCTTTCAAAGCGGCGTACTTTTCCGCGCTTTTTTATAATACTATTATAATACCCTTTATGATAAAAATAAAGAATTTGTTTTCGGGATTATCCGACTTTCCTCCGCTTAATGCAAGACTTTGCAAGCCGATCAAATTGATTTTTTGGAAATCTGACCGCTGCTGCGGGGATATTTTGTCGTCGTGGCTGATATTTTTTTTACGACGGCTATCACACGCCTGTCGCCGCACGGAAGAGCAAGCTCGCGGATCTCGGCTATCTCCCCTCCGAGAGCCTTGACCGCCCTCTCCCCCGCTTTCAGATCCTCGTTGGGTCCTTTCATGGCTATAAAGCTGCCGCCCGTCCTCACCAGCGGCAGACAGTATTCCGCAAGAACGGGAAGAGCAGCCACCGCCCTTGCCGCAGCCATATCGTATTTCTCACGGTGCTTTGGATCTCTGCCCAGATCCTCGGCTCTGCCGTGAATGCAGACCGCCGCGTATTTCGGATCGTTCTCCGATATTTTATCCGATACCGCTTTCAGAAAATTCACCCTTTTCATCAGGCTGTCAAGCAGCGTCACTTTCAGATCGGGACGGTAAATTTTCATGGGAAGTCCGGGAAATCCCGCCCCCGTTCCCACGTCTATCACCGATGAATTTTCGGGAATACGGCAATGCGCGAAAATCAGCAGGCTGTCCAGAAAATGCTTTTCCGATATTCCCGCAGGGTCGGTTATCCCCGTAAGATTTACGGATCTGTTCCATTCGGTCAGCATTTCGGCATATTTATCGAACAACCCATATTTTTCACGGTTTATGCCGATCCCTGCGCTTTTCATCATTTTCGCAAACTCGTCATAGGGCAGTACCGTCATTTCATTCACCTCATATTCTATAAATCAAAATAAATCATATCAAGCCCCTGTCTTGCTACTCTTACTTCTGACAGTTTTTGTTCCACGTGGAACATTTATCCAAAGATAAATTTTTTGATTTTCTTTTCATCAGCCTCCGGATTTAATTTCAGTATTTGACTGCGGATCTTCTCCTCCGCTTCGTTTTGCGGAATGCTCATTCCGCCGGCGATAAGATCCTCGCCGAAATAATTTTCGGGGGTGGTGAAAACGGTCACGTTCCAGCCGTACGGATTGCCCGAGCTGCCGCGCTTGACCGTTCTGCCGCACATTGTGATATACATTTTCATCTGGAGCTGTACGACCGCTTTGTCAAAACGGCTTTTATCGTCCTTTCCGAAACCGCCCAGGAGCTTTATCTCGTGGAGAGCCGCCGCACCGTTTCCCGAAACGGTATCGTAAATTATCTTTGCTTCATGGCTCAATTCTCCGTCGCGGTACGCCTCTTCAAAGCTCTTTCCCCGCCTGCGTACCGAAATAAAATAGGGATACCATTCCTTGGTTATGTACCCCGCGCCATTGAAAAACAGCTTTGAATATGCAATATCGACCCGCTCCTCGAGAACGCGCATTCTCCATTCCCACGGGTCGGTTTCGGGATCGCCCGTGTGCCATTTTGCGGGAACGTCGAGAAATTCCTGCTCCTCCCAATTGTACGGGATAAGGGCGAATATTCCCTTGCTGCTGCCTCCTCCCATGGAAAAGCCGCATTTGAGAAGCTCGCTGCAAAATTCGTTATAATTTGCTATCATAAATCCTCCTGTTAGAAGTAAGAAATAAGAGGTAAGAAGTAAGAGGGGCAAGCCTGCGGCTTGATTTTTACGAGTACGCTGACGCCGGCGGACAATGCTCCGTAAAAATGTTCCACGTGGAACATTTTTTACTCAAGAGATAAAATCGGAGATGTCTTCTTTTATTTTGTTCCCTGCTTTGAAAGCCAGATTATAAGCACGCTGACGTCGGCGGGCGACACGCCGGATATCCGGCTTGCCTGTCCTATATTTTCCGGCTGAATGCGGCCGAGCTTTTCCGCCGCTTCAAGGCTCAGTCCCTTTATGCTTTTATAATCCGTATCCTTCGGCAGGCGTTTCTCCTCCAGCTTTTTTACGTGCTCCACCTCCGCAAGCTGCCGCGCGATATAACCCTCGTATTCGATCTTCAGTCCCACCTGCTCTCTGACCTCGTAGGAGAGCTGACGGCGTTCGCTGTCAAAGGGAGCCAGATCGTCGTAGGATATCTGAGGGCGTTTTATCAGATCGGACATTTTTACGGGATTTTTCAGCGCAGCCGTTCCCTTTGCCTCAAGAAAAGAGTTAAGCTTCTCCGACGGGGAAACGGTTTTGCTCCTTGCACGGTCTATTTCATCGAATATCTGCCGCTGCTTTTCCAGAAATTTTTCATAGCGTTCGCCGGATATCAGACCTATCCTATGACCTATGGGGGTAAGACGCTCGTCCGCGTTGTCCTGCCGCAGGATCAGACGGTATTCGCTTCTGCCCGTCATCATACGGTACGGGTCGGTGCATCCCTTGATAACAAGATCGTCGATAAGCGTGCCTATGTAGGAAGACGAACGGGGCAGGGTCAGTTCCTCCTCCCCTTTGACGGAAAGGGCGGCGTTTATCCCCGCTATAAGTCCCTGCGCAGCCGCTTCCTCGTATCCCGAAGTGCCGTTGAACTGCCCCGCTCCGTAAAGTCCCGGTATTTTCTTGAATTCAAGAGTGTGGCGCAGCTCCTGCGGATCGCAGCAGTCGTATTCGATGGCATACGCGTTTCGCATTACCCGAACGTTTTCCAGTCCCTTTATTGTGCGGAGAAATTTTATCTGCACGTCCTCCGGCAGGGAGGAGGACATTCCCTGCAAATAATATTCGTCGGTGGTAAGACCCATCGGCTCTATAAAAAGCTGATGCCGCGGACGTTCGGAAAATCTCATTATCTTATCTTCAATGGATGGACAGTAGCGCGGTCCCACGCCGTGTATCCTGCCCGAATAAAGAGGAGAGCGCCCGATATTTTCCCTTATTACACGGTGAGTTTCCTCGTTGGTGTAGGCGGTATAGCAGGAAACGGCGTTTGTCAGTCCCTCCCGCTCGGTTTCAAAGGAAAAAGGCTGTATATCATCATCGCCGTCCTGCCGCTCCAGAACGGAAAAATCTATGCTGTTTTTATGCACCCTTGAAGGCGTTCCCGTTTTGAAGCGGCGGAGAGTCACTCCCAGTTTTTCCAAGGAAGCGGAAAGGTATCTTGCGGGAAGAGTGCTGTCCGGTCCGCTTTCATAAGAAACGCCGCCTACATGGATAACTCCTTTCAGATAGGTACCAGTGGCGATTATCACTTTTTTTGCGCCGTACACCGCTCCGAGAGAGGTGACTATCCCCGTTACCGTTCCGTTTTCCGCAAGTATTTCCGAAACCTCCGCCTGCTTTATGTCGAGATTTTCCTGATCCTCGCATATTTTTTTCATCAGCTCGTGATATTTTACCCTGTCAGCCTGCACCCGCAGACTGTGCACGGCGGGTCCCTTTCCTCTGTTGAGCATTCGGCTCTGGATAAAGCATTTATCGGCGGTTTTTCCCATCTGCCCGCCCAGAGCGTCTATCTCTCTTACAAGATGACCTTTTGCCGTTCCCCCTATGGAGGGGTTGCAGGGCATATTGGCTATGGCGTCGAGAGAAATGGTGAACATTGCGGTTTTCGCTCCCAGACGAGCCGCCGCCAGCGCTGCTTCAACTCCCGCATGACCTCCCCCGACAACAGCCACGTCGAAGCTCTCCATAAAATATTTTTCCATTATATCATCATATCCTTGCGTTCTTTATTTTGGCGGACGATCATTTTCCTACGCAGAAATTGGAGAAAACCTTGTTTATTACAGCTTCCTCCGCTCTCTCCCCCGTCAGCTCGTTCAGAGCGTTGAGCGCTTCGTCAAGGATTATATTGACCGCGTCGAGGGTAACGCTTTCATTGACCGCTTCCATTGCCTCTCTTACGCAGGCTGCCGCCCTGTCAAGACACTGCTTCTGGCGTTCGTTGACGGTTATTTCGTCAACTGTATTACTGTTTGTTATAAACATATCAGATAATACTTTTTGTAAATCATCTATACCGACGCCGTTTTTTGCCGATATCTCTATCACATTGTCAAAGCATTCGGACAGCTCTTTTTTCAGCGCGGCGGTATCGGAAAGACTGCTGTCGGTCTTGTTGATACAGGCTGCGGTTTTGACGGAAAGCCTTTTGCAGAAGCTCGTCAGCTCCCTGTCGTCCTTATCGAAAGGGGCGGTGCTGTCAAAGACCGCTATTACAAGATCCGCCGTTTCCATGCGCTTTTTCGCCCGTTGGATCCCCGCGCCCTCGACTATATCCTCCGTTTCGCGGATCCCTGCGGTATCGGACAGCTTCAGGATAATATCGCCCATACGCACGCTCTCTTCTACGATATCTCTGGTAGTTCCCGCTATATCGGTGACAATGCTCCTTTCGCAGCCGGAAAGGGCGTTCATGAGAGTGCTTTTTCCCACGTTGGGTTTGCCCGCAATGACCGCATCTATCCCCTCTCTGAGTATTTTTGTATTGTCGTACTCCGAAGAGGCGGCTTCAAGTCCCCTAAGAATATCGGAAAGGGTATTTATCATATTTGCACCGTCTACCTCGGGAATATCCTCTTCGGGATAGTCCACCCAAGCGTCCACTGCGGCAAGGAGATCCAGCAGCTTGCCGGTATACTCGCTTATCCTGCGGTAAAGCGCACCCTCGCGCACATTTTCCGCCCTGCGGTGATAGGCTCTCCCTTGGGCGGATATTATATCCATCACGGCTTCCGCCTGGGTAAGGCTTATTTTGCCGTTGAGAAAGGCTCTTTTGGTAAACTCTCCCGGGGCGGCGGGGACCGCTCCGTTTTCGTAAAGGGCGCGGAGAATGCGTTCGGTCACGTACAGTCCCCCGTGGCAGGAAAGCTCCGCCGTATCTTCTCCCGTATAGGATCTGGGAGCCTTGAACACCGTAAGTATCCCGTCGTCGATCTCCTCGCCCAGGTAAATGAATTTGCCGTAAGCGCAGGTATAACCCTCCATTTCGGCGGGCGTCTTTTCGGAAGAAACGGGTCTGAACACCTTTCCCGCTATCTCTAAGGCTTTTTCTCCCGATATCCTTATCACCGCTATGCCTCCCGCGGCTCTCGGAGTGGAAAGGGCGGCTATAGCCGATCCTTGGAACATTTTTATCTCTCCTTTATTACACAAAACTATAAACAAAGGCTGTTGCATTACACAAAGCAACAGCCTTTCGGTGCCCGAGGGATCCCCATGTTATCGTCATACGTCAATTTTACCGTAAAGATCTCCGTCGGTCATGGTATCCTCCGGCTTGGGTTTTTTATAATCCTTTTCAAAGGAAGTTTTCATAAGATCCATAGATCCCGGCTTGAACTCCCTTTTCTGTTCCCGGCGGTAGGGTTTTTCTCCCCTTTTGCCTCCTCTGCGCTCGCCTTTGCCGCTGACGGAGGATATTACTACCTTTCTGTAAGGCTCTTCGCCTGTGCTTTTCGAGATAACTCCCTCTATTTCCCCCACTGCGGCATGGATTATACGCCTTTCATAAGGGTTCATCGGCTCTAAGGTCGACGTTCTGCCGGTTTTAAGCACGCTTCTGGATATCTTTCTTGCAAGCTCCTCGAGAGCAGCCTTGCGCTTTTCTCTGTAGCCGCAGCTATCGAGATTTATTCTGTAATATTCCTTATCAGCCTTATTTGCCGCCATTGAAGCCAGATACTGGAGCGAATCGAGAGTTTCTCCTCTTCTGCCGATTATAGCTCCGGTCGTATCGCCGGAAATATCTATAAGCGCTCCGTCCTCGTTTTCCGTTACCTCAAGCTGAGCGTCTATTCCCATGCAGGAAAGTATCCTTTTGATATATTCCGAAGCGATCTCCGCCTTTGACGGCTCGTATTCGGCAAGCACCCTGGCGTCTTTTTTGCCTATACCGAGGATCCCTTTTTTCTCTTCCTCGATAACTGTAAAGGTTATTTTGCTCCTGTCAGCTCCGAACTCGCTTGCTGCAAGATCCTTTGCTTCCTCGACGGTGTTTGCGGTGAATTCCTTTTTCATACTTAACGCTCCTTTTTAGAGAATTTGATTTTCAAAGGGAATATTTCAATCGTCCTCGCTGTATTCGTCGCCGTATTTTTCCGCTTGTCTGCGGCGGGCTTCCGCTATTATTTTACGCTCGTATTCTTTCATCTGAGCCTTGGACATTTTTATCTCCTCCCCCGTTTCCGGATCGGTCATAAGGGGAGATGAGGATATCTTGCTTTTATTGCTGCTGCCGCCGCTTTGCTGTTCAAGCTGCTCCTTCAGCATTTCGTTATACTTTTCCATAAACGCCGAACGCTTCTTATTTTTGTTTTTAAGCTTATCCTTTTCAACAAGCTTAGCCACATATTCGGGAGTATATACCTTGTTGAGTACCACGGACTGGGCAAGTCCCACCAGCGACGAGCATATCCAGTAGTAGCCTATGGCTGCGGGGAAGGAATACGCCATCCACACGGACATTATGGGGAACATATACATCATCATGTTCATGCTGCCCATCTGCGCCGCGGAATCGGGATTGAGCTTTTTCTGCTTCGCGGTGCTGTATAATGTCATTATTAGCTGGATAAGTCCCGATAATACGGGGATAAGCAGCAGCGCCACCGCCGACGCGTCCCATACCGTTTCTCCGCCGAGCACGCTTTTCGGCAGCGCGCCTATATCCACAAGACCGAACAGCTTGTTGTCGAAATCGCCGATCTTCTGTATCATGTCGGCGGTCACGCCCTCAACACCGTCGAATATGCCCGGGTTGTCGTTGGCGGTCTGGATTATATATATCTCCGGTCTGGATCTGAAGTAGCTGTTGCCCTCAAACAAGGTCGATACGGTATTCTTCAGCGTTTCCACCGTGCTTTTTCCGAGTCCCACTATATGAGTAAGCGGACGGTACACCACATCGAACACGCCGTAGAGGAACACAAGCTGAAGTATCATCGGCAGGCAGGACGCCATGGGGTTTATATTTTCCTCGGCATACAGCTTCATCTGCTCCTCCTGGAGCTTATTTGGATTATTGGCGTACTGCTTTTTCAGCCGCTCCAGCTTCGGGTTTATTGCCGACATAGCCGCCACGGATTTCTGCTGCTTTACCGACAGGGGGAAGATAACAAGACGCATTATTACCGTGAATATCAGCAGCGACAAGGCGTAGTTTTTGCACACGGAATATATAAGCCGCATTATCCAGCCTAAGGGTATTCCTATAAGTTCCGAGATAAATCCCATTGTTTTTATTATTCCTCCGTTGTTTTGTTCTGTTCTCTGCCCTTACATCTGTATCTTATTTCCTCGTACGGTCTGCCGCAGAAGTAGCGATACAGGTCAAAGCTGTCGGGTACCTTATCCACTCCTCCTCTTGAAAAGGGATTGCACCTTAGTATTCTCCCCGCCGCAAGCAGAGTTCCTTTCAGCGCCCCGTGCTTTCCCACCGCTTCCATCGCGTAGGACGAGCAGGACGGGTAATATCTGCACCGAGGGGGAAGATTCGAGGATATGAACCTCTTGTAAAATTTTATGAGCAGTATCAACAGCTCTTTTATCAAGCCGCTTATCTTATCTATGGGCGTCATTTTACCGCCTGTCTTTTCTGCATGGCGGGATCCTTCATGGCGGGTATTACCCTTTTCCTGAAAAATCCCGATATATGATAGGACTTGCACTCGGTGCAGCCCTTTCTTGCGCTTATTACCATATCGTATCCAATGGGAAATTTATCTTCGTTTTCACGGTATGCCTGCCTTATTACCCGTCTTGCTCTGTTGCGCTTGACGGCGCAGCCTATCTTCTTTCCCGACGATATGCCTATCCTGTTTATTTTCTTTCCGTTCCTGCGGTAATAAACCGTACACATCCTGCTTGATACGAAAGCTCCCTTGCCGTACAGTCTGACAAAATCCTTATTGTTGTTCAGCTTTACAGTATAGAGCATCTTTTTCTCTCCTTAAATCATGCGCGGTCTTACGCACGGAACGCTGCCTGAAATAAACGTTTTCCCAAACGATCTCCGGTTTCTAAAAAATATGACCACAAACTGCTTTGCGCTTTGTGGTCATAAGCTCCCGAAAATGCACTGAACCGCGTCAGTACGAGAGCATCTTTCTGCCCTTTGCTCTTCTGCGGGACAACACCTTACGGCCGTTCTTTGTGGACATTCTTTTCATAAAGCCGTGCTCTTTTTTTCTGTGGAGCTTTTTAGGCTGATATGTTCTTTTCAATTTCTTCTCCTCCTTAGCTTTTTATTTTATCGGGAAACACCCTATCAAATATATAGTATAACTCAAACATAGGTCTTCTGTCAAGTGTTTTTCTTAAATTTTCACAATTTTTTTTCTTCGCTCTGTTTTCCGTATCGCCCAATGCGCACCGCGCCCTCCGCCCGCCGAAAAAAGCGCTTTGAAAAAAATTGCTGTTTTTATGGATTTTTCATCAAAATTACTTGCTTTTTTTTATCAGATGTGGTATAATCTAATATAGTATTGTTCGCCGTTTTGCACGGCGTCTTCTATCAAGGAGGCTTTTATGAAATCTTTTGACGAGGTATTTGAAAAGATCCTCGACTATATACACGTTAAGGTCGTCAACGAGGAGCTTACCACGGTCGCTTACGAAATGTGGATATGCTCGATGAAACCCGTTAAAATGGACGGGAGCTGCGCTTATTTCAGCGTTCAGTCCGCTTTTCAAAAGGGTATTATAGAGAAAAATTACTTGAATCTCCTTAAAGAGGCTTTTCTCAATATAATGGGATTTGAGGTTGATATATCGGTGGAAGCCTCGGAAACGGACGAAGAAGAAAATAACGGCTCCGGAGATATGGAATCGCAGAAAAAACAAGAGGAGCTGGACAGGCTGATCTCCAAAGCGGAATACGAATACACGTTCGATACCTTTATCGTGGGAAGATCAAACGAGTTCGCACACGCCGCCTGCATTGCGGTATCAAAAAAAAGAGGCGGAGCTTACAACCCCCTTTTTATACACGGTCCGTCCGGTCTGGGCAAAACTCACCTTTTATCCGCCATATCCTACGCCATAAAGGAAAACGAGCCGCAGACCAACGTGGTATACGTTACGGGAGAAGCCTTTGCAAACGAGCTTATCAACGCCATCAAGGTGCAGGACACTCCGGCTTTCCGCAACAAATACAGAAGCGCCGACGTTCTGCTGGTGGACGATATACATTTTATATCGGGAAAGGAATCCACGCAGGAGGAATTTTTCCACACGTTCAACCAGCTCCACTCACAGGGCAAGCAGATAGTCCTTACCTCGGACAGGCCTCCGAAAGACATAAAAACGCTGGAGGAGAGGATCAGAACGCGCTTTGAATGGGGTCTTATAGCGGACATTACCATTCCGGATTTTGAAACGAGAGCCGCCATTATCAGAAGAAAAGCCGATCTGCTCGACCTTATTCTGACAGACGACGTGGTAGACTGCATCGCCACAAGGCTAAAAACCGATATAAGGCAGCTCGAGGGCTGCGTTAAAAAGCTTAAAGCCTCACAGCACCTTATAGGTACTCCTCCCACTCTGGCGCAGGCGCAGAACGCCATAAGAGAGATACTCAGCGACGAATCCCCCTCCCCCGTTACGGCGGACAGGATAATCAGTGAGGTCGCCGGAGTTTACGGGGTAAGTCCCGAGGATATCAAAAGCTCCAAGCGTTCTTCCCAGATCTCAACGGCGAGGAAGATCGCGGCTTACGTTATGAAAGATATTACGCAGCTTTCGCTTCAGAACATAGGCGCGGAGCTGGGGGGGAAAAATCACTCTACGGTTTCTTTTTATATAGAAAGCATCGGCGCGGCTGTAAGCTCCGATTCAAGGACTAAGGAGACCGTTGAGGATATTATCAGAAACATTCGCGGAGGAGGCGAGGCTTCTGTCAGACGTTACACGGTTTAGCGGCGTCCGCCCGTTAAGCGCCGGACAGAGGACGCTTTGTTTTTTTGAGCGAAGATGTTTCAACGGCTTTCAACATTTTCCTTTTATGGCTGTTTTTTACCGTTTTGGGATCTTTTATGATATGATTTTATTTTACATTAGGTTTAATTTATATATAATTATACTTGATGTGTAATTTTACAAAAAGTTATATCAACACTTTTCAACATCATGTTGAAAAGTCTGTTCAAAACAAAAATATGAAAAAAATAAGATTACAAAACAGTTACAAGTTGTTACATTTTGGTTTTACGGAGAGTATTATTCGGAGGTTTCAACAGAATTTTGAATTGGGTCGTGAGAGGAAAAAGGATTTCAACGAAATTTCGGAAAGTTTCAACGAATTTTAAGGAAAATTTCAACGGTTTCAACGAGTTTGTAATCGTTTGTTAACGTTTTGTAAGATTTTCGGCAAATTCGTAAAAATTTCGGTGGCGGACGGTGGAAAAAGAATTACCGAAAAATAAGGGGTAGAGGGGATATTCGGTAGTTTCAACACGCCTATTACTATTACTGTTTATTTATTATATGTTTTTGTTTTGTAATGTGTGTGTAATCAAATTGTAAGGTTTGGGGCAGACGGGTTACGGAACGGTAAAGCATAAAGGAATATATTTTTTTAAGGAAGGATCAAGGATAATGAAGTTTATTTGCAGTCAGTCAGTCCTCAATGAGGCTGTTGTAAATGTGTCGAGAGCCGTACCGGTGAAATCTCCCCTTACGGCTCTGGAGGGCATAAAGATGTATTTGGACAGAAACGTTCTGGAGCTTACCGGCTACGATATGGAGCTTGGCATTCAGACGAAAATAGAGGTGGAGTCGGAGGATCACGGAGAATTTACCGTGAACGCCAAGCTGTTTTCCGAGATAATAAGGAAGATGCCGTCGGAAAAAGTGTCGGTGGAGATAGACGATAAGCTGAAAACCACTATCAAGGGCGGCGACGCGGAGTATAATATTCTCGCGCTGGCGGCGGACGATTATCCGTCGATACCGGATTACGATAAGTCGGATACGCTTACGCTGCCCCAGGGACTTTTGAAAAATATGATAAGCCAGACAATATTCGCTGTATCAATGTCGGATAATAAGCCAATACTGACAGGTGAGCTGTTCGATATACAGGACGGGATATTCAATCTGGTGGCTATCGACGGGTTCAGACTGGCTGTGAGAACGGAAAAGCTCAATACGGACGACAGATATCATTTCGTGGTGAAGTCAAAGGCTCTTTCGGAGGTTTCGAAGCTGCTGAAGGACGACGGCGAAAATAACGTCAATATGTATGTTTCAAAAAAGCATATTGTTTTCGAGATCGGCGGATATATGGTGATCTCAAGGCTCCTGGAGGGAGAGTTCCATAATTATAAGGGATCTATTCCGACGAATTATTCAACGGAGATAATACTTAGTACGAAGGATCTTATAGCAAGCCTTGAAAGATGCTCGCTGCTGATAGTGGAGCAGACAAAGGCTCCCGTAAAATGTACGTTCGGCGACGGTCAGGTAAAAATAAACTGCTCGACTGCGCTGGGCAAGCTGTCGGACGTGTTCGGGGCGGATATTACGGGCAATAAGGTGGATATAGGATTTAATTGCAGGTATCTGCTGGACGCGCTTAAGGCATCGGAATCGGATAAGGTGAGAATGCTGCTCAACGGCGGACTTTCACCGATGAAGATAGTTCCCGCAGACGGGGACGCATATACATTCCTTGTGCTGCCGGTAAGGCTGAAGAACGAGGGGTAAAAAATAAAAAAGAAAAAACAAACAAAGAAAAACAAAACAAAAAAAAGAAAAAACAAAAGAACAAAAGAAAAAAGAAAAAAAGGCAAATGACCGTTCAAATAAAAATCCAAGAGCAAAACACGGCAAGGCAAAAGTTTGGTCAACCTTTTCAAAGGTTGCGGGTCAAGGGCAGAGCCCTTGCGGGTTTAAGGGCAGCGCCCTTAGCTGCCGCAGGCAGCAAGTAACAAACGAGCCGCCAAAGCAAAAAAGCGACGAAGCACGAAAAAAAATGCCGCCCGACAAAAAAAAGGATAAACCGAAAAACTATCCGTCCGCACAAAAAAAGAAAACCCCTTAATATCGGGCGGCATTGTTAAATTTATGAAATGCGGGCATTTCATAAATTTAACCGCCGAAAGGCGGAGGGGTAGAGAGCGTTCCGAAAGCCGGAGGGGGTCGGGAGCATTCCCGAAAGCCGGCAGGGTCGGGAGTATTCAAGCTAAAAACCCGCTGTCCTCTAACCTAATATGTTAAGTCAAAACAAACCGCCGAAGGGCGGAGGGTTAGGAGCATTCCCGAAAGCCGGCAGGGTTCGGGAGCATTCAAAAGTAAAAAACCTCTTGCTTCTTGCTTCTTAAAATTCTTGCTTCTTGACGGAGGAAAATCATATGTCCGAAAAAAAAGAAAAGGTGAATATAAGCACCGAATATATCAAGCTGGATCAGCTTCTGAAATTTTCCGGGGCGGTTTCCATAGGCTCGGAGGCTAAAGCTGTTATAACCGGCGGGACGGTAAGCGTCAACGGCGAGATCTGCACCGCAAGAGGAAAAAAGATCAGAGAAGGCGACGTGATAAGGATAGATTCGGACGGCGTTTCCCTCGTTCTGGAGGTCGGGAGAGAATGATCGTTAAAAGCGTTGAAGCCGACGGCTATAAAAATCTTTCAAGGGTGGATATTATCCCCCATGAGAGAATGAACGTGCTGTGCGGCGATAACGCTCAAGGCAAGACCAATTTTATCGAAGCCCTCTGGCTCATGACGGGATGCCGCTCCTTCAGAGGCACGAGAGAAAGGGATTTTATCGGGTTTGACAAGGATAAAGCCGAGATAAAGCTCAAATTCGAAAATTCGGTAAGGATCCAGGATATTGAGTTTTCTGTGGCGCGGGGAAGCTTAAAGGATAAAAGCATTGCCCTTAACGGCGTAAGGCTGCCGCTGCTGTCCCGTCTGTTCGGGTGCTTAAAATGCGTGGTGTTTACGCCGGAGGATCTTAGCCTTACCAAAGGATCTCCCGAAAACAGAAGAAATTTTATCGACCTGTCCGCTTCTCAGCTTAAAAGATCCTTTGTTTACGCGCTTAACAAGTACGAGGATCTGCTCGGTCAGAGAAACGCTCTGATAAAAAATATTGCTTTCGGCGGAAAATCGGCAAGCGAAAACGAGATATCAAAGGAGCTTGACGTCTGGGACGTTCAGATAGCAAAAACGGGCGCTTATATTTCCGTTATTCGCGATACTTACTGTAATAATCTTAATGTTTATACAAATAGTTTATACGATAATATTACTGATGGTAAAGAAAAATTAAATTTATACTATCAGTCTACTATATACAAAAGCCTTGAGGGGCGCACCGATCACGAGGGAGAGCTGGCGGATATTTATTACCAAAGGCTCAAAAGCAGCGTGCGGGACGATATCAAGGCAGGCTACACCACCTGCGGCGTCCACAGGGACGACGTGGCAGCCGTGATAAACGGACTTTCGGTGAGAGAGTTCGGCTCTCAGGGTCAGCAGAGAAGCGCGGCTCTGGTGATGAAAATGGCTCAGGCAAGGATAATCAAGGAACAGACGGGAGAAGCTCCGGTCATGCTCCTCGACGACGTTCTCAGCGAGCTGGACGCGGCAAGACAAGGCTTCGTGCTGTCAAATACGGACGGTATGCAGGTTTTTATAACCTGCTGCGACAGGCGAGTGTTAAATAAATTTCACGGGAAAATTTTTTCCGTCAGAAACGGAAGAATATCGGGCGTTAAGGAGGAATAAAAGCTGTATATTCATCTGGGCAACGGCACGGCTGTCAGATCGTGCGATATTATAGGTGTTTTCGATATTGAAAATACCTCCGTGGGCAGGACAACCAGGGATTACCTTGCGGCGGCGGGGAAAAGAAAGTCTGCCGTTTATGTTTCCTATGATATGCCTCGGTCGTTTACGGTGACTGTGAGAGATGAAAAGGAAAGAGTTTTTATCTCTGCGGTGTCCCCCGCTACGATATCAAAAAGATGCGGGGTCAATAAATATAACTTTAAGTAAATAATATTTTATATATTACGATAAGTATAATTTGATAAGGATGGTTCGGTTTTATGTCAGATATCAAAAACGATAGCAATTACGACGAAAGTCAGATACAGGTACTGGAGGGTCTGGAAGCGGTCAGAAAAAGACCGGGTATGTACATCGGCTCTACGGGTCCGAGGGGACTTCATCACCTTGTTTACGAGATAGTGGACAACGCTATAGACGAGGCTCTTGCGGGATACTGCACGGAAATAAAGGTGAATATATTAAAGGACGACGTTATAGAAGTAAGCGACAACGGAAGAGGCATTCCGGTGGGTATTCACCCTAAGGAGGGCATTTCCGCAGCTACGGTGGTATATACGATCCTGCACGCGGGAGGAAAGTTCGGCGGCGGCGGATATAAGGTCGCGGGAGGACTTCACGGCGTGGGCGCGTCCGTTGTAAACGCCCTTTCCGAATGGCTGGAGCTTACGGTAAAGGACGGGGAAAACATATATTATCAGAAATTTTACGGCGGCGGCAAATACGACGAGGAAATAAAAATAATCGGAAAGACCTCCGAAAAGGGTACGTGCGTTAAATTTAAGGCGGATCCCGAAATATTTACGGAAACTACCGTTTACGAATACGAGGTGCTGCTGAAAAGACTGAGAGAGCAGGCATTTCTGAACGCGGGCGTGAAAATAGTCTTTTCAGATCTGCGGGACGATGATAACATACAGTCGGAAACTCTCCATTACGAGGGGGGAATAAGACAGTTCGTTGAGCATATACACACGGTAAAGGGACTGGATCCCCTTTCGGACAGGGTGATATATTTAAGCGGGACAAAGGGAGATTCCGCGGCGGAGATAGCTTTGCAGTGGAACGATTCCTACAACGAGGATATACGCTCGTTCGCCAACAATATTCACACCGTTGACGGCGGCACTCACGAAAACGGATTCAAGAACGCTCTTACCAAGGTCATAAACGAGTACGGAAAGAAATTCAATCTGATAAAGGACAACGCGGACAAGCTGGTAGGCGACGACGTGAGAGAAGGTCTTACGGCGATCATTTCCGTAAAGCTCACAGACTGCGAATTTGAGGGACAGACAAAGGGACGTTTGGGTAATCCGGAAGTGCGCCCGATGATAGAGGATATCGTAAACGAAAAGCTGATGTGCTACATGGAGGAAAATCCCGAACAGGCGCGGCTCGTTTTCGACAAAGCCGTAAACGCTCAAAAGGCAAGAGAGGCGGCAAAAAAGGCAAGGGAAACCGCACGGAGAAAATCCGCAATGGACAGCGCTTCTCTGCCGGGAAAATTATCCGACTGCTACGACAAGGACAACACTCTTACGGAGCTTTACATCGTGGAGGGAGATTCTGCGGGAGGCTCGGCAAAGCAGGGAAGAAACGCAAGGTATCAAGCCATTCTTCCGCTTTGGGGAAAAATGCTCAACGTGGAAAAGGCGCGCATTGACAAGGTGTACGGCAATGAAAAGCTGATGCCTGTGGTGGCGGCTCTCGGTACCTCCATCGGCGAGGATTTCAACATAGAAAAGCTGCGCTACGGCAAGGTGATCATCATGGCCGACGCGGACGTTGACGGCTCTCACATAAGGACGCTGCTGCTGACTTTCTTTTTCAGATACATGAGAGATCTTATTACAAACGGCAATATTTACATTGCCCAGCCTCCTCTTTTCAAGGTATCGAAGAAAAAGGGCAAAAAGGAAGTGGCGAAGTACGCTTTTTCCGACGAGGAAAGAGATATGTATATAAACGAGCTGTCCGCCGACGGAGAGGGCAAGATGAACGTTCAGCGGTACAAGGGTCTTGGAGAGATGGATCCGGAGCAGCTTTGGGAAACTACCATGAACCCCGAAACAAGAACCATGCTCAGGGTGGAGCTGGAGGACGCGGCTAAGGCGGACGAGATATTCACCATACTTATGGGGGACAAGGTCGAGCCGAGAAGGGAATTTATTGAGAAAAACGCTAAGTATGTCCAAAACCTCGATATATGATTTAGAGGTAAGAAGTAAGATGTAAGAAGATCAAGCCTGCGGCTTGATAGCTTCGGCGGAAAGGGTGATCTTTAGGTTTGTCGATCTTAGACGATGATATTTACGACGGCGGCAGGAACTCATACGAGGAGCTGCTGGCGGCGGGCGAATATAAAAACGAAAAATCCGATATCCTTAAAGGATTCGGGATATTTCAGAAAAAATACGCTTACAAATCGGTAGCCGTACAACTGACCTTGGTGGTTCTGGCTATAATTACACAGGCGGTAAGCATTTTTGCGGCGGAAGAGGGAAAGGATATCTCGTTTTCCGTGCTGCTTATCGTTGTATGCGTTGTTCTGGGAGTTTATATGCTTATGCGCCCTCGGAATACTTTCAAAAACCTTGAAAAAAGCCTGGAGGAAAAACAGGAGGCTGTTTACAGGGCGGAATTTTATACAAATAAGTTAGTTCTTACTTTATTATACGACGAGTATATTTCGGAGGAGGACGAGGAAAAGGACAAGGAGGAGAAAAAGGAAGAAACGGAGGAGGATGACGCTCCTCCTGCGACCATTATCCATCTTGACAACGGCATTGTTGAAATTGTTGATTGTCCGGATATGTTTATTGTATATGTGAAGAAATTCAATGTTTTCTTTATCCCGAAATCAGCCTTTAAGCCATATGAATGCATGGATATAAAAAACAGGCTTTCAAATATTATGGGAATAAGGTACAAGGTCAGCGATAAGTAGGCGGTCATACGGATATTGATCCCTTATATCAATAAACGGTTTTCAAAAAAACGGGCGGAAATTGAAGTTAAAATAAAGGGAAAATCATCTTACCTCTTACCTCTCAAATTTCTTACCTCTAATAGGAGTGTTTTGTTTTGTCAGACGATGTTTTCAGCTTAAACAGCAAATTTGTAAGAAGAGATATTGAAAAGGAAATGAGAGAATCCTTCCTTGCTTATTCAATGTCGGTAATAGTTTCCCGTGCGCTGCCGGACGTCAGGGACGGTCTTAAGCCCGTTCACAGGCGTATCCTTTACACCATGCACGAGAACGGTCTTACTCCCGACAAGGAATACAGGAAATGCGCCGATACGGTCGGTTCTGTACTGGGCAGGTACCACCCTCACGGCGACGCTTCGGTTTACGACGCTCTGGTAAGACTGGCGCAGGATTTTTCTCTTCGTTATCCTTTGGTGGACGGTCACGGAAATTTCGGTTCGATCGACGGCGATCCTCCCGCCGCTTACCGTTATACCGAGGCGAGAATGGGAAAAATGACCTTGGAGATGCTCACGGACATCAACAAGGACACTATAGATTACACCACAAACTACGACGACAGACTTAAAGAGCCTGTGGTCCTGCCATCCCGTTTTCCGAACCTGCTGGTAAACGGCTCGGTGGGCATTGCCGTGGGCATGGCTACGAATATCCCTCCTCATAATCTGACGGAGGTCATAGGCGCTGTGGATCTGGTGATGAAAAATCCCGAGTGCAGCCTTGATGAGATAATGGAACACATAAAGGGTCCGGATTTCCCCACGGGCGGCACCATTATGGGACGCTCCGGCATAAGGGCGGCTTACGCCACGGGCAGGGGCAGGATAATTCTGCGGGGCAAAGCCGACATAGAGGATATAAGGAACAGGACCTGCATTATCATTAAAGAGATCCCTTACATGGTAAACAAGAAGAGAATGATAGAAAATATCGCCGAGCTTGCCAAGGAAAAACGCATCGACGGTATTCACGCGGTGAGGGACGAGTCGGACAAGGACAATGCGGTAAGAGTGGTGATAGAGCTTAAAAAGGACGCTGTGCCGCAGGTGGTCCTCAACCGTTTGTATCAGTATACGCAGCTTCAGGACACTGTGAGCGTTATTATGCTTGCTCTTGTTAAGGGAGAGCCGAAGATACTTACTCTGAAGCAGATGATAACGGAGTACATTGATTTCCAGACGGACGTTATCCGCAGGAGAACTCGGTTCGATCTGGAAAAAGCCGAGGCAAGGGCGCATATCCTGGAGGGTATGGTCGTTGCGGCGGAGAATATTGAAGAGGTCATAAGGATATGCCGCACGTCTGAAAATATCGGCGAGATAAAGAGCAGGCTCATGGAACGCTTCGGTCTGTCCGACGCTCAGGCGGAGGCTATCGCCCAGATGAGAATGTATCAGCTTTCCAACATGGAGAGGAAGAAGATAGACGACGAGCTGGCGGAGCTTACGGTCAAGATCGGCGAGCTGAGGGAAATTCTCGGAAACCGTGAAAGGGTGCTTGAGATAATCGCGGAAGAGCTGGAGGAGATAAAGAAAAAATTCGGCGACGAAAGAAAGACAAACATAGAAAACGTCAGCGGAGAGGTGGACGTGGAGGATCTTATTCCCGTGGAGGACTGCGTGGTCACTCTTACGGACGTGGGATATATAAAGCGTCAGCCCGTAAGCGAATACAAGACCCAGAAGCGCGGCGGAAAGGGAGTTTCGGCTGTGAAGCAGAGGGAAGAGGATTTCGTCAGCGAAATGTTTATATCCTCTTCTCACGACGACGTTCTTTTTATCACGAACAAGGGCATTATGTACAAGCTCAAATGCTATGAGATAGCGGAAGGCTCAAAGCAGTCGAGAGGAACTAACATTATCAATATGCTTCCTCTTTCGGAGGACGAGAAGATAGCGGCTATGCTCAAGACCTCCGATTACGGCGAGGGCAAGTACATTATCATGGTAACAAAGAATGGCAAGATCAAACGCACTCCCCTTTCGGCTTATAAGAACGTAAGGAAAAACGGACTTAGGGCAGTAGGTCTGGACGAGGGCGACGAGATAGCCGGCGTAAGGCTTACCGAGGGCAAGGCTCAGGTAATTGTCGCCACAAGGAACGGTTATGCCATCAGAGTGGAGGAAACGGATATTCGTCCCATGAGCAGAAGCGCTCACGGCGTTAAGGTGATAAAGCTGAGAGAAAACGACTGCGTGGTTTCCATGGCGCGGGTAAGAGAGGGAGCGTCCGTTCTTACGGTAAGCGACAAGGGATACGGACGGAGAGTAAAGCTGGAGGATTACCGCATTCAGAAAAGAGGAGGCTACGGTCTGCTCAATTATAAGACTAACGGGGAAAAGGGCGTTGTATGCGGCATAAAGATAGTGGACGAGGACGACGATATCATTATGATCGCAACGGACGGAGTTATTATCAGAATAAGAGCCTGTGATATAAGAATAATGGGTAGATACGCGGGCGGAGTCAGGTTGATGAGAATTTCCGGCGGCGACAGGGTAGTTTCCTTTACCAGAGCCGAGCATGACGAAGAGGCGCAGACGGAGAAAATAGAGCAGCCCGGCGAGGATGAGCTTGAAAAGGAAATGGCTCTGGCTGCCGCCGAAGAGAAAAACGAGGTAATTTCCGAGGATGATACGGAGGAGGACGAGGAAAGCGAAGAATAAAAATTTGAAAAAAGGTATTGACATTTTTATAATTGAGGTGTATAATATAATTAGGTAATAAAGGAGATCATAAATTCACCTAAAATTTACGCCCCCGCAAAAGCTGACTTTGCGGGGGCGTGCCTTATTTGAAGACGGCAAATCTCAGGTTCTCCTTTTGACCTATCTTTTGAACAGATCGTCGAGTACCTTGCATATGTAGTATGAGGTTATCCCCGATACAACAGAAATAATAAAGGTGATCATATTTTTCACCTCCTCGCCGAAGCGGACTGCTTACGGCATTTTTTTTATAGCATATAATGGGGATCTGCGTCAATTATCGTATATCAAAAAAATTGCCGCAGAATATTGACAATTTTGAGATGATGATGTATAATATAATACAGATGAAAAGGAAGCATTGATGTTCACCAAAAAATTACGCCCCCGCAAAATACTGATTTGCGGGGGCGTTCCTATAAGGTGTAAAGCTGATGTACAGGCTTTGCGATTTTGTAATTTATAACCGGAGGTAAATTTTTATGAGGAAGAAAATTGCCGCTTTTCTGATGTCGGTATTAACGGCAGTTTCAACAGCGGCGGGAAAAAATGTTGAAAGTGATAACGACTTAAAGAACGAAATAACCGTTGACGGCAAGGATTATATCATAGTTTTCGAGGATGATTTCGACGGCGGCGAGCTTGACGGGTCGAAGTGGAAAAGATGTCCCGAACAGAAAAGACAGGACAGGAACAATTACTGGAGAGATGAGATGTCTTACCTTGACGGGAAAGGAAATCTTGTTATCGGTATGAAATATGACAAGTACAGAGGGGAATATATGTCCGGAGGCGTGAGGACAAAGGGACTTTTTGAACAGGCATACGGCTACTTTGAGATACGCTGCACGGTGAACACCGTTCCCGGATACTGGACGGCATTCTGGCTTATGAACGACTGCGTTGTCAGCGAGGAAAACGGCGGCGTTGACGGTACGGAGATAGATATTTTTGAATCGCCTTTCTGCGGCGAGGGAAAAATACAGCATACTCTTAACTGGGACGGCTACGGAAAGGCTCACAAGGCTCTCGGAAAAATAACGGACGCCGACGTTTACGACGGGGAATATCACACATTCGGGCTGCTCTGGACGGAGGAGGAGTATGTATTTTACATTGACGGGAAAGAAACATGGCGGACCTGCGCGGAAGAGGCTGAAGGCGTTTGCGGGGAACCCTTATACATAAAAATATCATCCGAAACGGGAAGTTGGACGGGACTTGCCGATCCGAAAACGCTTCCCGATGAGATGATGGTTGATTATGTGAGGGTTTACAAGCGGCGTTGACGCCGCAGTCTACCGTTTCGGGGTACGGAGATCTCCGGCAGGATAGGAACTCGGTAGCTTTGAAAGTAATTTGATTATTTTCGTTGCCGAGTTATATTAAGGAGATATATAAATTACCGTAATGATATACGGCGGAACGGTAACATTGGCGTTGACGCCGCAGTCTACCGTTTCGGGGTACGGAGATCTCCGGCAGGATAGG
>JAMPAO010000006.1:0-26730 GCA_023667165.1 Ruminococcus sp. | reverse complement strand
GAACGGTAACATTGGCGTTGACGCCGCAGTCTACCGTTTCGGGGTACGGAGATCTTCGGCAGGATAGGAACTCGGTAGCTTTGAAAGTAATTTGATTATTATCGCAATCTGTCATATTAAGGATATAAAAATAAATTGCCGCAATGATATGCTGCGGGAAGGTAACTTCGGCGTGCGGTCGGAGATTTTATATATCCGATATTACCTTTATATTATCCGTGTCGGATTTTCGCAGAGCTACCACTGCTCCCCTTATGAGATATGCTATGGGATCGCCGGCGGGACTTCTGTGGAGGCATATTACCCGCGTTCCCTCTATAAGACCCATATCCATAAGCCTGCGGCGCATATTGTCACGGCAGGTCATTTGTGTGACCGTGGCGGCGCAGCCCTCCGGCAGACAGGCAAGCGTTGTATGGTTCATAAGCAGTTCGTCCTTTTGATATTATGTTATTTGGGGCGGTTCAGTCCGCCCTGTTTATATATTATTCAATTTGTCGGATTTTGCTATCGGCGGTGACGCCGCAGCCTATCGTTTCTGGGTACGGAGATCTCCGGCAGGATAGTAACTCGGTAACTATGAAAGTGATTTGATTATTACCGTTGTCGGGTTATATAAAGGGGATAAGACAAGTGCGGCAATGATATAAAGCGGGACTGTTCCGCTTAGGAGGTTTTTATGCAGAAGTTTTTTATTGATGAGGATGCTTTGAGAAATGATATTATTACAGTGGGGGGCGGGGACGCTGTTCACATAGGCAGGTCGCTTAGAATGAAGATCGGCGACGGTATCGTTTTTTGCAGGGAAGGGACGGAGTATAGCTGCGTTATAGAAAAAATAACGGGGGAAGAGGTCGTTTCACGGGTGATAAGCTCCGCGCCCTCAAACTCGGAACCCGAATCGGGACTTACGATATTTCAGGCGCTGCCCAAGGGGGACAAGGCGGAACTTATTATCCAAAAATGCACGGAGCTGGGGGCAAAGGAATTTGTTTTTTTTATTTCAAAAAGGTGCGTTTCCCGTCCGGACGGGAAGTCGGGTGGGAAAAAGCTCGAGAGGTGGCAGAAGATAGCAGAGGCTGCCGCTGAGCAGTCGGGCAGAGGCATGATACCTCGGGTCAGGGGGATCTATTCGTTCAATGAGGCTCTTGAAATAATGAGCGGCATGGAGAAAAGCCTTATATGCTACGAGAACGGCGGGGTAAGGCTTGCGGAAACGGGCGCGGCTTTATGCGGATCGCTGGGGATTATGATAGGCTCGGAGGGCGGCTTTGACAGGGACGAGGTCGATATGGCGGTTTCCAAGGGGGCGCAGGCGGTTTGGCTGGGAAACAGGATCCTTAGATGCGAAACTTGTCCCATTGCGGTCACGGCGGTGGTTATGAGCTTATGGGGGGAAATTTGATGTATACTTTTAGTTGTTTATTTTATAATTATTACTAATTGTAATATTATACTTCAAAAAAAGCTGACTGCTTGGGGGCGGTCAGCCTTTTTTTGCCGTTATTCATTCATCTGCATTGGGATATTTGCCGATGTTGTATTCTTCGCCGGCGTCCGATACGTCAAAGCCTCCGGCATAATTCTCGCCGAAACAGTCCTCTTCGCAAAAATAAACGTTCAATGGTTCGTTTCCGCTTATTTCTATAAGGATAAAACCTTTTTCTCCGCTCAGGGCGCTTAGGAATTTTGCCAGGTCTTCGGCGGTTCCGTCCCATTTATAGCTGTAATCGCTTTCTTCGTCCGAGCTTGAAAGCTCCGCTTTATATATGCCGTCGGGGAAATTATTTCCGCTGTCCGTGACGTGCTTACAGTAGGCGTTTGTATTGACGTATATGATATGGGCGAGCACTCCCGGGGCTGCCTTGATTTCTTCAAGACATCTGTCCGCCATTTCACGGCTGTCCTTATAATCGCCCAGTCCGGTAAAGATATCGTATGCAGTCTGATAGTCATAGCTGTGCATTGCCAGGTTATAAAGGCATTCTTTCGCCATTTCTCGGCTGTCGTTATAATCTCCCAGCTCGGAAAAAATTTCATGGGCGTTTTGATAATCCTCGGAATTAAAATGATCCATTGCACGCTTATAAAGCTCGTCCTCCGCCGACTGTGCTTCCTCCTGTTCGGTGACGGTTTCTTCCGTTTCGCCGGTATCGGCAGATCCGGAAAAATTACCGTATGTATTCCGAGGATCTTCGTCGTTACTGCGGGATCCTGTTTGAATATTCAGGCTTTCTTCCGGCTCCGTCCGGATCTCTTCCTGCCCGTTTACGGTATGGGAAATTTCGGCTTCGCCCGTTTCGTCCGCGCCGCAGCCGGCAAGGGTCAGAGCCGCCGCTAAAACGGAACAGATGAAAATAAGAAGTTTTTTTGATCTCATAATATACCTCTTTTCTGTTTGATATTTCGGGAAACGATCCCGAACGCCGTTTCAAGACGCATTATATGTAAAATTATAGGATATTTTGAAGTAACTGATGTTACATTTCTGTTTTTTTTTTTGAAAAGATTTTGTGAACAAAAGAAATATAAAATCAAAAAACAGGCAGCGGACATATTTCGTATTTAAAGACGGGTCATATGTCATTTTTTCCGCTTGTCCGCATATTATTATTTAAGCGGCTTGTATTTGCCGCAAATATAATTATAAACGGAGCGTTGGATATGAATGGATCATCAACAGGACGTTCTAAAAAGAAAATAAGCGGCAAAGCTGTTTTCCTGGCGGCTGCGGTAATTATTCTTGCTCTTCTCGGCCGGTTCGTGACGTCCGCCGAAAAAGAGGCGGAGGAGGACGTTAGATTTACCTTTGAATGCAATGCGGAAAGGGTCGAATTCCTCAACACTCTCGGTCACATCGTTCAGCCCGATTTCGAAGAAGAGGAGATCGTTATCCCGACGGAATTCAACGATAAATTCAACGGTTACAACGAGCTTCAGAAAGAACAGGGCTTTGATCTGTCCGAGTATAAGGGCAAAAAAGTCACAAAGTATACATACAAGGTCCTCAATTATCCCGATCATCCCGAAAACGTGGTCATCAACCTTATTTTTGACGATCACCGCCTGATCGGAGCGGACATTTCCTACAACGACGCCGAAAACGGATTTACGCTGCCCTTGATTGGGACTACCCTGCAAACGGGAATGCTGTTTTAGAGGTAAGATGTAAGAAGTAAGAGGTAAGAGGGAAAAGGACTGCGTCCTTTTGGGAAATGGGGACGGTCGGATTTATTTATGCACGGGGACAAATGTAAGCTGAAATAAAATACCGCCGCATGATATCAATATGCGCGGGGACAAACAATAAGCTATAATAAAATATCGCCGCGAATCGGCTGCGAAGCCAACGCCGCCCGGCGTTTGAGGGGTTAAATGCCGTCAATATGCGCGGTGACAAATGTAAGTTACAATAAAATACCGCCGCGAATCGGCTGCGAAGCCAACGCCGACCAACGTTTGAGGGGTTAAGTTCTGTCAATATGCGCGGTGGCAAATGTAAGTTACAATAAAATACCGCCGCGAATCGGCCGCGGCGCCACCGCCGCTTGAAATGTTTGCTTGTATGTGGTATAATAGCATATAAGGAGCGGATCGGTTATGGAATATTCAGCGGTAAACAGTGTGCGGGGTTTTGATTTCGATAATGCCTTTGTTTGCTCCGCCGAAATTTGCGGAGATGTCATGGTCTGGAATGCGGAGGGTCTGGGACTGTACGAAAACGGCTGCTTTTTTACGGGGCGGGGGGAGATCGCTTTCAGCGGATTTTCCCTGCGCTCCGTATGCAGACGGGGCAGAAAGCAGCTTGTTACG
Source organism: Ruminococcus sp. (assembly GCA_023667165.1). Taxonomy (GTDB): domain Bacteria; phylum Bacillota; class Clostridia; order Oscillospirales; family Ruminococcaceae; genus Huintestinicola. Next base: position 22,917 of record JAMPAO010000006.1, on the reverse strand, counting down.
GAGAGCGGCAGGATCAGAGAAAGCAAGGATAAAAGCCTTTACAAAAGCGACATTCCCGCTTTTTTGGACAGGCTTGAGGGAGAGGAATGGGATATATTTTCCTTTTTCTGCGGAGAGAAAAACGGCAGGGTTCTTGTATCCGCAGAGATAGCGGACGGCGGCGGGGAGATTTTCCGCATAGAGCTTATCTGCGGAGAATGCCGTTTATCATGGCGGGGCGGGAAGGCTTCGGAAAAAAGAACGGCAAGGAAACTGTTATACGATACGGCGGAGCTGTATCTTGCGGCGGGGGACGGCAGGATAAGTATTTTTACAAGAATGGCTGCGGCTTTGACCTTGAGCTATTACAGATCGCCGGTGAAAATATTCCCGAAGCTCTGGGGACGGCTTTATTCGTGGGAGCGGGACAGCGCGTTTCCGTTCGTTTTAGGGAGCGTTATAAAAAAGATCCCTCCGGAAATTTCGGAGGAGCTGCGCATGAGGCTCCGGAACGATCCTGCGGCGGCAGGCGCTGCGGGGAGAAAGAAAAGGATCTGCGCTTTGCCAGTTATCATGCTTCGGGCGGCGGTTCTTGCCGCCGTTTTATGGGCGGTATTGGGATCGGGTAAATCGTGGGATCGGTGAATTTCGGCTTTTGGGATAATTTTTAAGACAATTCGGCACAAAGAGCGGTTAACGCCTTTGCGCCCGTTTTGTCTGCATATTTTTATTCGCCGGCGGTTTTATGATTTTTCACGTTTGGCGCCGGAGGAGCGCAGAGCCTTGCTGTCGCAGAGAGCTTGAAGATACGCTCTTGCCAGGGCGCGTTCGCTGGGCGGCAGGGAACGGTATCCGTTGAGCAGCTCCGTTTCCTCTCCGTTGTATTTGCCGGGCTTCAGAACTCCTTTTATATCCGATCTTTCAAGCAGATAATCCGTGCTTACGCCGAAAAAATCGGCAAGCTTTATCAGATTATCCGCAGAGGGAAAGTTTCTGCCGTTTTCATATTCGCTGACGGTCACTTGCGAGATACCGATCATTGCGCTTAAATTCTCCTGTGTGATACCTTTTTCCTTTCGCAGCATTTTTAGGCGTTTCATGAGCTTCTCTCCTTAAAGCGGGGCGTAAAATCGGTCTTGCATACCGGATCTGCTGATCTCTTCCGATGATATTACGCCTTGCCGTAATATTTACTGTACAAATAATTATATAGTTTTATCTTGTAATTTATACTTGTATATGATATAATATTAATCGTACATGATATAGGCGATAAACCTTTATACTTCATGCCGGCGGTTTTCGGAAAAGGACGCCGCCGTATTATCAAAAAAGGAGTTTATTTAAATTTATGAAAGCGAAAAAAGCACTGAAGCTGACCGCGAAAAAAGCGGGTTCGTCATATGCGGACGTAAGACGGGAGATACAAGCCGCCGTAGAAGCCGCGGTAAACAGCGGCGATCCCGAAGCTGCCATGTTTATGGAACAGATCCCGAAAAAGGGCAGGATTCCCACTCCGGAGGAGATCATCGAATACGCCGTAAGTCAACTGAAGCAAAGCTCAAAATGATAATTTTGTTTTTCGGTATGACCGCAATGCCGGAAACAGGCTGTATTTCGGCGGGGAGGTTCATTGACGGGGATATAAAAATATTACCCGAGATCAAGGATTGGCATAAAAAACGCGGCGTTCCGAAATTTATCAAAAAAATCGTCAAAAACCCTTGACAAGCCTTTTTTTGTGTGATATAATAAATTTACCTCTTTGAATGGGGTCTATTTTTTTGCGCCCGAATTTCCTGCGGGATATGGGGTCTGACCCTTAATTTATATGCTTTTGCATAAAGCGTATTCGGAGGGAGGCAGGGAAAAACGGATAAATCCGTTTTCTCCTTAAAGTATGAAACGCCGGAGCAGTCCGGTATTAACAGGAGGTGCCGATATGAGAGTAAAGGTAACATTGGCTTGCACCGAGTGCAAGCAGCGCAACTACAACACCAAAAAGAACAAAAAGAACGATCCCGACAGACTTGAAATGAACAAGTACTGCAAGTTCTGCAAAAAGCATACTCTTCACAGGGAAACCAAGTAAGACGGAGGTATGAGGCATGGCAGAAAAAAAACAGGCTGGCAAGGCAGACGCCAAGTCCGCAAAAAAATCACCCGCAAAGAAACCGAACAAGGCAGTCAAGTTTTTCAAGGATCTTAAAAGCGAGTTCAAAAAGGTAGTCTGGCCGTCGAAAAAAACCGTGGTCAACAACACAAGCGTTGTCCTTGTGACTATGGTGGTGTGCGGACTGGCAATATGGGGAATAGATTCCGCTTTTGCCGCTTTGCTCGGAAAGCTGCTTTCTATGGCAGGATGATAAATTTACGGTATCAAACGGTTTTCGTTATATCTTAACACTCAAGGAGAGATCAGATTTATGTCAGAAGCAGCAAAATGGTACGTTATCCACACCTATTCCGGATATGAAAACAAGGTTGCTCAGACGATCCTCAAGGTTGTGGAAAACCGTAAGCTCCACGGACTGATACCGGAGGTGAGAGTCCCCACCGAAACGGTGATGGAGAAAAACGACAAGGACGTTCTCCGCGAGGTGGAACGCAAGATCTTTCCCGGATATGTTCTGGTGAAGATGATACTTACCGACGATAGCTGGTACGTGGTGAGAAATACCCGAGGCGTTACGGGTTTTGTGGGTCCCGGAAGCAAGCCTGTTCCTCTGACCGACAGAGAGGTCGAGGCTCTGGGCGTTGAACGGGGCGTTAAGGATATTTCGGTGGATTTCAAGATAGCGGACAGGGTGAAGATAACCTCCGGTTCCATGGAGGGATTTATCGGCGAGGTCAAGGCTATCGACCCCGAGGCGGGTACGGTGGATGTTTCCGTATCCATGTTCGGCAGGGAAACGCTTGCTACGCTGGATATTACCCAGGTAACGGCTGCCGGCGAATATTAAATTTCAGTTTTAAAATTATCCGCAGAGCCTTTGTGCTTTACGGTATACGATTTATGGAGGTGTGCATTATGGCACAAAAGGTTGTTGGCTTGATCAAGCTTCAGATCGCGGCAGGTAAGGCTACCCCCGCGCCGCCGGTAGGACCCGCTCTCGGTCAGCACGGCGTTAATATTATGGCTTTTACTAAGGAATTCAACGAGAGAACAAAGAACGACATCGGTCTTATAATCCCCGTTGTTATTACGGTCTATGCCGACCGTTCGTTCTCCTTTATCACTAAAACTCCTCCGGCGGCTGTTCTTATAAAGAAGGCTATCGGCTTGCAGAGCGGTTCCGGCGTTCCCAACAAGACTAAGGTTGGCAAGATCACCAAGGATCAGATCAGAAAGATCGCCGAAACCAAGATGCCCGACCTTAACGCGGCTACCGTTGAAACCGCTATGAGCATGATCGCGGGCACGGCTCGCTCTATGGGCGTTGAGGTTGTTGACTAAGAGAATAAGTGGGAGGATTCGCTTTCCGCTGTTCCGAATTTACGGAATGATCACCACTGTTAGGAGGAAATTATTATGAAACACGGTAAAAAATATGTCGAGAGCGCAAAGCAGATCGACAAAAACAAATTTTACGAAGCTAACGAGGCTCTCGATCTTGCGTGCAAGAACGCTAAGGCTAAGTTCGATGAAACTATAGAGGTTCATGTTCGTCTGGGCGTTGATTCCCGTCACGCCGATCAGCAGGTAAGAGGCGCGGTCGTTCTTCCCAACGGTACGGGCAAGAACGTCAGAGTGTGCGTTTTCTGCAAGGAGGACAAGATGGAGGCTGCTAAGGCGGCAGGCGCGGAGTATGTGGGCGCGCAGGATCTTGTGGACAAGATAATGAAGGAAAACTGGATGGATTTCGACGTTGTTATCGCGTCCCCCGACATGATGGGTCTGGTAGGACGTCTGGGTAAGATCTTAGGTCCGAGAGGTCTTATGCCTAACCCCAAGGCAGGTACTGTCGCTCCCGACGTTGCCAAGGCTGTTGCGGAGGCAAAGGCAGGTAAGATAGAATACCGTCTGGATAAGACAAACATCATTCACTGCCCCATAGGAAAGGCTTCTTTCGGTTCGGAGAAGCTGGGCGAAAACTTTGAAACTCTTCTTGAGGCTATCGTTAAGGCTAAGCCCGCCGCTGCAAAGGGTACTTACCTCAAGTCCTGCACGGTGGCTTCCACAATGGGCGTGGGTATCCCCGTTTCCACAGCAAAGTACGGCGTATAATACAGCACTTTTCAAAGCTCTGCTTTTAACAAGCAGAGCTTTGCTTTGAAAAAACGGCTGCGGAGCTGTTTTACCGAAACAGTTCCGCAGCCGTTTTTTTCGGGAAATTTTTATGAAAAATAAAACAGGATCATGAAAATTATTTTTTTCGCGTTTTCAAGCCTGTATCACGGAATTTACACATAAGGGCGGTATCATAATAATCACAGAAGAAAAGACCGCGGATATGGAATAAATAACATATTTTCGGCATATCCGAACGATAGATCTGAAAGGAAGATAGTTATGTACGAAAACAATTATAATTATATTGACGTTCCCGAAGAAAAAAATAACAAGGCGAAAAATTCCGCCGGAAAAACTGCGGCTCTTATCCTTGCGGCGGTACTGGCAGGCGGCGCGTCGGGTTTCGGAGGCGCTTATCTCCAGAATTCGATGGCTTCCTCCGGCGGTATACCGTCGTCAGCCGCGGGAGAAGAAAGAGAAACGCTCACGGAAACGGGAGCGGTTACCGCAGAAACAACGGCTGCCGCCGATGACACTTATATGGTCAGCAGTCTGCTGACCGCTCCGACGTCAAACGGCGCTCTGACAACCAAGCAGATAGTTCAGAAGGTATCTCCCTCGGTGGTGGGCGTACACGCGGAATTCAGCACGGGAGCGTCCACGGGTACGGGAATCATTTTGACAAACGACGGCTACATCATTACCAACGCTCACGTTATACAGACTTCGGAAAATGAATATGTGAGAAGCGACGGGGGCAGCGGCTTCGATTACGGCTTCGGCGGCGGAGATATATTCGACTATTTCTTCGGAAACAGGGGCGGCAGCTACCAGACGGTGACGAAAACGGCGGACAGGGTAACGGTAGTTCTTTCGGGAAACGAAGAAGAAGAATACGAGGCGGAAATAGTCGGATATGACGAAAGCAGCGACATTGCGGTGCTGAAAATAAAGGACGTTCAGGGTCTTGAGCTGAGAGCGGCGGAGTTCGGAAATTCCGACGAGCTTACCATGGGCGATAAGGCGGTTGCTATAGGATATCCTCTCGGACTGGGACTTTCCACGTCGGAGGGAATCGTATCCGGTCTTAACAGGACGCTCAACGTTGAGCTGGCTGCCGGAGGCTCGGCTTCCATGACGCTTATTCAGACGGACGCCGCCATTAACCCCGGAAATTCCGGCGGTCCGCTGGTGAACGAATACGGTCAGGTGGTGGGCATTACCTCCTCTAAGCTGGTGGACAGCGAGGTCGAGGGTCTGGGATTTGCCATACCGATCACGGACGCCATGCCCATTATCAGCGAGCTTATGAACAAGGGTTATGTTGTCACTCCCCAGATCGGCATTACGGGATCGGATATAAATTCCGCCATGATGAGATACTATAATCTTCCCGTGGACAAGGGAGTTATGGTAGTATCCGTTGCGGAGGGCAGCGGCGCGGAGCAGGCGGGCATATGCGCGGGCGATGTGATCGTTGCCGCTGACGGCGAGGAGATATCGTCCATGACGGAGCTTACTTCGGCTAAGCGCGGAAAAGCCGTAGGCGATACCCTTACGCTTACCCTTGCAAGAGCGGACGGAAATATTGACGTGACGATAACGCTGACGGGCGACGACGAGCATGAGGAATAACGGTATGAAATAAAAAAAGGATCCCTGCCAAATTACCGGCAGGGATCCTTTTTTTACTGCGAGGTTTTTTTGCTGATATCCTTTACCGCCATGGCGAGGGCGTCCACCTGCGCCGCGGTATTGAAGCAGGATGGGGAAAATCTCACGCCGCCGACGGATAATGTTCCTAACGCCTTATGGGCAAGACCGGAGCAGTGAAGTCCGCCCCGAAGCGCAAACCCCCGTTCTCCCAGGTATCCTGCGGTTTCTTCGGAATTAAGTCCGCAGACGTTGAACAGGACGATTGGCAGATAGGCTCCGTTTCCGCGGTAGAGCTTTACTCCGTTTATATTCTCCGCGCGGTTTATAAATCTTTCGCAGAGCGCTTGTTCATGGCTGTATATCCTGTCAATGCAGGTGTTTTTTATAAAATCTATCCCCGCGCCTACGGAAACTATTCCGACGGTATTGACCGTGCCGCTTTCAAGTCCCTCGGGAAGAAAGGGGGTCTGTTCAAGCTCATCCGAGGTGCTGCCAGTGCCGCCCTCCATGATATGATAGATCGGAAATTTGCCGTCGGTTATCATAAGTCCCGTTCCGGAAATGCCGTACAGTCCCTTATGTCCCGGCATACAAAGGATATTTATACGGTCCTGCGGCATATTGATATTTACCGTTCCGCAGACCTGCGCTCCGTCGCCGATAAAGCATATGCCCTTGCTTTCCGCAAGCTCCCCTATTTCCCGAAAGGGCAGCAGCCTGCCTGTGACATTGCTGCCGAGGGTGCAGACTATCGCTTTCGTATCGGGGGTGATCAGTTCTCTGAAATTGTTTACGGTTTCCCCGTCGTCATCGGAAACGTGAGCTATGCTGTAGGTAAGTCCCCTTTTGGCAAGCTCGTGAACGGGTCGGGCGACGGAATTGTGTTCGAGATCGGATATGATCACATGAAACGGCTCTCCCTCTCTCAGCGCCTGCTCTGCGACGCCCTTGACCGCCATGTTTATGCTGTGGGTACAGTTGGAGGTGAAGATCACATTTTCGGGAAGCGCTCCGAACATCTCGGCAGCCTTTTCTCTTACCCTGTAAACCGCGTTTGAAGCGGTCAGCGACATTGCATGACCGCTCCTGCCGGGATTTCCTCCGCAGCTTATCATTGCCTGCGAGACCGCTTCTCTTACGCTTGCGGGTTTGGGATAAGTGGTTGCCGCGTTATCAAAATATATCACATAAAATCATTCCCTTCGAGATAAAATTATCGTATTTCACTGATAGATCTGTACGGTATGCGGTTATCTTCAAGAATACGGATAATTTTGTCCGCAGGGGCGCCGGCGGTCACGCTGTAGCCGCAGCCGCCCGCCACGTTGCGGGGCGTGCGCCTGATCTCCGAGCGTATACCGGCATTGCCTAAAAAAGTCTTTGCCTTATTTGCGTAAGTGACCGACGCAAAGGCAATTATATACTTTTTCACGAACAATCATCCTTTCGGTGAATTTCAATGTATTATAGCCGTTTGCCCGTGATTTTTCCGTTACGGGCGCTGCGGCGGGGCGTCTTTTTTCCGCACTTTGGGAAAACAAACTCACCTTGGTTATTATATTCACACGGGGGGATAATTGTGATATGCGGGGAGGTTCTGAATGTGAGCGCTGCACGTCAGCCGCATACAGCATTATATGCGGAAGCTGCTGCATATTGTCCGGAAAATGATAAGATCCCCTCCGCCCGAAAAGGACGGAGGGGATCGTGTAATGCTTTATAACCTTGGATTACTTCTGATCCTTGATCGCTGCCTGCGCCGCCGCAAGTCTTGCGATAGGCACACGGAAAGGCGAGCAGGATACATATGTCATGCCCAGGCTGTGGCAGAACTCTACCGATGTAGGATCTCCGCCGTGTTCGCCGCAGATTCCGATATGCATATCGGGGCGGACGCTCTTGCCCAGGTCGATCGCCATCTTCATCAGCTTGCCTACGCCTGTCTGGTCAAGCTTTGCGAAAGGATCGTTCTCGAATATCTTTGTATCGTAGTATGCGTCAAGGAATTTGCCTGCGTCATCTCTGGAGAAGCCGTAGGTCATCTGGGTCAGATCGTTTGTACCGAAGCAGAAGAACTCAGCTTCCTTTGCGATCTCGTCCGCTGTAAGAGCCGCACGGGGGATCTCGATCATTGTGCCGACCTCGTACTTGATGTCTGCGCCTGCGTTCTTGATCTCCTCGTCCGCTGTTGCCACAACAACGTCCTTAACGTACTTAAGCTCCTTTGCGTCGCCGATAAGGGGGATCATGATCTCGGGAACGATATCCCAGTCCGCATGAGCCTTTTTAACGTTGATAGCCGCGCGGATTATCGCTCTTGTCTGCATTTTTGCGATCTCGGGGTATGTTACCGCAAGACGGCAGCCTCTGTGACCCATCATAGGATTGAACTCGTGGAGAGAAGCTATGATATCCTTGATAGTCTGTACGGACTTGCCCTGAGCCTTTGCGAGAGCCTCGATGTCAGCCTCTTCCGTGGGTACGAACTCATGGAGAGGAGGATCCAGGAATCTGATCGTTACGGGGTTGCCCTCGAGAGCCTCGTAGAGAGCCTCGAAATCGCCCTGCTGCATGGGAAGTATCTTTGCGAGAGCAGCTTCTCTTTCCTCAACGGTGTCGGAGCAGATCATCTCTCTGAATGCGGCGATCCTGTCAGCCTCAAAGAACATATGCTCTGTACGGCAAAGTCCGATGCCCTCTGCGCCCAGCTCCCGAGCCTTCTTGGCGTCCGTGGGAGTATCGGCGTTGGTTCTTACCTTGAGCTTTCTGTACTTGTCAGCCCAGCCCATGATCCTGCCGAACTCTCCCGCTATAACAGCGTCGACGGTGGGGATTATCTCTCCGTAGATGTTGCCCGTGGAGCCGTCGATGGAGATATAATCTCCCTCATGGAAGGTCTTGCCTCCAAGCTCGAACTTCTTGTTTGCTTCGTCCATCTTGATATCGCCGCAGCCGGATACGCAGCAGGTGCCCATTCCTCTTGCCACTACGGCGGCGTGAGAGGTCATACCGCCTCTTACGGTAAGAATTCCCTGGGAGGCTTTCATGCCGGTGATATCCTCGGGAGATGTTTCAAGACGTACGAGAACTACCTTTTCGCCTCTTGCTTTCCACTCTGCGGCGTCGTCCGCGGTAAATACCACCTTGCCGCAGGCTGCTCCGGGAGAAGCGCCCAGACCCTTGCCGAGAGGAGCGGCGGATTTAAGAGCCTTAGCGTCGAACTGAGGATGGAGAAGAGTGTCAAGGTTTCTGGGATCAATCATAGCAACAGCTTCCTGCTCTGTTCTCATGCCCTCGTCAACCAGATCGCAGGCGATCTTCAGAGCTGCCTGAGCCGTTCTCTTTCCGTTTCTGCACTGGAGCATATAGAGCTTGCCGTTTTCTACGGTGAACTCCATATCCTGCATATCGCGGTAATGGTTTTCAAGATTATCGCACACCTTGATGAACTGTGCGTATGCTTCGGGGAACTTCTCCGCCATCTGAGCGATGGGCATGGGAGTACGAACGCCCGCTACAACGTCCTCGCCCTGAGCGTTTGTAAGGAACTCGCCCATGAGCTTCTTCTCGCCTGTTGCGGGGTCGCGGGTGAATGCGACGCCTGTACCGGAATTATCGTTGAGGTTGCCGAATACCATAGGCATTACGTTTACGGCTGTACCCCAGGAATAAGGGATATCGTTGTCGCGGCGGTAAACGTTTGCACGGGGGTTATCCCATGAGCGGAATACTGCTTTGATGGCTTCGTTGAGCTGCTCCTTGGGGTCGGAGGGGAAATCCTTGCCGATCTTCTCCTTATACTCCGCCTTGAACTGGCCTGCCAGCTCCTTTAAGTCGTCGGCTGTAAGCTCTACGTCGAAGGTAACGCCTCTGTCGGCTTTCATCTTGTCGATGAGCTCTTCGAAATACTTCTTGCCGACTTCCATTACAACATCGGAGAACATCTGGATAAATCTTCTGTAGGAGTCGTAAACAAATCTTCTGAACTCGGGGGTGTTGTTCTTGGAGATCATCGCTTCAACGACCTCGTCGTTAAGTCCCAGATTCAGGATAGTGTCCATCATGCCGGGCATGGAAGCTCTCGCGCCGGAACGGACGGATACAAGGAGAGGATTTTCGAGATCGCCGAACTTCTTGCCGTTGAGCTCCTCCATCTTTGCGACGTATGTCATGATCTCAGCCATGATATCGTCGTTGATCTTCCTGCCGTCGTCATAATACTGTGTACATGCCTCGGTGGAAATCGTAAAGCCCTGGGGAACGGGGAGACCGATCTTAGTCATTTCCGCAAGGTTCGCGCCCTTGCCGCCGAGCAGCTCTCTCATTGTTGCGTCGCCCTCAGAGAAGAGATAGCAGAATTTTTTTGCCATTGGATTATACCTCCGTTATATTCTTATTTTCACGGCTCGTTCAAGGCTTGTTACGCCTTTTGAAAAAAGGCACTACAGTAATTTTTGCCGAATATGGAAAGAAATATACATTTGCCTTAAATTTACCATGAACCTATATAATATATTATAACAGAAATCAGACTGTATTTCTACTGTACAATAGCAGAAAAATATTGATTTGTTTTTTGGCTATTTTGACCAAAACGGTGGTGTTTTTTGAATTATTTTAAGTAATGAGAAAAATTACTTGAAAAATTCCCCTGTTTATGGCATAATAGATAATAGAAGAAAGCAATTAAATGACGTAAACAGGGCGGGCAGGGATCGTTTTTTTTGATTTACATTTTGTAATAGTATAGATAATTATACTGTTTGTTTAATTGTTTTAACATTAAGGAAAATTTAACTGTTATATACGATTTGTATATTATACAATATGTATTGTTATTGTGGAATATACTTTTTGTTATATTAGAAACAACTTTTCTGTTTGTATATTTGTGTTATAAATATACAAATAGTTTATATGTTTGCTTGCTGTATAAATTAAAAAACATATACATTATGTATTTGTTTATACAAATAGTAATTATTATAGTAAATATACTTTAAGTTTATTAAAAGGAAGTGAGTTAAATGGAAACCGATAACCGATGTATAAAGATATGCACGGGAAAAGAACAGAGAACGAAGATCATCCCTGTTTCCCCCTTTTGCCTGTGTTTAACAACGCGGTTTGTATAATGTATGGGTTTTAATACGATTAGTTATATATAATTTATTTATAATAAATGTTATATATTTCGGTGGGTATAATAATCTAAGATTATACTTACAGTAAATTTATATTACAAATTGTAATTTTCAAATATACTGTACTTAAAGTTAATTATACTGTGAGCAATATACAAATAAAATATACTTACAGTAATATATATGTAAAGGAGACTTAGTTTTATGAGCAGCAAAAAGACCTGCGCTGTTATCCTTGCGGGAGGACAGGGCAAAAGAATGAGATCCGATCTGCCGAAGCCTATGTTCGAGGTGCTGGGCGTGCCTATGATCGACTGGGTGATAAGTGCCTGCGAAAGCTCGGGGATCGAGGATATCTGCGTGGTCACGGGTTTTAATCACGAGGTACTGGAAAATCACCTTGAGGGCAGATGCGACACGGTGTATCAGTCTGAAAGAATGGGTACCGGTCATGCTGTCATGGTGGCGGCGGACTGGATAAAGCAGCGCATTGACCGGAACGTTATCATTCTTTACGGTGACGCGCCCTTTATCGACAAGGATACCATTCTCGGCGCGCTGGAATATCACGAGGAAAAAAACAACGCGGTAACGGTCATTACCTCCGAGGTGGACGATCCTTCGGGCTACGGCAGGATCCTGCGCGGCGGCGACGGCATATGCGGCATTGTGGAGGAAAAGGACGCTACGGCGGAGCAAAGGAAGATACGGGAGATAAATTCGGGCGTATACTGGTTCTCGGCGGAAAAGCTCCTTTACGCTCTGGGTGAGATAAAGCCTAATAATTCCCAGGGGGAATATTATCTGACGGATTCTGTGTTCATTCTCATCAACGGAAAATTTCGTGCAGATGCATATATTTCTTCAACATCCGACGCGGTTTTAGGCGCAAATGACAGAAAAGGTCTTTTAAGGTTGAATAATACTGCAAGATTTGCTATAATAAATAAGTTGATGGACGAGGGCGTGGAGTTTGTCTGCACCGACGGCGTGACCGTCGGCAGGGACGTTAAGATAGGCGCGGGAACGGTCATTATGCAAGGGGTCATTATAAAAGGCGGCTCCGTTATAGGCAAAAACTGCGTGATAGGTCCCAACTGCATAATCGACAACTGCACCGTGGGGGACAGCGCCGTCCTCAACAGCGTTCAGGCTTACGAAAGCTCCGTTGAGGACGGCGCTAAGATAGGTCCTTTCGTTCAGTTAAGACCCGGCAGCGTCATAAAGAGCGGAGTTAAGATCGGCGATTTCGTTGAGGTCAAGAACTCCGTCATCGGCGAGGATACGTCGGTTTCTCACCTTACATACGTGGGGGATTCGGATATCGGCAGCGGCGTTAATATGGGCGGCGGGGTCATTACCTGCAACTACGACGGGGAAAAGAAGTTCCGCACCACTATCAAGGACAACGCTTTCATCGGCTGCAATACTAACCTTGTAGCTCCCGTTACGGTGGGCAGCGGTGCGTATACGGGTGCAGGCTCTACCATTACAAAGGACGTTCCCGACGGAGCGCTGGCGGTGGAGAGATCGGACGAAAAGATCATAGACGGCTTCGGCGCACGGCGTCTGCGGGTCAGGATCGAGAAGAACTCGGCAAAGCGCAGTCAGCGGCAATAACGCATAACGCTTACTGTTTAAGCGTTTCACATACAACTTTTTAATGCAAAGGAGAAGTAAAATGAATCTTCACGGCAAGGATATCAAGATCTTCACGGCTAACTCCAATCCGAAGGTAGCGGCGGAGATAGCAAAGGCTTTGGGTCTGCCCCTCGGTCAGTCCGAGGTGGTGACGTTTTCCGACGGAGAGATAAGCGTTTCCATCAAGGAGAGCGTGAGAGGGTCGGACGTGTTCGTGGTCCAGTCCACAAGCACTCCCGTAAACGACAATATGATGGAGCTGCTCATTATGATAGACGCTTTCAAGAGGGCGTCTGCGGGTCGGATAACCGCTGTTATACCCTATATGGGTTATGCCCGCCAGGACAGAAAAGCCAAGTCGAGGGATCCCATTTCCGCAAAGCTGGTGGCGGATCTGCTGACGGTGGCGGGAGCGGACAGAGTGCTTTCCATGGATCTTCACTGCGCGCAGATACAGGGTTTTTTCAATATTCCCGTGGATCATCTGCTGGGTGTGCCTATCCTTGTGCCGTATTTCATTGAAAAATTCAGAGATATAAAGGAAAATACAATAGTGGTATCGCCCGACCTGGGTTCCGTTACGAGGGCAAGGAATTTTGCGGCAAAGTTTGAAGCGCCCTTGGCGATAGTCGATAAGCGGCGGCAGAAAGCCAACGTTTGCGAGGTAATGAACATAATAGGCGACGTAAGCGGCAAGGACGTTATCCTTGTGGATGATATGATAGATACGGCGGGAACGCTTTGCAACGCGGCTAAAGCCATCATCGAAAAGGGCGGGGCGAAGTCGGTCACTGCCTGTGCAACTCACGGAGTGCTTTCGGGTCCTGCTATCGAGAGGATAGAGAACAGCGTTATCAAGGAGGTAGTGCTGCTTGATACGATAGCGCTGCCGGAGGAGAAGAAGATAGACAAGATAACTGTGCTGCCGGTAGCTCCGGTATTTGCGCAGGCTATCGAGAGAATATATGCGGACAGACCCATATCCCCGCTGTTCAATAACTGAGGGCAGGAAACAGAAAAAGCGAATGACAGAAAAAACACCCGTCACGAACGCATAGGGTTTCGGTACTATTAAGCCGTGAACGGGTGTTCGGAGCTTTTATGACGTAAAGCTAAAGGGAGATCCGCACAGCATATGAGGTAAAATCTCCCTGCCCTTTGCTGCTTAAAATTCCTGTTTCTTAAAGTGATGAGGATCATGCATGAGTATTTTTGATATTTTTGACCGAATAAGCAAGGAAAAAGAGGATAACATTCCCAAGGGAAAGCCGGAGTATATCATTGCGGGACTGGGAAATCCGGGAGCGCAGTATGAGAATACACGCCATAACGCCGGTTTTATGACCGTTGATACCCTTGCGGAAAAATATTCCTTTAAGATAAAAAAAATGCAGTTTAAGTCCCTTACGGGGGACGTGTGCATCAAAGGAAAAAGATGCCTTGTGATGAAGCCGTCGACTTTCATGAACAGCAGCGGAGAGGCTGTTGTGCAGGCGATGAATTTCTACAAGATCCCCATAGAAAATGTGATAATATGTTATGACGACATAAGCCTTGAGCCGGGGAAGCTGAGGATCCGCAGAAAGGGCAGCGACGGCGGTCACAACGGCATTAAGTCGGTAATTTATCTGACAGGCTCTCAGGATTTCCCGAGAGTGAAGATAGGCGTGGGCGCAAAGCCCAACAAGGATTACGACCTTGCCGCGTGGGTGCTGGGGAATTTCTCCTCCGAGGATATCCCAAAAATAAAGGAAGCCGCCCAAAAGGGCTGCGAGGCTATCGAGCTTATCGTCGGCGGACAGACCGACAAGGCTATGAACGAGTTTAACTGACGGAAGAAAAAGGTAAGAAATGTATTTTTTGCCGCTTCCGCAGATTTGAGATACTGCCGTAAAACGGCTTGATCGGCGGTTGTCCGATCAAAAAAAGGATATGCTATGAATAAATTATCCCTGTTCGAAAAAATTCAGCCGGTACTGGGCGGGCAGGAGGAGTTTAAGGACATTTGCCGGACGCTGAAGAGCGGGTTCTCCCCTCTTGCGGTGTCGGGGGTGTCCTCTGTACACAAATCGCAGCTTGCTCTGCTCATTGCCGGTACAATGTATAAGGAAAAAAAATCTGCTCCCGTTTTGATCGTCTGCGAGGACGAGTCGGGAGCTAAACGTATTTGCGACGACATAAACGAGATGGCGGGCGAGGAACGCGCCCTGCTTTATCCCGCAAAGGATATCACTCTTGCGCGGGTGGAAAGCTATTCAAGAGAATATGAGCTCAGACGGCTTTACACTCTCGAAAGGATCTCAAGGGGCGGCGGAGGGATCGTATGCGCCTCGGCGGAGGCGGTGATGCAGGCGACGATACCGCCCCGCGTGCTGAGAGAAAATACCGTCACGCTGAAAAAGGGCGGCAGCGTGGATCTGAATGAGCTTACGGCTGCGCTTATAAGATCGGGTTATACCCGATGCGACAAGACGGAGGCGCCGTCTCAGTTTTCGGTGAGAGGGTCTATTGCGGATATATTTCCCGCAGCGGAGAATTTTCCCGTGAGAATAGAGCTGTGGGACGACGAGATAGATTCTTTGGCGTATTTCGATCCCGAAAGCCAGCGCAGAACGGAGGATACAGACAGCGTGCGGATATCCCCCGCGGCGGAGGTGATTTTCCAAAGCGGAGAGGCGCTGGCGGAAAAAATAAGCGCACTGTCGGCAAGGGTCAGGGGAAAAAGGACGGAGCTTATAAGATCAAAGCTTGCAAAGGACGCAGACGACGCCTTAAACGGCATTGCTCTGCGCAACATTGACAAGTATATCCCTCTTGCCTATGAAAAGCCGGCTTTGATATTCGATTACCTTGAAAAGGACAGCGCGGTGCTGTTCAGCGAGTATCATAGCTGCGCGGAACGGGCAAGAAGCGTTATGTCGCAGTACAACGAGGACGTTAAGCTGCTGCTTGAGGAGGGCGAGCTTTGCAGGGGACTGGAGGGTCATATCACGGGATTTGAGGTAATATCGGATACCGCTCTCGAATACCCCTGCGTTTTGATGGACGCTTTTCTGCGGTCAAACGGCATACCCTGCAAAAAGCTGCGGAGCGTTACGGCATATCAGACCGCGCCCTGGGGCGGCGAGATAAGACAGCTTACGGAGGATCTGCGCAGCTTCATTGACAGGGGATATTCGGTCATTGTGCTGGCAGGGTCGGAAAAAACTCTGCCCATAATAGCGGGCGATCTGAACGAGGACGGCATTCCCTGCGAGGTCATGACGGAGCGGTCGGAGCTTAAAAACGGACGGGTGCTTCTGTCAAGCGGCTGCCTTTCTTCCGGATACGATTACCCCGATATAAAGCTGGCTCTCATTACCCAGGCAAAGGCAATGGTATCGAAGAGGCGGATAAAAAAGAAAAAGAAGGGCGAAGAGATACGCTCTCTTGCGGACATTACCGTCGGCGATCCTGTGGTCCACGCTCTTCACGGGATCGGCAGGTTCGAGGGAATACGCAAGCTGGAGCTGGAGGGCGTCACAAAGGATTATATCACGATAAAATATGCGGGGACGGACGTTCTTTACGTGCCTGTTACCCAAATGGATCTGATATCGAGATATATAGGACCGAGAGATGATACGGGGATCCGTTTGAACAAATTATCGTCAAACGAGTGGCAGAAAACGCGGTCGAGGGTCAAAAAAGCGGTAAAGGATATGGCTGACGAGCTTATCGCCCTTTACGCAAGGCGCAGCCGCACTCCCGGATTTGCATTCTCCCCCGATAACGACTGGCAGGCGGATTTTGAGGCGCGTTTCGATTATATCGAAACCGACGATCAGCTCAGATGCACCGAGGAGATAAAGCAGGACATGATGAAGCCCGTGCCTATGGACAGACTGCTTTGCGGCGACGTGGGCTTCGGCAAGACGGAAGTGGCGTTCAGAGCGGCGTTCAAGGCTATGCTGGACGGCAAGCAGTGTGCAATACTTGTGCCGACAACGGTGCTTGCCTGGCAGCATTATCAGAGCGCGGTGAAGAGATTTGAGCATTTCCCTTTCAAAATAGAGCTGCTCAGCCGCTTTCGCACAAAAAAGCAGCAGGAGGAGATACTCTGGCAGCTAAAAGCGGGTACGATAGATATGATCATCGGTACTCACCGCCTTGTGCAAAAGGACGTTGTTTTCAAGGATCTGGGTCTGGCGGTAGTGGACGAGGAGCAGCGGTTCGGCGTTGCCCACAAGGAAAAATTCAAGGAGAATTTTACCGGTGTGGACGTTCTGACATTATCCGCAACGCCTATCCCCCGCACCCTTAACATGGCTATGAGCGGGATACGCGATATGAGCGTGATAGAAGAGCCGCCTGTGGACAGATATCCCGTACAGACCTATGTTATAAAGCATAACATGGGGGTCGTTGTGCAAGCCATTACAAAGGAACTGCGCAGGGGCGGACAGGTGTACTACATTCACAACCGCATAGAAACCATCGACGGGTGCGCGGCAAGACTGGCGGAGCTGCTGCCCGACGCGCGCATTGCCGCAGCTCACGGACAGATAACCGAGGAGAGGCTTTCGGACATCTGGACATCTCTTGTGGAGCATGAGATAGACATTCTCGTATGCACCACCATTATCGAAACGGGTGTGGACGTTCCGAATGTGAACACCCTTATTATAGAGGACGCGGATAATATGGGACTTTCCCAGCTTTATCAGCTGAGGGGACGGGTGGGGCGTTCCAACCGCAGAGCCTTCGCATACTTTACCTTCAGGCGGGGCAAGGTCCTTACGGAGATCGCCGAAAAGCGGCTTAACGCCATAAGAGAATTTACCCGGTTCGGCAGCGGATTCAGAGTGGCTATGAGAGATCTGGAGATAAGGGGAGCGGGTTCGATCCTGGGAGGGCGGCAGCACGGTCATATGGAGGCTGTGGGTTATGATATGTATCTGCGGCTGCTCAACGAGGCGATAGCCGAGGAAACGGGGCAGGCGCCGCCCCGTTCTCCCGAGGAGTGCCTTATTGATCTTCAGCTTGAGGCTCATATTCCCGAGGGGTATATCCCCGACCTTGCGGGCAGACTGGACGCGTACCGAAAGATCGCGGCGGTATCCGCAAAGGAGGAGGGGGAGGATCTCATTGACGAATTCATCGACCGCTACGGAGATCCTCCGAGATCCATCAAGGGACTTATCACTGTCGCACTGACAAGGAATATGGCGGGCGCTGCGGGTATAAAGGAAATTACCCAGCGAAACGACAAGCTGATGATATATGTAAGATCCGCTTCAATAGAGCAGGTCAAGGCTCTGGCGGAGGCTTTCAAGGGCAGGGTCACTGCCGACGGTTCGGGGGACAGACCCTATATCGCGGTAGGTCTTGCAAAAAACGACCGCCCTGCGGATGTCATGCAGAGGGCGGTGGAGATATTCGCTTCAAGCAGTCCGGAAAAATGTTAAGGAGGTCATCGGAGTGAACGAGAGAAATTTAACGCTGCTTACGGATTTTTACGAGCTTACCATGGGCAACGGCTATCTGGAAAACGGTATGGGCGACAGGATATGCTGCTTCGACCTGTACTTCAGAAAGGTGCCGGATAACGGCGGCTTTGCTGTAATGTGCGGTCTGGAGCAGATGATAGAATACATCAGAGGACTGAGATTTACAAAGGACGATATTGAATTTTTGCGGGGAAAGGGGATATTTTCCGAGAGATTTCTGGAGTATCTGGCGGGTTTCAGATTTTCCTGCGACGTCTGGGCGATACCCGAGGGAACGCCGGTATTCCCCAACGAGCCGCTGGTTATCGTAAAGGGTCCCGCCATACAGGCGCAGCTTGTGGAAACTATGCTTTTGCTGTGCATAAATCATCAGTGCCTTATTGCGACGAAAGCGGCGAGGATCGTCAAGGCCGCCGACGGACGGGCGGTAATGGAATTCGGCTCAAGACGCGCCCAAGGCGGCGACGGTGCGATATACGGCGCAAGAGCGGCGTATATCGGCGGCTGCGCGGGCACTGCCTGCACCATTTCCGACAAGGAAATGGGTACGCCCGCTCTGGGAACTATGGCGCATAGCTGGGTGCAGATGTTCGACAGCGAGCTTGAAGCGTTCAGGGCGTATGCGAAGTGCTATCCCAATTCCTGCACGCTGCTTGTGGATACGTACAACGTGCTTAAATCGGGCATTCCCAATGCGATAACGGTTTTCGGGGAGCTAAGGGCGGCAGGGTACGAGCCTGCGGGCATACGCATTGACAGCGGCGACATTACCTACCTTACGAAAAAGGCGAGGAAAATGCTGGATGAGGCGGGATTTCCCGGCGCTAAGATATGCATTTCCAATTCGCTGGACGAATACATTATCGAGGACATTTTAAGGCAGGGAGCGAAAATAGACAGCTTCGGCGTGGGGGAGCGGCTAATTACCTCCCGCAGCGAGCCTGTTTTCGGCGGCGTTTACAAGCTGACGGCGGTGGAAAAGGACGGGGAGATGATACCGAAGATCAAGCTGTCGGAAAATGTGGCTAAGATCACCACGCCCGATTTCAAGGAGCTTTGGAGATTTTACGACAATCAGACGGGAAAAGCTATCGCCGATCTGCTGACCTGCCGCGGAGAAACCGTTGACGGCGGCGAGCCTTACACCATATTCGATCCGGATTTCCCCTACAAGAAAAAGACCATTACCGATTTTACGGTGAAAAAGCTCCTTGTGCCTGTATTTGAAAAGGGCGAATGCGTTTACGCCTCACCCAATGCAACGGAGATACGCGAGTATTGCAGGGATCAGCTTGAAACGCTGTGGGACGAGGTAAAGCGGTTTGAAAATCCCCATGAATATTACGTGGATCTTTCGGAAAAGCTGTGGGAGAAGAAAAACAAGCTCCTTTCCCTTATGTCGGACAGGGTGTGAGGATATGTTCAACATTAACATCATCGCCGTGGGAAAGCTGAAAGAGGATTATCTGAAAAGCGCCTGCGGCGAGTATATAAAGCGGCTGGGAGCGTATTGCAGGGTGAAGATCGCCGAGATCCCCGAAAGCCGTTTATCCTCCGATCCGTTGGAAAAGGAGATAGAAAACGCCCTTATCGCCGAGGGAGAGAATATTCTTGCCGCGCTGCCGAAAAATGGCGCGGCTGCGGCGATGTGCATAGAGGGTAAACAGATGGGGTCGGAGGAGTTTGCGGAAAGACTGGAAAAATTCGCCTCGGAGGGAAAAAGCACGGTAAGCTTTATTATAGGCAGCTCTTACGGGTTATCGGACGGTGTAAAGGCGGCGGCGGACATCCGTATGTCAATGTCCGCAATGACCTTTCCGCATCAGCTTGCAAGGGTCATGCTGCTTGAGCAGATATACAGGGCGGTGAGCATTCTCAACAACGGGAAGTACCATAAATAGAGGTAAGATGTAAGAGATAAGAGATAAGACAAGAGGTAAGACGGTTCAAGCCTGCGGCTTGGACATTGATCGGTCTGTCGCAATAACGTAAAAATGCCCGCACCGTTAAGGTGCGGGCATTGATTTTTTACTTTATCCGAGCCGTATCGCAAATTACTTGGACTTCTTTACTGCGAATGCTACTGCTGCGGAAGCTGCAACTGCTGCTGCGAGCGAAAGAGCGGGTGTATTGCCGGTAGTGGTAGAGGTTGTGTTGGAGTCTGCAACGGGTGTTTCCTCAACAACTGCTTCTGTTTCAGCGGGAGCCGCGTCGTCAACTGCCTCTGTTTCAGCGGGAGCTGCGTCGGAAGCTCCTGTTCCGGATACGGTGAAGGTTACTTCGATGCTCTGTACAGCGGAAAGATCGTCATAGCTTACCATCTGTGCGGTCTTGCTCATGAAATCGCCGTCAGCGGAGCGGCAGTCTACGTATCCGTCTGCGCTCTCGTCTGTGCTGGGTGCGTTCCACTCGTTGTAGAGGTTAACTCTTGTGATAACTGCGCCGCCGTCGGCAGAGCAGGTATAACCCTCGGCAATCTTCTTCTCGTCGCCGTTGATCTTTATGGAATCAACCGTTACCGTATAGGTCCTGCCGAATACGATCTCGCCGTTAATGATCTCAAGAGCGTTGAACTGTGCAAGAGCGATATTGTCCGCTCCGGTCATGGAAACGGTATAAGTGCCGTCGCCTGTGATCTCCGCGTTTGTCCACTCTGCGTCGAAATCGCCCCACTGGTCGTTGTTGATGTTCAGATATGCTGTACCGTCAGCAAGTCCGGATGTGTCCTGTGCCGCGAATGCGGATACTGCCATTGCCGATACTGCAACTGCCGCTGCTGCGATGGCAGAAATAATTTTACCGATCTTCATGATTAATTCCTCCAATAATTATAAGTGTACCCTGCGGCGTTTTGCTTTGAAAATACACGAAAAATCCTTTGCCGAGATCCGCATACGCAAAAATCAAGCTCGTTTTTTTGTGTTTTCTGCGCGGAATTGCCGTACAGGTAGTTCTACATTTTTATTATACAATAATTATATTAAAAAATCTATGTCAATTTTGTAAGAAATAATAACGATTACATTGTATATTTTCTATAATTATACCCAAATTTGGGAAATTATTGATTTTATGGAAAAATTTTCTTAGCGGAAAACCGAAGAATTTTCGGACGGTAAAATGATTTACGAAAGCGGATGATGCGATCCAAAAAAGATTTATGCGTTTTTCCGCAACCGCAGGCTGCGCATTCCCCAAAAATTGCACTTATCGGTTGGTGGCGCTTTGATCTTTTTAATGATATAATATAATTACTGCGCAGGAATATCACATAAGGAGAGTATTATTATGAGCTTTGGCAAGAATTTGCAGTTTCTGAGACATTTAAGAGGCGGTATGACTCAGGAGGCTTTGGCGGAAACGCTCGGCGTCAGCCGTCAGACCGTGTCTAAATGGGAGCTTGACGCGGCGCAGCCCGAAATGGACAAGGCTATAGAGCTTTGCAGAGTGTTCAACTGTTCACTCGATAATCTGTTCCGCGAGGAAATGGGAGGGTGCGGCGGCGTTTACACAAATCTGCGCGTGGAAACTGTTTCTCCGTTTAGGTACATAAAATACGCCGTCATAAGCTGCGATCCCGAGAGCGACGCTATCAACAGGATATTTTCCATTGCCCGCAGCCTCGGAGAGGAAAAACCGCGGGTCATCGGCTGGGATCTTAACAATCTGACCCAAGAGCAGATAAACGTATTCAATATGCACGGATACGAGGCGGCGTGGATACTGCCCGAGGGAATAACTCCACCCGACATGAAAATATATGAGCAGGCGGCTCACAGGTATGCGGCTGTTCATATTGAAAGCCCCTTTGACGATCCGTTTAATGTAATACCCAAAGGCTACGGCACGCTTCTGGAATATATGAGCGTGAACGGCCTTGAGCGTTACGCCGGCAAGGACGTACTGCCATGCTTTGAAACCGACGGGGACAGTATGGATATTTATATTGCATGCATATAACCGCAGAGCTTTGAAAGCAAAAACGGCGGAGAGGATGATCTTCGCCGTTTTTGCTAAAATTATGAGTAAAAGCACAAAGCCGCCCATGCGGACGGCTCTGACAGTCAAGAACGTTAATTACTTAGCCTTCTTTGCTACTACTGCTGCGGCTGCGAGTGCAACGGGGATAACAGCCATAGCTACAGGAGAGTTTCCTGTGTTGGGAGAAGAAACGGGAGCTACGGGAGTATCGATAGCAGGCTCTACCACAACAGGCTCTGTAACATCAGGCTCCTCGATAACATCGTCGATAACGGGCTCCTCGTCGATAACGTCGCCCTCGCCGTCGATGCCCTCAGCCATTGCAGAGATACCCATCATAGATACAGCCATTGCAGAAGCTGCAAGTGCAGCAAGAATCTTCTTGATTTTCATTGTTTTTTCCTCCAAGTTCTAAAAATGGTTTTTTTTGCATGGTTATATTATAGCACAAAAAAATAAGCACTACAACTATTATTATAACAAATTTTTTTGAGTAATTCCTTGGCAGCTTGCACAAATTTCACAAAAAAGCGTTTTTTTATGCCCAAAATGTCACAAAATGGTTACAGACGAACGGTGAGAAGAGCATTGTCGGAGGTGTGAATTTTCAGAAGCAAGAGGGTTTTGCCGCATAATCGTGCGTGAACCTCCGTTTTGCGGCGTTGGTTTTTATATTAGGCTTTCAAAACTGAAAAGTTTGGGTGAGGGACGGAACTTTTCATTTTGACGGTGCTTGACCCCTCCGCCTTACGGCGGTGAAATTTATGAAATGCCCGCATTTCATAAATTTCAA
>JAMPAO010000069.1 GCA_023667165.1 Ruminococcus sp. | reverse complement strand
AATAAAAAATCCAAACAAAACAACGCAGTGAGTTTGGGAGCGGTGGTCGGGAGGGGGATAGGGGGAGAGGGAAAGAGAGTGCAGAGGGAAAACCGTAGGGGGAAGGGGGAGGGTGACCCAGCGTCCTTGGGTTTAGCAGAGCGCCTCCCCCTTTCCTCCGTAGGTTGTCCCTTTGCATGGGCTTACGTGCATTATACATCTCTAAAACAAAAACAACCTACCAAAAAACAAACTATTTTACATAAAGGGATAAAGTGCAAACTAAAGCAATCAACCAAAACAGAATGCCAACAAACAAACCCATAGCATAAGAGAGGGAACGTGCAGACAATATCATCAAATGTAAAAAACCGAACACTCATTAACGAATGTTCGGCTGCATATGGTGAGCCATTGGGGATTTGAACCCCAGACCCCCTGATTAAAAGTCAGATGCTCTGCCGGCTGAGCTAATGGCTCATCTCAACAATGCTTATTTATTATATCAGATAAAAAAAATATTGTCAAGGGTATTTTATTTAAATATTTTATTTTACAATATGTTCAAAAAAAATATATGGTCTGTTCTGTGAAATTTATATTAATTATGCAAAATTACCAAATCGCAAAGAAAATATTTTTGTGTAGATTACTCTAAATCTCGTTGACATATATTCGTTTTTTTGGTATAATGATTACAATTAACGATAATATGCTCGTTTTACTCCAAGGGACATGAGTATTTCATTATCAATATAAATACGGGAGGATTTTTGCCGTGGAAACTATCAATTACGAACGCTTTAGGGAATCCTGTACGGAGTTCAGGAACGCTTTTGCCGACCGTTATTTTTCAGCGGGAGGTCTTTACTGCCATCCTCTGCTCGACGGGGTCATATATACCCCCTGCACGCCCGAGGAAGCCAAGAGCAACAGGGCGGACATATGCCGTATGTCAGATATGCTCCTTATGAGCGAGGACGGAAAGGAGTATGTGCCGTTTAAGATCGCCGAGGCGCGCAAAATCGCCCAGGAGAACGGATCGGTATATATTGCCAATCTGCTGTGCGAAGAAGCGTTTATGGCTCTTGACTGGATGATCGACGGCAAGCATGACACTCTTATAATCAGCGAGGAGCATATGAAGAAAGAGGGTAAGCCGTATGCGCCCGTTACTCCGCTGACAAATGTAATCCAGCCTTTCAAAAAATTTACAAATCATTTCCTCTACAAAAAAGGCACTCTCGAGGCGCCGGCGGTGCTTTCCGAAAATACCGCGTTTGAAAAACCCGACAGCTTTTCGGAGGAAACATTGAGCGAATTCCCCAAGCTTGAGATCGCGGGAAACGCCGAGTTTGAGCTTTTCGGCGCAAAGATGCAGACGGATAAAAACGAGGCGCGCTGCATGGAGCTTGACAAGGGACTTGAACTGACAAACAGGCTTATTGAAACAATGAAACCGAATATCGACGCGTTCAAAAACGCGGGGGTAGATTTTGATCTTAATACATATATAGCGGACTTTATGGTCAAGGCGGCGGAAAAATGCGGAGTCAAAGCGGAAAAAGGCGATTTTCCCAATGCCGATGATATGCCTGCGCTGAAGGACGCTTTCAGAAAGCTGATAAGCGAAAAGAACGGATACGGATTTAAATACGTTCCTGCCGACGAGGCCGGTTTTAAGGCTGCGCTGAAGGACGCGGAACTGTCCGAAGCGCCGCAGGAGGAGCTTAAAAAGGAAATTTCCGCGCTTCTTTGCCGCCGTCCCGCGTGTCCCGCCGCGCTGAACATGGCAAGGGCAGTTTCGCCCACGGACGCGGAAAACGTGGAGAATATTTCCGAGTACTGGGGCGTTAAGGCGTATTCTCCCATGGAGCTTTCCGAATACCTTGACAGGTCTTACGCGGGCGACAGCAGGGACGGGGACGGAAAGCTGATATGCGGAGGGATAAAGGCTACGCTTATCCTGGAGGACATAAAGACTGCCGCCGCCAAGTACAAGATAAAAAATGTTCCGGTCATCGACGAGCTGGCGCGGAGCTGCGAGGAGTACGACAGGCAGAGCCGCACCTACAACGGCACGGTGTTCGAAACCGCAGCCGAAATGGAAAAGGCAGTCAAGAACGAAAAGGAGCTTGCCGAGCTGTGCGGCGATCTTACCGCTCTCAGCGAAGCCGAGCTTATAAAGCTGCGCAAGTATATTTACGATATGCAGCTTGACAGAAAGACCACCGGCAGGTATCTGCTCAAGATCAAGCTGGCTCTTAACGACTGCCAGCTAAATCAGATGAAAATACTATGCACGGGACTTACTCTTAAAAAGCCGGAGGAGCTGGCTGAGCTTAAAAAGAAGATATCCGGCGAGGAATTCGATCAGGTCGTTGCGGCTCCCTTTATCGAGCAGATAGACGACGCAGTTTTGAAGGTGCAGCTTGAGGAGCTGCGGGGAATGTTCAAGGATATCCCCGACAGCGCCGCCGCAGACAGACTGGAAAAGGAGCTTGACAGATTTGACAAGGTATTCAAGAGGCACTTCTCCCGCAGGATCGCCTCTGCAAGGGACGGATTTGCCGTAAAGGAGCTTGAAAAGATCGCAGCTATGCTCGGTTCGGCGGATAACAAGGGCGTTGACGGAATCATATCCGCCATTGAAGCGGTCAAGTGCAGAGCTTCGCTGAAGCAGTCCTATCTGAAAGCCGCTCAGGCAAGAAAGGACGATATTGAGCGCATTGAAGCCGACGGCGTATTTGCCGCGGTCAAAACGGCGGATAAGGCAAAGCTCGCGGAGCTGCGTCAGGTGATCGCGTCCGGCAAATTCAGAAAGATATTCACCGACAAGTACGAGGCGCAGATACAGTCCAGACAGGCAGAGCTGGACAATGCGGAATTTATCGCAAAATGCGAAACCATACCGCAGATGAACAAGGCTGCTCTCGACGAGATAACGGCTGTGCTGGAAAGCGAGAAATATCCCGAGGAGATCACATCAAAATATCTTGCGATGGCTGCTCAGCGTGAAAAAGCCATCATCAAGGAGGAGCTTGCTCTTATATGCAAGGATATTTCCTCCATGGACAACGCAAAGCTGGATGAAACGGAAAACAAGCTCAAGGATGAAAAATATCCCGAAGAACTTACGGCTCAGTATTTCGACGCGGTAAAGGCAAGGCGCAAGGCTATCCTCAACGCCGAGGTCGACAGAATGTGCGACAAGATAGGCATGATGGGCATATCTCAGCTCCGTCAGCTTGAAAAAATGCTGTCCGACGAGAAGTACGATCCCGAATATACGAAGAAATATTTCGATCAGATAAACAAGAGCATAGATTCCAAGGAAAATCAGAAGCTTGCGGATATGTGCAGGGATATCGGCAAGCTCAAAAAAACCGAGCTTGAAAAGCTGGCGGGAGATATTGAAGCGCTGGGCTATAAAAAGGAAAACACCGATCCTTATATGGAAAAGATACGCAATGCGGAGATCGCTCTGATGAGATCGGAGCTGGAAAGCCTTTGCAAGAATATCCCCACTACTCCCAGAAAAGAGCTTGTCAAGCTGAAGGAGGCTCTTTCCGACGGCGGCTTCGACAAGGAGCTTGCGGCTAAGTATATCGAGCAGATAGACCGCAGATGCGCAGAGCTTATCAAGCAGGAGCTGGAGGAGATGTGCAGAAGCATTCCCTCTGCTCCCAAGGAAAAGCTCATCAGTCTGAAGCTGTCCATTTCCGAGGTGCCTGAATATGCAGAGCAGGGCAAGGCTTATATCGAGCAGATCGACAGCCGTTTGAAAGCCATTGACAAAGCGGAATTCGACAAGCAGATGGCGTCTATAGAAAAGCTGAACGCGGAAGAGCTTGACAGGTTCCTTGAAGAGCTTGAAAAGCGCAAACCCGCTCTTGACGTCAAGCTGTACGAGGCGTCGCTGAGCAAGTGCAGGGAACGCGGCAATTTCCTCGAAAGAGAAAAGCTTGACAAGCTGTGCGCGGAGGTTTCCGGCGCCTCCCTCGAAAAGCTGCATGAGATCAAGGAAAAGATCAGCGAGGGCGACTTTACGGCGGAGATCACATATCCTTACATTAAAAAGGTCGATAAGGAGATCGAGGACAGATACGTTCAGCATTTCTCAAAGCTCATGGCGAATATGGCGTCCATGTCCCGCGCGGAGCTTATCGTCCTGCTTGAAAAAATAAACGAAAACGATGTTCATTGTCCCGACGATATGCTTCAGAGGTATATCGGCAAGGTAAACTCCAAGATAAGAGAGGCCGACTCCAAGCTGCTGGGCGAAAAGTGCGCAAATCTAAGCTCGGCGGGCGAACACAAATGCTTTGAGCTTATCAAGGACATCAACGAGATGGATATTGACGCGGATACGAAAAAACGCTTTATCGGTCAGGTGGAGCTGCATATCACCGATATCAAGACCAAGGAGAGAGATGGCTACGTAGAGCAGCTCAAGAATATCATGGCGCAGAACTCCATCACCGGCGTGCATTTCTATGTTCCGGGAATGTCGGCTCCCTTCGAGGGTCAGTATGTGAAGATACAGTCTACTTATGCAAGCACACAGCAGTTTGAGATGCCCGTTCTCATTCATGAAAGTACGCCGGGTCACGCCGAGGATTCCTATCTGCTCACAGTAAGCTTCCTGTACTTCCAGGGAAAGAACGGATTCGGTCATATCGCGCTGGACCAGATAGATAAATTCGCGGTAAAGAAGGGTCTGCTGGGCGCTACGGCGATACAGGTATTCGAGAAAAACGGCAAGGTGAGCGATCTTCCCAACGGAATGGATAAAAAATCACTCGAAAATGCATCGAAGGTGCTCAACGGTATTCTCGGCATAATCCAGAAGGATAAGGCTGCCGCCAAGCTGAGAGAGGCCGAGGAGATAAAGGCTGCCGAGGAAGAGAAGATAAAGCAGCTTGAAGAGGAACGCGCCGCCATAGAAGAGGCAAGGAAAAAGGCTAAGGAAGCGGAAAATGCTCAAGCCGCCGCTCCTGCAGCTCCCGCTGCTCCCATTCCCGCCGCCGAAAAGAAAGAACCCGTTCCCGAGAAGAAACCCGAACCCGTGAAGCCCATAAAGCCTATCGAGGTAGTGGTATCGCCTATTCCCGAGGTCAAACCCATAAAGCACATCAACGAGGAAAAGCCTGCGGCGGTAAATAATCCTCCCGCCGTAAAACCCGCAGCTCCCGTTCCCGCAAAACCGGCGGAAACTGCGGTGAAGCCGGCGGCTCCCATACCGCCGAAACCCGGCGCAGCTCCGGTATCGGCGACAGTGCAGCCTCCCGTAAAGCCAATAGCTCCTATAGGAACAAATCCCGCAGATACGGCTGCAAAACCCGTTCAGCCTCCCGTGAAGCCTGCGGCGCCTATTGCGGCTAAACCCGCAGAGCCGCCCATCAAGCCGATCGCGCCCGTTACGGCAAAGCCTGCGGAGGCTGTCAAGCCTATCCCCGCGGCAACAGCCAAGCCTGTTCAGCCTGCCGAAAACGCGCCCAAGGTAAGGTTCTGCGACCAGTGCGGTGCAAAGATACAGAGCGATACGGCAAAATTCTGCATGGAATGCGGAAACAGACTTATTAAGTGATTTTTTGGGCATATTAAATTACAGACAGTTAATGCGCCGCCGTCTTATATTATGGACGGCGGCGCTGTTATGGAAAGGATAATACGGATCATGACCAAAAAAATGCTGAGAAAGCTTGCGGCGGCGCTGCCCGAACCTTTAGGCGGCCGGATAAACAGATTTGAGGATATTATCATTTATGTTTTCTACGGAGTTCTCACGACCCTTGTAAATTATACCGTGCATTTCGGTATAAGGCTTGCTTTTGCCGATCTTGGCGGTGCGGATACCGAAAGCGTAACCGGACTGATCGATGCAATGCGGGATTCAAGGATATCCTCGGCTGCCGCTGCGACTGCTGCATGGCTTGCCGCGCTTA
The DNA here is from genome assembly GCA_023667165.1 of Ruminococcus sp. Lineage (GTDB taxonomy): Bacteria > Bacillota > Clostridia > Oscillospirales > Ruminococcaceae > Huintestinicola. Next base: position 8,668 of record JAMPAO010000069.1, on the reverse strand, counting down.
TTTTTGCATTTTTTACCAATAAATTTTTCGTGTTTGAGTCAAGGGAAACTTCCGCAAAGGCTTATGCAAGAGAATTTACCGCTTTTGCGGGCGGACGGCTGTTTTCATACGGCTGCGAGCTGGCGGCAATGTTTTTCTTCGTGGACGTTATGAGTTTTAACGAACCGGCGGTAAAGCTGCTGTGCGGGATATTTGTTATCGCTCTTAATTATCTCTTCAGCAAGCTGCTTGTTTTTAAGAAAAAACACGGAGATGACCGCAGACGGCGCCCGATGTAATATGTATCCGTATCAAATTTCTATTTTTTGGAAATTTAACATATATCACGCTTGAAAAACAAGTTATTAATTTTGTAAAAACAAAAATTTATAAATAACATAAAAAAACACTTGACAAATCGGGGCGGATATTGTATAATATCATTAACAGGAAGTATTGCGGCTGTCAATGTTCTCATTGCCGATTATTTCTGCATTTTTTGTGCGGTAATAAATTCGACTTGTTTGGTATAGTTTACGGAAATCCTTTCGAAAGCAAGCAGGTCCGAAGGCAGATATGCCGCCATGCTGCATACTTCGTTTGCAGTACATATGAATTTGTGCCCGACGGTGCAAAAACATTCAAGGAGGAAATAAATTATGAAGCAGATGCCACAGGAATGGGAAGGCTTCGTGGGAGGCCACTGGACAAAAGAGATCAACGTGCGTGACTTTATCCAGAAAAACTATACTCCCTACGAGGGGGACGAAAGTTTCCTCGCCGACCCTACCGACGCTACAAAGAAGCTCTGGGATGACGTAATGGAGCTTGCAAAGAAGGAAAGAGAAGCAGGCGGCGTGCTGGATATGGATACGAAGGTAGTATCCTCATTGGTATCTCACGGCGCAGGCTATATTGAAAAGGATCTGGAGCAGATCGTAGGCTTGCAGACCGATAAGCCGTTCAAGCGCGCTCTTATGCCCTACGGCGGCTTGAGAATGGCTGAAAAGGCCTGCTCCGACAACGGCTATACCGTAGATCCCGAAATAAAGCATATTTTTACCGAATACAGAAAGACCCACAACGCGGGTGTTTTTGATGTTTATACTCCCGAAATGAGAGCTGCGAGAACCGCTCATATCCTTACGGGTCTTCCCGACGCTTACGGAAGAGGAAGGATCATCGGCGACTACAGACGTGTCGCTCTCTACGGCGTTGACAGGCTTATTGAAGACAAAAAGGCTCAGAAGGCTTTCTATACCTGTCCCATGACCGAGGAAAAGATCCGCGCAAGAGAGGAGATCGCAGAGCAGATCAGAGCTCTCGAAAACCTTAAGAAAATGGCGGAGATATACGGCTGCGACATCTCCAAGCCGGCGGTTACGGCTAAGGAAGCCGTTCAGGCGGTCTACTTCGGCTATCTGGGCGCGGTGAAGGATCAGAACGGCGCGGCTATGTCGCTGGGACGTACATCTACATTCCTTGATATCTATTTCGAAAGAGATTTTAAGCTGGGCAGACTTACAGAGGTGCAGGCTCAGGAGATCATCGACCACTTTATCATGAAGCTGCGTCTTGTCCGTTTTGCAAGAACGCCCGAATACAACTCCCTTTTCTCCGGAGATCCCCAGTGGGTAACGGAGTCCCTCGGCGGTATGGGCATTGACGGAAGACCTATGGTAACAAAGAACAGCTTCCGTTATCTGCATACCCTGGAAAATCTCGGCACATCGCCGGAGCCTAATATGACCGTTCTTTGGTCTACAAGACTTCCTGCGGCATGGAAAGCATACTGCGCTAAGATATCCATCAACACATCCTCTATCCAGTACGAGAACGACGACCTTATGAGAGTGGTTCACGGCGACGATTACGCTATCGCTTGCTGCGTATCCTCCATGGTCGTAGGCAAGGAGATGCAGTTCTTCGGCGCAAGAGCAAATCTTGCCAAGTGCCTGCTTTACGCAATAAACGGCGGCGTGGACGAGATAAGCGGCGTTCAGGTAGCTACAAAGTTCAGACCTATCACAAGCGAGTATCTTGATTACGACGAGGTCATGGAAAGATACGACGATATGATGACATGGCTTGCGGAGCTGTATGTAAATACTCTTAACATTATCCACTATATGCATGACAAGTACTGCTATGAGAGCCTCCAGATGGCGCTCCATGACAGAGAGGTAAAGAGATATTTTGCTACGGGTATTGCGGGAATTTCCGTTGTTGCCGACTCCCTTTCCGCTATAAAGTATGCTAAGGTCAAGACTGTAAGAAACGAGCAGGGTATCGTTGTTGATTACGAGATCGAGGGCGATTTCCCCAAATACGGCAACGACGACGACCGCGTTGACGAGATCGCACAGGATATCCTTAACAGATTTATGGATAAGATACGTCAGCAGCATACGTACAGAAACGGTCTGCCTACGACCTCTATCCTTACCATTACATCTAACGTTGTATACGGTAAGAAAACAGGCTCCACTCCCGACGGACGCAAGCAGGGCGTGCCTCTTGCTCCCGGCGCTAATCCCATGCACGGCAGAGATACTCACGGCGCTTCCGCTTCGCTTTCTTCCGTATCAAAGCTCCAGTTTATTAACGCTCAGGACGGTATTTCCAATACATTCTCCATTATTCCCGACGCTCTCGGCAAGGACGGAGGAGTATTCGTGGGCGATCTCGATCTTGACGCTCTCGGCGGCTGCAATAGCTGCGCAAATATCCCCAACACAAGCGATAATGACAGAGATTGATATTATTATTCATTGTTGATTTTGACCGTCAAATGCAGTATACTCTGCATTTGACGGCACAAAATAAATTTTATGCGTCATACGGTTTTGTATGATAAAAGTACACCCATCCGGTATAATTTACCGCAAATTGAAAGGAGTTAATTATTATGGCAGCTAATACACAGCAGATCAATAATCTGGTAGGTCTTCTTGACGGTTACGCACAGAAGGGCGGACATCATCTGAATGTCAACGTTTTCACAAGGGAAACTCTTCTCGACGCTCAGAAGCACCCCGAGAACTATCCTCAGCTCACTATCCGCGTTTCGGGTTATGCAGTTAACTTCATCAAGCTCACCAAGGAGCAGCAGGATGACGTTATTTCCAGAACCTTCCACGCAGCTCTGTAATCTATGACGGGTTACATTCACTCAACCGAATCGTTTGGAACAGTCGACGGACCGGGTATCCGGTTCGTCGTATTTTTCCAGGGTTGTCCTATGCGGTGTCTTTACTGTCACAATCCCGATACATGGGGATTTCACAGCGGGGAAAATGATATCGGCAAGGCTGTCACCGCAGAGGAGATACTCAATATGTACGACGGCGTGAAAGAGTTTCTGAAGGGCGGCGGAATTACTGCAACGGGGGGAGAGCCTATGGCGCAGCTTCCCTTTCTGACGGAGCTTTTTGAAAAGGCTAAAGCCAAGGGGATCCACACCTGCCTCGACACCTCCGGAATAACCTTTACTCCCGGTCATACCGAAGTATACGACAGGCTTCTTGCGGCGACGGACGTGGTAATGCTTGATATAAAGCACATCGACGACGGCGAGCATAAAAAGCTCACTGGACAGAGCAATAAAAATATCCTTGCGTTTGCAAGGTATGTAAACGAAAAAAAAATACAGCTTTGGATCCGTCATGTGGTAGTTCCGGGGATCACCTATGACGAGAAATATCTTCACCGGCTGGGTGTGTTTATTTCGGGACTCCATTCTGTTAAGGCTCTTGACGTTCTGCCTTATCACGATATGGGCAAGGTCAAGTACAAAAATCTGGGAATAGATTATCCGTTAGCCGATGTTGAACCGCTGCCAAAGCAGGAGGCGGCTAAGGCAAGAGATATCATTATGCAGGGAATAAGGGACGGACTTGCGGAAAATCAACAGGGTTGACGGTCATATCGGCAAATCAATTGATTTGCGGATAAATTCTGCGGCTATCAGCCGCGCTTATTTACAGAACGGTCGGTATAAAAAAGCAGCCGAGGCTCACAAGAGCTTCGGCTGCTTTTTTATAAATCCGTAAACGGAGATAGACTTTTTATGAGAATATTTTATCAAGAACCGATAAATCGACCGTCTGAACGGGAGCGAAGCTGCCGGACTTGATATAGTTCGTCAGACTTGTCAGAAGCCGGCGGCAGGGGAGAGAGGACATATTATCCTCCAAAGCGGCGGTGCATACAAGAAGTCTGCCGCCGCCCGCATTTACCTCGAATACCGTTCCCAGACTGTGGTTTCTTTCGCAGTTGTCGATGGTGCGGACGATAGGTTCAATACCTGTACCGTCGAGAATAACCGTTCTCGAGCTGCTTACGATGTCATACCACTGTTCGGTGGAATAGGTCCTGCAGGGAAATTCCTTTAACGCGGGGTGACTGCTGTCGATAAGCAGTCCCAATGTTCCTACGGGTACGGGTTTTTTCATGGATTCGGAAATTGAGCGGAACATGGGATAGTTCCAGAAATCCGTGCAGTAGGTGCCCTCTATGGAATGCTCTTCATTTATACTTTTGGGAATGAACAGCACGTCCTCGCCGTTTTTCAGCTTTTCTTTGGCGATTTTCCATTCGCTTTCGGCAATAAATTCTGTTTCCTCGTTCTGCGGGTACAGCCAAAGGTTATAGCAGTTGGAGATATCGTTCATTGTCACGGTCAGGCAAAGCTCTCGAGGTTCATCGGAGGAGGGAATGTCTATTTCAATATTGCCCAGATCGAAAACCCCTCCCTTGAAGCTGCCTTTTACGGCGAGCTTTTCCGTGAAAAGCGAAATATCACCGTCCTTTACCGTTACCGTCACTTCGGGGTCAACGTCGGCTTTGCCGCCGTACTGAAACAGCTTAATGCCCATGCCGATCTTTTCGCCGTATGCGTAAACAAATTTGGGCAGGCAGCCGAGTATTACCCTGTCGTTCATAAAGCGCCGCCATGCCTCATTTGATATAACGCCCTTGCTCTCCATAAAGGAGTTGAGAATGCCCACAAGAGCCGTGCCCTGACCTGTGAAATCCTGTATATCCAGAAGCTGGAACCCGGAAAGCTCTTTTGAGCGCATAGCCGTTTCTATTTCCATTTTATAGCACTGTGCCGCAAAGCTGCCGGAGGCATGGAAATATTTATCAGCCAAATGCAGAAGTCCCGCTTTTTCCAGACGTTCTTTGAATATCTCTAAATTATAGGGTTTGAGAACTCCCGTATATTTGCTTATCTCATTGTAATCGGGATACATGAAATATTGTCCGACCTCATGGGAAATTACGGGAATATGAGAAACAAATTCGCCGTCGCTGTTATCCACGGAAACTGTTTTGACGCCTGTTCCGTACTGTATCTGTATAGTGCCTACCCGAGGCTTGTTCTTGGAGATGGAGGATGGGCGGATATGCTCGTCATATGTATAGTCCGAGTTGGGAGCGTCGGTCTGTATATGTCCCAGGGGAGCGTCGCACATAGCGTAAGACCCTCTGAAAAGCCGCTCCTTTGAGAAGCGCACTCCCACAAAAAGATCGTCGTTTTCAAGAATGCAGGGCCAGAACTGGAAATTGTTGGATCCTTGAGTGTAAAGAGGACGGCTGTCATGTTTCTTGTAATCACCCAGAATCGCGTTGAGCCGTTCCTTGCTGCCCCAAAGCTCATTTCCGAGAGAAAGGGCAAAGAAAGAGGGGTGATTGCCGAATGCGTCAAGTATTCTGAAGCCCTCATCCACAAGGTAACGCTGCGGGTCTGTAAGTTCATCCTCCACGGTTCCCCAGAAAGGAAGCTCCGGTTCTAAGTATATGCCCAACTCGTCCGCCGCTTCAAAAGCAGCCTCGGGAGGGCAGCAGGTATGGAAGCGGTAGTGGTTGATACCGTATTCCTTGGCAGTTCCCATTACTTTCAGCCAATCCGCTTTATCAGTCGGAGCCGCTCCCGTAAGGGGGAATATCATGCCGTCGTGCTTGCCGCGCAGGAATATCTTCTCCCCGTTTAATAGGAGTTCGGCGCCCTTGACGGAAAATTCTCTCATGCCGAAGGTTATTTCTTCGCTGTCCCCGCTGCAGCTCAATTTCAGCCTGTATGTAACGGGATCGTGCTCGCTCCAAAGGCGGGCGTTTTTCATTTCATATATAAATTCCGCTTTATCTCCGGAAAGTTCATATTTTTTTTCGGGATACCCCTCAGCCTCTGCGGTTACTTGCAGACTGCCGCCTCCTGTAACGCGGCCTGCGACCCTTATTGACATTTGGCTTATATCGGGGAATATCCTTACATTGTCAAAACGCCGGCGTTTTTTTATTCTTACGGACACCTCTCCCGTGATACCCAGCCAGTTGGTCTGGGTGTCCTTTGAGGTCATGTGTCCGCCGGGGACGGGACAGGAAATATTGTCGATCATGACGGTGATGACGTCGTTTCCCGTAACAAGCTCCGTTATGTTGTATATATGAGGGGCGCAGATACTGCTGCAGCTTCCCGCAAAGCTGCCGTTTATCCACACATTGCTCGTGCGGGTGCGTTCCAGCACAAGAAACGCTTCCTCATCGTCGTTTATGTTGACGCTCGCATTTCGCCTGTAGAGCGCGTAACCCTCAAAGCTGTGAGGATCTGTGAGATAACCGTCGCTGCGTTCATCGGTGACGGGAGTTTTTTTCATCTGCTGCACCGTAGAGGGCAGGATCACCGTATCGGTCAAAGCCTCGTTGATATCGGGTTTTTCGGTGCTTACCGCAAAATCCCACGGAGTATCGGCCAGGTTGATCTTCTTCATAAACACAAGTCCTTTCCCGTTTATTCGCTCTGCTGTTCGACGCTTAATCCCAAAATGTCAAGGCTTTCCCTGTCTACGGACGCGGGGCAGTCGCTCATCAGCTCGGAGGCGTTCTGCACCTTGGGGAATGCCGTAACATCTCTAAGACTGTCTGCGCCGCACATTATCATTGCCAGTCTGTCAAGTCCCAGTCCCATGCCGCCGTGGGGAGCCGCGCCGTAGCGGTATGCGTCCACAAGGAAGCCGAACTTTGCCTGTATCTCCTCGTCTGTCAGTCCCAACGCTTTGAACATATGCTGCTGAAGCTCAAAATCGGTTATTCTGATAGATCCGCTGGAAAGCTCCGTGCCGTTTAGCACCAGGTCAAACGCCTTGGCAAACACCTTTTCTGGAGCCGAGTCGAGATATTCCAGACACTCGTCCATGGGCATGGTAAAAGGATGATGCATAGCGTCCCAATGGTTTGTTTCCTCGTTATATTCAAAGAACGGGAACTGAGTTATCCAAAGGAAATTATATTTGTCACCGGGTATCATGTCAAGCTGCCTTGCCAGCTTGTTCCTGAGAGCGCCCATAACGGAAAGAGCGGCGCTGTTTTTATCGGCGGCGAACAATACCACATCGCCTTTCTGCGCGCCCAAAGAGGCAAGAAGCGCCTCTGTCCGTCCCTCTCCCATAAACTTGGCAAAGGAGCAGTTCGGTACGTCGTCCACCCAGCGGATATAGGCAAGTCCCTTCGCGCCTATCCCCCTGACGTATTCCGTCAGCTTGTCGATCTCCTTTCGGGTGAGCGTTCCCGCGGCGTTTTTGGCAACGATCGCTCTTACGGAGCCTCCCGCTTCTATAGCGGAGGTGAATACTCCGAAGCCGCAGTCCTTTACAAGGTCGGAAACGTCGTTTATCTCCATGCCGAAGCGCGTATCGGGTTTGTCCGAGCCGTATCTGTTCATTGCCTCGGTATAGGTGAGCCTTGGCAGGGGAACGGAGATATCAATGTTCAGAACGTCCTTAAAAAGCCGCTTGATAAATCCCTCCGCCATGGTCATTATATCGTCTGTGTCCACAAAGGACATCTCTAAGTCTATCTGGGTAAATTCCGGCTGTCTGTCTGCCCGCAGATCCTCATCTCTGAAGCATCTCGCAAGCTGGATATAACGGTCAAAGCCTGATATCATCAATAGCTGCTTGTATATCTGAGGGGATTGGGGGAGCGCGTAAAATTTGCCACGGTGCACTCTTGAGGGTACAAGATAGTCCCTTGCTCCCTCGGGGGTGGATTTTATCATCATAGGCGTTTCTATTTCGATAAATCCGTTTTCGTAAAAATAATCCCTTGCGGTCTTTGCTATCTTGCCGCGCATTATTATATTGTCCTGAAGAGGCTTTCTCCTAAGATCGAGATAGCGGTATTTCAGCCGCAGCTCCTCGTTGGTGTTAAGGTCGTCAACTATTTCAAAGGGAGGTGTCTGCGCTTTGGCGAGTATTCTGAGATCGTCAACTAATATCTCGACGCGTCCCGTGGGGATCTTATCGTTGACGCTTTCCCTTTCTCTTACCTCTCCTTTTGCCATAAGGACATATTCCGAACGGCAGGACGCCGCCTTGCCGAATATCTCCTTGTCGGTGGCTTCATTGAACGTAAGCTGAACCACGCCGCTCCTGTCGCGCAGTACTATAAATATAATGCCGCCTTTGTCGCGCACTGTGTCCACATAACCGCCTACGGTAACGGTTTCTCCCGCTGTGAGGACCTCCCCGCAGTAATGGGTTCGCTTCAGACCTTTCATGTTATCAGCCATTTTTCAAACTTCCTTTCATTGAATTTAGAACCCATACCAATAGGCGAAGTGTGCGAATTTTTGGCAAGATTTTGCCGATGATAAGGCAAAAATCCGCAGCAATACTTGTTGTATTAC
>JAMPAO010000068.1 GCA_023667165.1 Ruminococcus sp. | reverse complement strand
TATGGAAATTCTCACGGATATACGAGAGCATTTCATTCCTGTATTCATCGCCGCCGCTTATGAATCTGACGATTATGTTAAATAATGAAAGTCCCACGAATATAAGCAGGATAACAGTGCCTTTCTTTGACTTTTTTTCATCACCCTCCTTTTTGGGTTCGTCACGTTTCATAAAATCCTTGAAAGCGTTAAACATAGGCTATTCCTCCGCAAGCCATTCATTTATGGCTTGATAATAAATTTCATACATATCCTTTTCCTCATCGGTAAGGTTCAGTTTGCTCATAACGTCATTCAGACTGTATATTTTCACCTCGCCTTTGAGATAATTATGCTTTCTGTCGCAGAACGACCTGATACCCGTTATCTTGTTGTCCCACAGCCATTCGCCCGTGAATACGTCCTTGTCGTACCATTCACGTATCTCCTTGCAGCCGTGATAATATCTGTCGCAGTACCACGCATCGTTAGCGTATATTCCCGTTTCGGCAGTTCCGCTTGTCATAATGTTTGCCCAAGTACAGCAACTGCGGTGAGGACAGTAATCCTGTTCATATTCGTAATTTAGCTCAAAGAAGTTTGTTACCATTTCTTCGAGCTTGTCTTTTTTCAGTTTTAGGTCGGCAGTCTCGCCGTTTGCAAGCAAGGTGTCCGAATACCACTTTGCCGCTGTAAGAGCAATGATTTGTTTGTATTCCTCATCGGTGTCGACCTCGATTCTGCGGTATGTAAAACGTTCTTCCCTGAATGCGGTCACTTCCCGGTAAGGCTCATATTCAACCCTGTCACAGTTAAAGCCGTAATACACATCATCGATTCTTTCCTGCTCGTCCCGAACTTTTTCGCTGACGATTTCCATATACTTTTCAATCTGCTTTTTGTTGGATAAATCGCTTTTATTTCCGCCGTCAAGCCAACTGAAAGTACCTCCAATCATCATTATGACCGATGAAATGCAATTTGACAGAAGAAGTACAACGATTATGAGGGCTGCTCCGGCAAGTATCACGGGCATTGCCTTTGAAGTAACGACCTTTCCCAGTGCAGAGGCTGCCTTTTTTCCCGCCTCTGCGACTGCCTTGACGGTTTGTTTGGTTTTTACAGCCGTGTTCCTGACCGCCGCACTTGTTCTTCTGACAGTATTTACCGTATCTTTCGGCAGAGATTTTATTTTCCTTGCCGTTTCAACAGAGGTTTTTATTCCGCTTACCGCAGCACGTTTGGTGTTTATAACGGCACGGCGGGTATTGTCTGCGTAACGGACATATGTAATTCCCTGATTTATCGTTTCCATACCCGTGTCCGTTACCTTTGATTTGTCAATGGACGCAGCAAGAACCCTGTCACGAACGCCGAGAGCAGTCCTGCCCGCTGTTTTGCCGCCTTTTATAACGGTATTTTTAGCAGCCGTAACACTTGCCCTGCCCACACGTCCCGCAATCTGCCTTACATTCTTTGATGTAATGGGAGTGCGGCTCATTCTGTTTACACGGGAAACAAGTTTTCTTGTACCCGTTACCCCTTTGACAGCACCCGAATAAGCCTTTCCCACAGCTTTCTTTGCGCCGTGAACAGCCGCAGCCGCACCCTGAACCGCATCGACCGTGCTTTTTACCGACAACACAGAATCCTTATCGTCGTAATCCACGTTCTCTTTTACAAGACGTTTGTATCCGAGACTTTTAGGCAGGGGAGCTTTGGGCTTGAATTTCCCCGTTTTTATTCTTTTAAGATGAAATCTTTTTTTGTCGGGCATTTTATCCACCCCGCTTTACGTTGGCTGTAATTCTTCGATTTTGGTAGTCATAAGGTTATATAGCTCATTTTTCGGAAATTCGTCCTTGAAAGGTATTATGTTTCCGCCGTAGGATATAAGACCGCATCCCCTTTCGGCATTGGTAACATAACTAAGCAGGGTATCGGATATTCCGAGAAGTGAGCCAAGCTCCGCACGGTCTGTAGCGGACTGACTTAACATCATAATATATTCCGTGTTTGCAAGCATTGAACGGGCTGTTTCGGATTTTAGCAAATCCTCAACATTCTGTGTGATACCCGTAGGTATACCGCCCCATTTTCTCGCTCTTTTGTAAAGTTCAAACAGGAAGTTTGCCGAATGTTCGTTTGCAAACAAAAGATAAATCTCGTCAAGATATATCCAAGTACGTTTGCCTTTTGCACGGTTCATAGTCACCCTGTTCCATATGTTATCGAGCACTATGAGCATACCGAGAGTTTTAAGCTGTTTACCCAAATCCTTAATATCATAGCAGATTACACGGTTCTGAACGTCCACGTTTGTCTTGTGGGCAAATATGTTAAGATTTCCCTTTATGTACAGCTCAAAGGAAAGAGCCAATTTCTTAGCCTCCTGTTCGGGCTGACTTTTAAGCACCTCGTAAAATTCATTGAGAGTGGGCAGCTTGCTTTCGTCAAAATCCTGCAAATAATCAATGTAGCAGATGTTAAGACAGCGGTCTATAAGACCTCGTTCCTTTGAACTCAAGCCCTCACGTCCCGCAAGGCACTCAAAGAACGACAGCATAAAATCCGACTTCATTACGATAGGCGAATCATCGTCAGAATAATCTGCGCTTATATCCATTGGATTTATGTGTGTGGAGCTTGTGGGAGAAACGTTTATTACCTCGCCTTTAAGTGCCTTGACAAGTCCTGTGTACTCCCTTTCGGGGTCAATGATTATGATGTCATCGTCGGTCGCAAGGAAAACATTCAGCATTTCTCTCTTTCCCGCAAAGGATTTACCGCCGCCGGGAATACCGAGAATAAATGCGTTGGGATTTTTAAGTGACAGTCTGTTTAAGAGAATCATATTGTTTGAAAGGGTATTCTGTCCGTAATACATACCATTGTAGTCAATCAGCTCCTTTCCCGAAAAGGGCAATAGGACTGCTGTACTTTCCGTGGTAAGTGTCGTTCTGATTTTTATAGAGCATTTTCCGACGGGCAGAACGCTTTGCATACCCTTTTCCTGCTGAATAAACAGAGTACCGATATTGCAGATGTGCTTTCTGACAATGGCATTAATGGCGGACGTGTCATTTTCAAGCTCCTCAAAGCTGTCGGAGATAATCATTATCAGAACGTTTACCTCAAATATCTTCTGATTTTTTGACTGAACGCTTTCAAGCAAATCCTTTGCCTGTTCGAGAGAATATTTCAGATTGTAGTTAATGCTGTCGGGAGAATAGCCGCTTTTTATAGCCTTTCGCTCTGCCTGAATTTTCTCGGAGGTCATTGAAGTGATTTGCCTGTTTATGGTTTTAAGAGCCTTATACGGGTCAACAGGGGAGATGTTTACGGTCGTCATAACGTTAAGATTGGAGTCCGCAATATCCGTTATCAAATCATCTTGCAGGCTTGACGGGAAATCCTTTATAAAAACCACCCTCGCATATTTGTTGTTGAACATAAAATATGTGGGCTTGAACTCGAAGTAATCCGGACAGCAGTATGCACGGTCGGCACGTCTTTTGAACGCCTTTGAATCAAGTTCGGGTATCTTCTCGTCAACACCTCTGAAAACGTCTTTGAGGATATGCACCCGCTCATTGGATTTAAGCGGACGTATAGTCGTTCCTATCCTTGCAAAAGCCTTGTTAAGCTCCATATCAATGGTCGTAAACTTGCTTTCGGCTGTTTCAAGGTCGGGAGCCTGAACGGAAACTGTAATATATTTATTACGGATATTGTCACTCTGACCGTGTTCCATTTTTTCAAGGAGCATAGCGTTGTATACGTCTATATAACGGTTAAAGTCCTCATCGTTTCCTCTGTGACTCAGAAGAACCCTTTTATTGAAATCCTCACGGTTTACTTTGTTGTTGTGAACGGTCATTTGAATATCGACACTCGAATCAAAGGAGTTAAGCACGTCGCAGTAGCCTATGAAAATGCCCTCCTGTTCTTCATCGGTTGCAATACTGTAGTTCAGGTCGTCAAACTTATATGTCTTGCTGTATCGGTTAGCCTCAACTTCAAGAATATAGTCATCGCAGTACCTGATATACGGCAATGTTTCCTGAACGGTTTTCTTGACTTTCGGCGGTTTTTCCTTTTTGCCGCCCTTTTTGCTCTTGCCTGCTTTTTCCGCTTTAAGACGTATATTATCCTTTTCTCTTGCGGAAATTCCCACATCGTTGTCGGGAGTATTCTTTTTCTTGAACATTTTACACTTACCTCACTTTTTCTTTTTTTGACGTTTGCGCAGCTTTAATATTTCCTGCCTTTTTACCGTTTCCTCGGTAAGTTCCTCGGAAAGATACATTTTTCTCACATCGAAAAATACAGGCTCGTATTCGTATTTTCTCCGCTGTATGCCGAAATTAAAAGCAATCCATTCCTTGGCAAATTCCTCAAAATACATATTGTTGTATTTGAAAAATCCCATAAGGAACAGCGGCACGGCGATAAGAATAACTATCCACGATACCAAATCCTCGCTCATATAGTTTTTTCCGAAGATGTACAGAGGAACGCATATTCCGAGAGCCACGCCCGAACAGATACATTGCCTTACAGTCAGATTGAAAAACAGTTTGCTTTTGTATTCCTTTATCTCTTTGGGTATCTTTATCTCAATCACGCCATACCCACCGCCGTTCTTGCCCATTGTCCGCTTTTGGAAACGCCCAGTGCCAAAGCAAGAGCCGTTACCGTTACGCTTAGATTTGATGTTACCGTGCCGTCCTCGGCAACATTGACGGCAATCTGCGATATTCCGTTAAATGCGTTAAACATAATGACTATCATCAGTGCTTGAATACAAACAGCCGCATAGCCTTTAAGGAAATTTTTCGTGCTTTCAGACCAGCCCTCTCCCGCAAACATCGCAAGGGGGATAGGGGAAACTGTTGTGTAAATTATTACTTCAAACAACCGCCCTATAAGGACAAGAGATATTACCCAAGTGCAGGCGGATAGAATAAGCGTTGTGGGTATCGATGAAATATATTCAAAAAGATATTTTATTCCGAGCCACCCTCCGTCCGCAGGCTTTTGAGCAATCGCCTCCGCCTTAACTCCGCTCATAATGCCGTAAGTTTCCGATGAGAGGCTCACCACAAGTCCGTTGAATGAGTTGTATATTATTCCCATAAGCCCTCGTGCATTGTCCACAAGACCTTTGGCAAGGAAAAATTTGAATACAAGTTTGAATATATTTTCGTAGCTTTGCAATTTAAGATACATTGCCTCGTTGCAAAACTGCATTACGAAAAACAGGCTCACAAGCGATACCGCAATTCCCTGTATTCCCGACTGAAGTGTTGAATTTATTTTAATTGCGCTGTCAAAGGGATTTAATTTGAGAATTTCAAGAGATGACTGATAATCGTAATCGATAACGCTTAAAGCCGTTTCAATCATCTCTTTCATATCTTTCCATTCTATAGCCAATGCTTTCACTCCTTTTCCGTTTGTGATACCCTCCCGCCCGAATCGGTAACGGGAGGGTTCACTTTTGAGAGATGTGTGTTTATTTCTTTTTTCTTTCCGATTATACCGCCGATTTAAAGAGTTGGTCGTAGGCGATACAGATAGCGATAACGATAAAGCCCGATGCAAGAGTCATAAGACCTCTCTGCTTGCCGTCTGCATCGTCGTTCTTGAACGCAAGACCGAACTGAACCGCACCGATAAAGCCGATTACGTAACCGATACGCTGTACCCACGTTACGATAAAGCTGACAACAGTATCAAAAGAGCCTGCGTCGTTGGTAACGTCTGCCGCAAAAGCCGTAACGCCCATTGCCGCAATCATACATACGGTCATTACCGCTGTTGCGATACGGCTGATGAGTTTCATCATGTAGCGGCGGTTTTTCTCTCTGATAAGCGGGTTGTTCTTCGGTGCTGCCGAAATTGTGCCTGTTTTGTTGGTTTTCATTGGTATGTACCTCCGTAAAAAATATTTATTTATTCAATATCATCATCAACATTGTCGTATTCCGACCTTTTGTTATAGGTCACGGACGTAACCGGTGTATCCGTTGAATCGACTTTAGCCTCCGATGATTTGAACTCCTTTTGATTGTTTCCCTCTGTAAGAGGAATGTGTTCCTGACTGCCAATATCCTCATCTTCAAATTCCGTCGGGATATTATCGGGAATATCATCACCGCTTTGTGCGATAAGACTTCCCAAGCTCTCAGCAGCACTTATGACCTTTAAGGCTGCCGCTGCGCCCTCATCCGTAACGGTTTCTTCTTCCGAAACGGATTCCTTTGTATTTTCTTTCTCCTTTTCGGGATTTTGGATTTCAGCCTTGACAGCGTTTATATCTGATATATCGTAAGCAAACGCTTTGTTTGAATCCTCCAGTCTTTTGTAATTTACGTGAGATTCGATTTTGAATTTCTTGCTGAAAAAGGGAAAAATTCCTCTTACAAACAAAATACATTCATCATCTTTCATAACTTTAAGCTCGTCTATTGTCATAAGCTCACGTCCCAAAATTCCGTCGTTCGTGCTTGAAGAACTGTTTTTGCCCTTACTTCTGCTCCTGCTTACGGTATCTATTGTTTCTTTTCCGAGCATTTTTGAGATATGTTCAAGTGTAGTCGGTTCTTGTCCGCCGAGGAAAAGCATACTGTCGCAGTTTCCTATGACGTTTTCCCACGAATCCTTGTACATCTTCTTTAATTGCGAGAGGTTCTGCAAGATGATATTCGCAGATATTTCCATTGAACGCATTGTTGCAAGAAGTTCCTCAAATCTCGGTATCTGTCCTATGTTCGCAAATTCGTCCAAAAGACAGCGGACGTGAACGGGCAGCCTGCCGCCGTGCCGGAAATTCGCACTGTCGTAGAGAACGTCGAACATCTGCGTGTACATCATAGCCGCAAGGAAATTAAACGTGTTGTCCGAGGACGGTATTACGATAAATACCGCCGTTTTTCTGTCACCTATGAGATTAAGTTCCAAGTTGTCGCAGCAAGTCAAATCCATAACTTTCGGCAGATTGAACGCTTGCAGTCTTACCGCTGTGGAGATAAGTATTGATTTTGCCGTATCTCCCGCAGCCTTTTTGAAGTCCTTGTAGTATTTCGTACACATATACCCTGTTTCGGGGCGTTCTTTTTTTGCAATTTCCGCAAGTCCGAGCCGCTTATTATCGCTGTTTTCGGTCGCCTCGTCTGTCAGGTAATTATCGGGATTGTCAAGTGCGTCAAACACAAGGTCAAGGTCTGACTGAAAATCGTCCGAACCCTCTTTGACCTCCGCCATTTTCAGCAATTTCATAACCTCCGAAAAATTGCGCTTGCTTTCGTCCTCTACCTCTATAAGGTAAAAGCATAATGCCGACAAGAGTGTCTGCGTTGAATCGTCCCAGAATTGGTCTCCGCCGCCGCCCTCTTTTTTGGTATTCTGCATAAGAACGTTTATCATTTTTATTACAGCCGTTTCGCTGTATTTTCCCTCTGCGTCGTAGATATACGCAAACGGATTGTAGTTGTTGGAGTGC
This sequence comes from Ruminococcus sp., assembly GCA_023667165.1. Classification (GTDB taxonomy): domain Bacteria; phylum Bacillota; class Clostridia; order Oscillospirales; family Ruminococcaceae; genus Huintestinicola. The sequence goes on along the minus strand of JAMPAO010000068.1, from coordinate 7,183 downwards.
GCCATATCGATAAGGTTGAATACCTTGATTTCATAGCCCTGCTCATTTAAGAACTTGCCTGTTGCTCTTAATAACTCCCCTTTGGGGTCGGTGCTGACATATGAAGTATTTGCCTGCATTAAATTCGGCTTTACATAAAACCGTGATTTACCCGAACCCGAACCGCCGATAACGCATACATTCAGATTTTTTCTTGTCTGTCTTGTATTAAGGGACATTTTTACGTCGTTGGTCAGAATTATATTGTTATCCGGCTTATATACATAGGCTGTCATTTTGATGTTATCGGGCAATTTCTTATTTCCCGAAATTTTTCGTTCAGCCTTTTCATAAATTTTCTTTTGTTTCTCCCGATTTTTCTGTTCGGCTGTAGGCTTTGTCTTTTTCTTCTTAGGTTTGTCCGCAAGAGATTTTCGCTCCTTGTCGTTTCCCCACCTTGCCGAGCCGTGTTCCTCGCCTCGTCTGTGAAGTTTTTTCTTGTCCGTGACTTTCATCAGAACATATATACCCTCCGCAAACAGTCCGAACACAGTCATTTTTAATGCCATTCCTCTTGCCTTTATCTTCTCAAATACAAGAGAATAATTCGTAATGGCAGTTTCTAAACCGTTCATTACCGCCGCCAAATCAATTTTACCGTTCTCGTCCGTGTTGATGTCCATACAAGCACCCAAGCCCGCACAAACATAAAGCAGAGCAATTCCGATAACAGCGTAAATCGCTATTGTTGCTGCGTCGGCTTTTTTCGGCTGTCGCATTTTATCTTCCTCCCGAAATTTTTTATGTAAATCAAGGCGGGATACCGCTGTGTATCTTCCACCGACAATACAAAATCAGAATATCCATAGCCTATTTCCTTGAACCCCGTGCGATATTTTTATTCTGAATCATTGGCTGTACCTTTTCTGCTGCGCCTTTGGCTTTCGTTACAAGTCCCCTTGTAACGCTTTGCTTTTTCGCCTTGTCAATGATTTTCTCCGCCTTTTTCTCCGTCATACCAAATTCGCTTACAAGGGTGTTTTTGGCTGTGGTGCGGTTTGAAATATCAATCACAACACTGTGTTCACCGAGAGAGACTTCCGCTCCGTTTTTGGAAAGTCGACTTATATTATACTCGCCCTGCTTTATGCTTTCCGCAGGATTTGCATAGCCTATCCTTTCAGTTTTTGCAAGAAGTGCATTCATCTGTTCGGTATTCTCAACCTTGAGGTTGTTTTTCAGAATATCCTCAACGGCTTTTCTGTCCTTGATATTTTCGGAGATAACCGCATAACTTCCGTCCTTGTCCGTGATGAGCAGCTTTGTGTCGGGAGCTGATTTCAGCTTGATTTTTGAAAAGGTAAAATCGCTGACAACAACACTTTCCTTTTCAAAACGGATATTCTTTTCATATTTATCCACCTGTTCGGTGAGCTTTGTTCCGCTAAGATAGAACCGTTTCTGCTCATCGGTAAGTTTGCCCGTGAGAATATTTGCGGCGGCAACAGCTTTTACGTTACTGTAACCGAACTGCTCTTTGAGAACCCTTTGCAGTTTCTCTTTTTCTCCGAATTTTACCGATATTGACTTGTTCTGTTCAATATCGCTGATGTAGAATTTGGGCTTTCCCTTATCATCTTTTTTTACTTCAATGGAAGTATTTTTAAGCTCGTTCAGTGTATCTGACATTTTTTCGGTGGCAGTTTTTATCTTCAATTCATCTGCGGCTGAATAGATACACTTGATTTCGCCCTTTTCGGTTTCAAGAAGATTTACGGGAATACCGTTTTCGGCGCAGTATTCTCCGAATGCCTCTGCCGAATCCTTTTCGAGCATAGTCATTTTATATGCCTGTTCGGGCTTGTTGAGCTTGTCGGTAACAATCGTGTCCATAATACCTTTGACCGCAGCATCGTCCGTTTTAAGATAATACAGCTCAACAAAACCGTTATCCTTGCCCTTTGGAGCTGCATAATATGCTATGTCATTTTTGAATTGCTCCTTATTTGCCTGCTTAAACAATTCAAAATCTTCCTTAGAAAGCGTTACATTGCACATCTCACCGCCCTTTCGCAGACTGCTTAACATTTTCATCTCTCCGTGCAGCTCCTGACCTTTTTTATCTATTGCGTGCTTGATAGCCATAATTATATCGGCTATCATCTTTGCCGTTCCTTTGAGTGCGTCCGCCGCCAAAGGCGCAAGCTGTGTTGCCATTTGCACTCCTGCGCTTGCTACATCATCACCGTGCATTTATCATCAGTCCTTTCGATATATTTTATATAATCAACACTGTACTGTGTCTTTTCTTTGAGAGCATAATATTTTTTTCAGTTCCTCATAAAAATCCCTGTTTGTTACAGACAGATTTTTACTTATACGCTCCGATTCAAATTCAAAACGCATTGTAAGCTCGTCCACACTGTAATCGGGCTTGAAACTGCGCCAAGTCTGACTGTCCCACTTTCTTAGCTGTTCCCACAGTTCGGGAAAATCTCTGTAAAGAACACGAAGTTCCGAAAGCGGCTGTAAAGGACAACACCAACAAGAAACACGCTTGAATTTCTTATACAGACCGTTCCAGTCATATCCGTTATCATAACAGTATTGCAGACAGTCCTGTTCCGTCATTCCCCAGTCAACAAGCGGGAGAATTTTATCAATGCCCTTATTACAAGTGCGTTTCATTCGGTGAAATTCATCTGCCGCAATTCCAATGTAATGAATTATTTGGTATTGCTCGGAGTAAAGACGTATAAACCTTTCTCTCGGATGATTTTTCAAACGGGAGGTACACCACCGCATTTTTGCCCCTGCCCAGCCAAAGCCTTTGGGCTGACTGCCGTAACGCTGAACGACCGTAGAATTTTCATCACGTTTAACGGGAATATCCTTGAAATAATACTCAAAAGGGTGTTCCGGACGGACAGTCGTTATTTCTGTTCCGATTTTCGCCTTGATATCAGTGTTCAGTCTATCAAGATGTGCGTACATATCGGGAAATTCAAGCCCCGTATCGCAGAAAAGCATAATGTCAATGGGCATTTTTCTTTCTATCATTCCAAGCAGCATTGCGGTACTGTCCTTTCCTCCCGACAGGGAAACAATATGTAATTTGGGCTTTTCCATTTTATACTTTATACCTCCGCTTTTTATAATTTCAGCTTTCTTTTCGGTTTGCTCTTGTGATTCACCTCGTCTGTTCCGCTCGCAATTTTTGAAAGAGCGACCGTTTCCGACTGAAAAAGCAGCTTTGTGTCAAGTTTCTGTTTGCGTATGAACTGCAAACGCAATGCCATTTGCCGAAATTCATCGCCGAATGATACATACAGCTTATGCCTGTCCTCCCGTGAACCCGATGAAAGGGTTTCAACAAAATATCCCACCGTATCCTTACTGCCTACAGCCTCATTGTACAGGAAAGAACGTTTCGTTCCTGCGGGGGCGTTTTTGTATTCCTTTTCCCAAGTGTTCAGCACTCGAAGATAATTTTCGGCAACTATCCGTGCGCTGTTCAGCCAGTGCTGCTCCTTTGCGGTTTCTTCGGGATTATTAGCGGTATATGTAAACCTATCCGACCTTACCGCAAATTCAAGCAGCTTTTTTGTCTGCTCCGAACCGACAACAGAACAAATATCGGATATATCCCCCTTTGACTGCAAGTCTTTGTATAAGGCTTGCGACGGCACTAACTTTACGGATTTGGCGTATCTTGCAACACTTTCGGCACATTCCCTTGCGTGTTTCATTCCCGCCTCGTCGTTATCCGCAAGAATGATAACGTCAGCTCCGATAAATTCTTTGCTGTATTCGTCAAGCCACTTTGAGCCTGCGCCGTTTGGACTTGTTGTTGCTGTGAATCCGAGACGTTCCACGGTTTCAACATCCTTTTCTCCCTCGGCGACAAACACGGGCTTGCTTTTATCCCCAAGACTGTGAACGTGATACAGGGGCATTTTCAAGCCGTTCAGACCTTTCACAAGGGTGTTGCCCTCGTAACGTTTCCAAGAGGCTATTTTCGAGCCGTCAGGCTTGCGATAGATGTACTTGACGGCAAGTTTTTTTCTTTCCCTGTCAAGATACTCGTGCTGTCTTAACAGCTCCCATTTTTCCCATTTGGGCTTTGGAGATGTTTGACTTTTTGCAAAGCCCCGATTCTGAACAGGCTGTTTTGTATATTCACGTTTCGGGTAATCCGAGCCGTTTCTGCCGCCGAATGTTATCCCCAATCCGTAATCATCGTTGAGCTTTTGAGCTGCCTCACGAACGGGAATGTTGTACATTTTTGCCGTAAGGTCGATAACATCGCCCTTTTCACCGCAGCCGAAACAGTAGAATTTATTATCCCTGTCCGCACCGTAAAATTTCATTGACTGACTTTGTTCCGAGTGAAACGGACAGCAGCACATACCGTTTCTGTCAAGCTGTATGCCCATATCCCTCGCAACGTCTATGATGTTCAGCCGTTCTCGTATTTCTTTGAACTCATTCATTTTTCACCTCTGTTTGTAAATTATTTTCCGCAAGAATTTCCATTATATCGTCCGGCACAGGCTCACCAGCCTCCTCATACAGCCGCTTGTATGCCAATGCGCTGTTTATCCTTGCCTGCCTGTTGCGTTCTTCCTGCAACTGTTCTGCCTTTCTTTCGCCCTCCGTTTTGCCTCTCAGTTTCGCCATAAATTCGTCAATTCTCTTTTGAACATCATCATCAACAGGAAAAGTCATTTCTTCGGGCTGTGTGCTTTCCGTCTGATAATCGGATTGACAATCAGACCGACAAGACATATTATTATCCTCCGATTTTATCTCCGTGTCGGTAACGGGACTTTTTTCCGTTTCGGGAAAATTGTTAAGAAACTGCTCATATTCATCGGCGTTAAATCCGTCGGAATTATTGTTGTCGTCAAAATTATTGATACATATGTCATATTTACTGCTGACGAATCCGTTTGAATTATCGGGCTTTTTACCGACTGTTCTGAACGTACCGTTAGCCGCCATTTCGTCCATTGTTCCGTGAACGTTGTAATCAAGCAGGAAATTTGCCATACAGGATTTCATAAAAGCATACGGATAAGGAATTTTTTCACCGTTTTCCGCTTTTCGGGCAAGTATATTCTCCCAATGTTCCTTGAATCCGTTGGATTCGTTGTACCAATCCATAAGGCTTGAATTTTTTACAATGTCATTGATTATGTCGATAATCTGATGATATTTTACATATCTGCCTCCCGCTTTTGACATATCCTGCGTCATAAGTTCCGTAAGTGCTTTGATTACCGAATCAAGAAACTGCTTGTCCGTTTTTTCCATTTCCTTTACACGGCAGCTGTAAGCAAAGAGGAACTTGACAGCCTGTTTCATTCCGTTCTTGTCGGTTGAAAGGCTGTAGGGTATCGAGCATTTATGTGTTGCCCTTTCGCTTTCGTCATAATCGTCAAAATAGCTTTCGTCCTCTATATCGTCGTGATACTTGGCGTAATGCGAGTTGATTTGCGAAAGGATTTCAAGGAATGATTGTTTTCCGCTTTTCTTATCCATCAATCCATCAATCTTTTCGGAAGTCGAAGAAAAATTTTTTTCTTCGGCGGTCTGATTGATAGATGGATTACTGAAATCAGTATTATTTAAGTCAGTATTACTGAAATTAGTATTACTAATATATGGATGTTCACATTTGTCTGTAGTGATGTTCATATTTGTCTGTAGCGGTGTTCGCATTTGTCCGTACCGATGTTCATATTTGTCTGTAGCGATGTTCACATCAGACTGTGTTTCTTCAAAGTGATGTTCATTTTTGTCTGTAGCGATGTTCTCGTCAAAAACATTTGATGATATGGATCTGTTTTTGTATTTTGAAAATGTGCTGAAATCAAGCAGATAAATTCTGCTAAGATTGTCCTTACCCTCAAATTCTATTTTGATAAGACCAACACCCTTATCCGTTCTAAGCTCCCCAAGACACCGCTCCACTGTTTTGGAACTGCAATTAAGGAATTTCTTTATTTCCTCTCCGTTACGGTCAATTTTCACATACAGTCTGCCTTTATCGTCAATATATCCGTATTTCTCGGATAATGACATTTTATCAAGCAGAAAGCAGTAGAGCATTTTTGCACGGTTGGATATTCCCTTTATTCGCTCATCGTCAAACAGCATTTTCGGCACTACATAATGCCTGAATCGGAAGTGACTGAAATTACTTGCGGTAAAATACTCAAAGCCCTCCGGCTGTTTCCTTAAATCCTGCATTTCACCGTCAATCAGAGGTCTTGCAAAATTTTTAACAAAAATAGTATCATTCTGCTTATTGCCGTGATGTATTCTTTCAATCAGTCCCACACCGCCGTTTTCGTCAAGTTCCTTGAAATATGCGGATATTTTTGTTCTGCCGCAGTTCAGAATCTCCATAAGTTTTGCCTGCGCAAAATACACATATACTCTGCCGTCGTTATCCAGCCACCCGTTGGCAAGGCTCAATTTTGCCTGTGCAAGCAACAAAGTATACAAAAATCTTGCATTGACCGACAAGCACTGTAACGGTTCATCATCAAACAGATTTTTCGGCATTTGGTAATATGCGTACTGCAATGCCTCTTGATTATATAAGTAATCGTACTTCATTACATCGTGCTCCTTTCTTCTGATTTTAATAGGGCGTAAATCATTTAACTATCACCTTTCAAAATTGAGAGAAGATTCGGAGCAAGACTTCTGACTTCATTGCATATCGTTCCTGCTTGCAATAACGGCATTCTATATTTGTTGACTACCTCGTCAACCGTAACATTGGCAAGATGTTTCATTGCACACTCAAAGCTGACGGGCAGATACTCTGTGAGTATAAATGAAAATGTAAACTTGCTTTCCATACTTATATCGGTTCTTGCCATTAGTCCAACGGGAAGATAATAATAATCTTTATCGAAATTTACAAACGGTTCGTTTGGCTTACGGTTTGTATTAAATCCAACTAAAACAGGCATTTTTATTCCTCCTTGCATTTGTGTAAAAAAATGCCTACAGCCGATTTGACTGTAGGCACTTTTTCATATACATAAAGCGGGCATACCGTTTCCAGTATGCCCGCTGCATTTCTTGTTTGTTTATGTTTTTTTCTTTGTGTTACGCTTATAGTGTTAATCTATCGAACAGATATGGAAAGAGATCAGAAAGCGGGGATTCGGAAATAAAATTTTTT
>JAMPAO010000067.1 GCA_023667165.1 Ruminococcus sp. | reverse complement strand
ATCCGATTAAGGAAAAATATTGACAAGTCCGAAGATATGTGGTATAATTATACCAGTTTGGTATGTTGGATTTATACTATAATTATTTTGCAAAAGGAGTTAAACATATGAACAAGAATCTCAGAAAGGCAATAATTGCCGGAAACTGGAAAATGAACAAGACCCGTCCCGAGGCTAAGAATCTTATAGAGGCTATAAAACCTCTTGTTGCCAACGCGCAGGGAAATACCGAGGTGATCGCCTGCGTTCCCTTTACAAACCTTGAAACCGCAATGAACGCGGCAGCGGGATCAAACGTGAAGATCGGCGCGGAGAACGTTCACTTTGAAAAAAGCGGGGCGTTTACCGGCGAGATATCTGCGGATATGCTCACCGAGCTTGGCGTTGAGTACGTAATTATCGGGCATTCAGAAAGACGTCAGTATTTCGGGGAAACCGACGAAACTGTCAACAAGAGGACAAAAGCTGCTCTTGCGGCAGGTCTTAAGCCTATCGTTTGCGTGGGAGAGCTTCTTGCGGAGCGTGAGGCGGGCATTACCGAGGAAGTTATTTCCCGCCAGATAAAGCTCGATCTTGCGGGCGTTTCCGCAGAGGACATGAAGAAAACCGTTATCGCATACGAGCCTGTATGGGCTATCGGTACGGGCAAGACTGCTACCGCCGACCAGGCTGAGGAGGTTTGCGCATTTATCAGAGGAGTTCTTTCAAAGCTGTATGACAGTTCCTGCGCCGACGCGGTCACTATCCAGTACGGCGGCTCTATGAACGCCAAGAACTGTGCTGAGCTGCTTTCCAAGCCAAATGTTGACGGCGGTCTTATAGGCGGAGCTTCTCTGAAAGCGGAGGACTTCAACACTATCGTACAGGCTGCCGTAAACGGCTGATATTAAATTTACCGCAGACGGGGTCGGCAGCAGAACGCCCGTCTGCCGCAGTTATTGCCATGGATAAAAAAAATAAACCGAAAAAGGCGGTAATTCCCGTGCTGTGCGCGGTCGTCGCCGCACTTTTCATTACGGACGCGGTTCGTACAAAGGTGTACGGACTTCCCCCCCTGTTTTGCGTAAGAGCTGTTGAATATGACGACGGAATAAGCGCAAGCTATTACGGTGCGGGATATAAGATCAAATTCGATCACAACATTGCCGACGGCAGCGAGGAGTATTACATCACCCTGTGGATACTGCCCGACAGCATAAGTTTGTGATCCTTTCGGAAAGGCGGTCATTTTTATGGGCAAGAAGCCTGTGGCTCTCATTATAATGGACGGATTCGGTATCAATAAGGATACCTACGGCAATGCGATTGCCGCTGCAAACAAGCCAAATCTCGATAAATATTTCAGGGAATACCCCAACACCATTATAGGTGCGTCCGGTCTTGACGTAGGTCTTCCCGACGGACAGATGGGAAATTCCGAGGTAGGTCATACCAACATCGGAGCGGGCAGGATAGTTTATCAGATGCTTGTGAAAATATCAAAGGATATACAAGAGGGAGTTTTTTTTGATAATCCCGCTCTTTGCAGCGCTGTGGACAACTGCAGGTCAAAGGGAAGCGCGCTTCATCTGATGGGACTTTTATCTCCCGGAGGAGTTCACAGCCATATGGAGCATATGTACGGACTGCTTGAAATGGCTAAGAGAAACGGCGTTGAAAACGTGTATATTCACGCATTTCTCGACGGACGCGACGTTCCTCCCTCCTCCGCTGCGGAGTATATGGAGGAAGCCGTTTCCCGCATGAAAAAGATAGGCGTGGGCAAGGTAGCTACGGTTGCGGGAAGATACTACGCAATGGACAGAGATAATGCATGGGACAGAGTTGAAAAGGCGTACGACGCCTTGGTAACAGGCGAGGGCGTGCAGGAGAGCGATCCCGTGCAGGCAATAAAGAATTCCTATGCAAACGGCGTAACGGACGAGTTTATGCTCCCCGCCGTTGTTGATAAGGACGGCATGATCAAGGAAAACGACAGCGTAGTGTTCTTCAATTTCCGTCCCGACCGTGCAAGGCAGATTACAAGAGCCTTTGTCGATCCGGAGTTTAAGGGATTTGAGCGCAAAAAGGGATATTTTCCGGTGACATTTGTCTGCATGGCGCAGTATGACGCCGCTATGCCCAACGTTCTTGTGGCATATCCTCCCGAGCAGCTTACGATGACCTACGGCGAATATATATCCAAGCAGGGTATGACTCAGCTCAGGATCGCCGAAACTCAAAAATACGCTCATGTTACTTTCTTTTTCAACGGCGGCGAGGAGAAGCAGTTCGAGGGCGAGGACAGGATACTGATCCAATCTCCCGATGTACCGACCTTTGACCTAAAACCCGAAATGAGCGCATACGAGGTGACAGACGCCGTTGTAAAGGCTATAGAATCCGATAAATACGATACCATTATCCTCAATTACGCCAACTGCGATATGGTAGGACATACGGGAATTTTCGACGCTGCGAAAGCCGCTGTTGAGGCGGTGGATACCTGCGTCGGCCGTATGGTGGACGCAATTCTTGCCAAGGGAGGCGCGGCGCTTATAACCGCCGATCACGGAAATGCGGACAAGCTGCTTGAAGCGGACGGTTCTCCTTTCACGGCTCATACCACTAATCCCGTTCCTCTTATAATTGCGGGGTATGACTGCAAGCTGAAAAGCGGGGGAGTGCTTGCCGACCTTTGCCCCACAATGCTTGAGATCATGGGACTTCCTCAGCCGAAGGAAATGACGGGAAGATCTCTTATCGAAAAGTGACAGGTATATAATAAATAAAGGGGCGCCTGTGCTGCCCCTTTTTTGCTTGATAAAACGGAGGGTTCATATTTATGATAATCCGAAGCGATATTGAAAATGCGGCGGCAAAGCAGCTAAGCATTGATCTGTGCTGCAAAGCAGAGGATCTTTTCAAATATGAAAATACCGTAACAGCTCCGAAAATAAATCACGGACGCAGGGTTCTGACGGAAAATACGCATTTTTTCCGTGCCGCAACAATGGGCATGGGAACGGTCATATGCGCCGATCCCGCTGTTTTGCCGTATGCGCGGCTGATAGCGGAGCAGAACGAGGGAGCGGAGATTTTTTCCGCAGCCGTTGTTTCCGCCGTCAACAGGGAGCTGTTCGGAAACGGATATTGTATAGGCGTGTGCAATCAGTATTATCTGCCCAAAACGCCGTACCGTCCGGTGTACCGCAAGGAGGGTTATACAATGTCGGTTTTCGAGGGTAAGGACGTAGAGCGCCTTTACGATTACGGGGGTTTCGGAAATTCGCTGCTGTATAAAAAAACGGGGGAACGGAGGGATATACTTGCAGTCTGCGCGGTAAACGGCAGACGGATAATGGGTATTGCCGGAGCGTCCTCCGACAGCCTTACAATGGCGCAGATAGGCGTTGACGTTGTTCCGGAATTCCGCGGAATGGGTATAGGCACGTCCCTTGTGTCCGCCTGTGCGGCAGAGGTTTTTCGGTGCGGATACGTGCCCTATTACGGTACGCTGTGTTCAAATATAATCTCGCAGCGGCTGGCGGCAGCCTGTGATTTTATTCCCGCGTGGTGCGAAATGTTTTCCGTGCCTTTGGATCGAGCGTGAAAAAAACAGCCTCGCAAAAGCGGGGCTGTTTTTTTCATATCATGTGGATCTTATTTTGCGGATCGGAATTTTTTCCGTCAATGCCGTACTTTTTGTTGCGGCGTTTCTCAAAGAATTTCGGAGCGACCTTTGGGAACATGGCATAGGTGAGAACGTCCTCCTCCTGCTCCAGCCATTCCGCGCATTCCTCCCTGAGCTTGTCAAGTTCGGGGGAAAGCAGATCGGCGGGACGGCATTCGATAGCTTCCTCGCCTTTAAGAATGGATTTTCTGAATTCGGGATCGATAGGCGTGGGAGTTTTGCCGTATTTGCCCGCTATAACGTCCTTGAATTCCTTTGTTACCATCTTGTAGCGTTCTCCGTTGATAACGTTGAATACCGCCTGCGTTCCAACGATCTGGGAAGACGGCGTAACGAGAGGGATATTTCCCGCGTCGGCACGAACTCTGGGAACCTCCTTGAGCACGTCCTCCAGCTTATCCTCTTTTCCTGCCTGCTTGAGCTGGGAAAGAAGATTTGAAAGCATTCCGCCGGGAACCTGATAAATAAGCGCGTTGGCGTCAGCGGCAAGCATCTTGGGATCAAGCAGACCGCTGTCGATATATTTTTTTCTGAGCTTCATAAAATAATCTCTTATGGCGGTCAGCTTAACAAGGTCAAGACCCGTGTCATATTCTGTTCCCTGAAGTGCGGCAACCATCGATTCCGTAGGAGTATGGGAGGTTCCGTGAGCAAGAGGGGACATGGCGGTATCCACCATGTCGCAGCCGTTTTCAATGGCTTTGAGCAGACACATGGACGCAAGTCCGGAGGTGTAGTGGGTGTGTATCTGAACGGGAATGCCTATATTGTCCTTCAGCGCCTTTGTAAGAGAGCCTGCCCTGTAGGGGGTGAGCAGCGCAGCCATATCCTTTATGCATATCGAATCGGCGCCCTCGCTCTCGCACTGCTTGGCATAATTTACAAAATATTCGTCGGTGAAAATATCGCCCAGTGTAAAGGATATGGCTACCTGCGCGTGAGCGCCCTCCTTTTTGGCGGCGGTAATGGCGGTCTTCAGGTTTCTGATATCGTTGAGGGCGTCAAATATCCTTATGATATCCATGCCGTTTGCAACGGTCTTTTTAACGAAATATTCAAGAACATCGTCTGCGTAATGACGGTATCCAAGCATATTCTGACCTCTGAAAAGCATTTGCAGTTTGGTGTTGGGCATATTCTTCCTTATTATCCGAAGTCTTTCCCATGGATCTTCGTCGAGAAAGCGTATGCAGGAATCAAATGTGGCTCCGCCCCAGACCTCTGCGGAATAATAGCCGATCTTATCCATTTCCTGCATTATCGGCAGCATTTCGTCAAGGCTCATTCTTGTGGCAATGAGCGACTGGTGAGCGTCGCGGAGAACAGTTTCGGTAATTTTTACTTTAGCCATGATCGACAGTCCTTTCTGTTAGGCTATGGTTGCGATAACATCGTCCGAATTGACGGTATCGCCCTTCTTTACAGCAATGGAAACGACCTTTCCCGCAGCGTTTGCCACAATGTCGTTTTCCATTTTCATGGCCTCCAGAACAACAAGGACCTGCCCCACAGCTACAGTATCGCCCACGCTTACCTTAACGTCGAGGATGTTTCCGGGCATGGGAGCTTTTACGGGAGTTCCGTTTCCGGCAGCCGAAGGAGCGGCGGGAGCAGGAGCCGCGGAAACGGCGGGAGCTGCCGCCGGTGCGGGCGCAGAGGGAGCCGTGCCGCCGACCTCCTCAACTGCAACGTCATAGCTTTTTCCGTTTACGGTAATGTTAAATCTTTTCATGTTATATCAACCTTTCGGATAAAATTTATCAAAGTGAGAAAATGCTGTGTTTCTTGGGAAGCCGCTTGTTCAGACGTTTTCCTGCCGCGATCTCCAGAACGGAGATTATCTTTGCTCTTACCTCTTCGGGAGCCGCGATATCGTCCACCGCGCCTTTTTCGGCGGCGGCAAAGGAGGATGCGGAAGTTTCGGCGTATTCATCGGCAATGCGCTTTCTTTCAGCCGTCAGATCTTTTGCGCCCTTGAGCCTGTCATGATAAAGGAACTCTGCGGCAGTTTCCGGCGCCACGGGCGCGATAACCGCGTCAGGCAGAGCAATGACCGAGTCGGCGGCGATATTTCTTCCCGCCAGAGCTATAAAAGCGCTTCCCCATGCATTTCCCGAAACGACCGCGATCTTCGGGCAGGTAGCCTCGGCGTAAGCGCCGCACAGACGCGCGTATGCTCTTATAACGTCGGGAGAATTTGTTTCAAACCCCTCCGTGTCGATCACCGTGACCACGGGAATACTGTATGCGTCGCAAAGGCGCACAAAACCCGTGAGCTTGGCGCAGTCGTCGGCGGTAAGCTTTTTTCCGACCGCCGAGGCGATGCCGGACGACGCGCCTCCGATCGTTCCGAGAGCTGTATATACGCATTCTCCGAAGCCGCTGTAAAGCTCAAGCAGACTGTCCGCGTCCGCAATAGTTTCCGCAGAGGATTTTCCGTTTTCGAAAGATACGGCGGCTGTCGGGGGAGCAAAATCAAATTCCGGTACGGCGGACAGGTTGTTCATGGGCATAAGCGACAGATATTTTCTGACGATCTCCATAGCCTCGCCGTCGCTGTCTGCGGAAACGGCGGCAAGACCGCTTGCGGATGCATTCTCCGCAGACGGAGCCGTCTGACCGGCATTGGCGTAAAGCTCGCCTTTTTTCGTTATTACCGTAAAATCCGCGGAAGCCGCGATCATAGCCATAGTTCCCGCGCAAACTCCCGATATTACCGATATGACCGGAACAACGCCGGATATATTTCCAAGCTCCAGCAGAATATCGCTGTACGCATTGAGAGCGTCCGCGCCGTCCTCGATAAATGCGCCGCCGGAGTCGTAAACGCCCACCGCAGGCACGCCGTTTCTTGCCGCAAGCTCCAGTATGCGGCATATCTTAGCCGAATGAGCCTTGCTTACAGCGCCGCTCATAACGGTGCTGTCCTGTGAAAAGGCGTATGCGGGATTTCCGTTTATATATCCGTAAGCGGTCACAACGCCGGCAGGACTGTTTCCCGATTTAAGACCGGAGCCTGTTTCGCTGAAAACGCCGTCGTCAAAAAGGGCTGCAAGTCTGTCCCTTGCCGGACAGGTTTTTTTTGCGGCATTATACTCCGCCAGCCTTGATTTCCGACTTTCAGTCATCATAATTATGTTCCTCCGTTTCGCAGCGCGGCAGCGCCGCACCGAAAATAAAATTTATCCAAGTATAATTATAACTCATTTTCTCAAAACTTACAAGAGCAAATCGGATTTTTTTTATTCATTTACCAATGTTTTTACAATTTGTCAAAAAAATTAAGAATTTTTTCTTTTTTGCGATTTCCGCGAGTGCGGCGTTTTTTTGTTTTGCCCGATCTTATTTATGCTATTTCGGTTTACGATTTTGCCGATCTTAATTTTGATGACATTTTTTCATTCACATTAATACAGATATTATTACATTAAACGGTATATATGCGATATCCGCCTGCAAAAAACTATCAAAAAAATGCGAAATTTTTTCAAAAAAACGCAATTTCTCAAAATCGGGTCCGTTGACAATATTGTATATTTTATTTTACAATATGCTTCGGCGCGGCGGAAATATGAAAGCGGAGCTGAATTTGCAAAATACCGTTTCCGCGTCCGGCTGCCGCGCCGCTATTGACATTCGGCGTATTTTAGGTTATAATGTTATATATTAGAGCGGCTGACGCCTTTGCACGGCGCCGACTCGGACAATTATATATACCGTTATAAAGAGGTAATGAGTTTTTATGGATAAACAGGGCGATGTGAAATATTCCGAAAAATTGAGCCGGATAAAGGGCATGGTGGGCAGAACTCCGCTTCTGGAGATATGCTTCGAGTATAAGGGTACGCCCCGCAGGATATTTGCCAAGGCGGAATTTCTTAATCTGACAGGCAGCGTCAAGGACAGAGTGGCGTGCCACATTATGGAAAGAGCTTATCAAAGAGGAGAGATATCTCCCACAGATGTGATCGCGGAGGCTACCAGCGGGAATACGGGTATCGCGTTTTCCGCCGTCGGCAGCTTTCTGGGGCATAAGGTGATAATATATATGCCCGACTGGATGAGCGCGGAGCGGATAAATCTTATGAAAAGCTTCGGCGCGGAGGTCAGGCTGATCTCCCGTGAGCAGGGAGGCTTTTTGGGTTCGATAGCCGTCGCCGAGGAACTGGCGGAGCAGGGCAACGTTTTTCTCCCCAGGCAGTTTTCAAACGAAGATAACACCGAAACCCACTACCTTTACACGGGCGATGAGATATCCCGTCAGCTTGCGGCGCTGGGACTTACGGCGGACGGATTTGTTGCGGGCGTGGGTACCGGCGGCACGGTCATGGGCATAGGCAGGCGTCTGAGGGAGGATAATACCGATTGCCGCGTTTATCCGCTGGAGCCGCTTAATTCGCCTACGCTGTCCACCGGTTGCAAGGTCGGTCAGCACCGTATACAGGGCATTTCCGACGAATTTATCCCTCCCGTGCTTAAAATGAACGAGATGACGGAGGTAGTGTCGGTGGACGATATCGACTCGATAATAATGGCAAAAATGCTTTCGAGATATCTCGGTCTGGGCGTGGGGATATCGTCGGGAGCGAATATGCTCGGCTGCATTCTCGCGCAGGAGAAGCTGGGGAGCGGTAGCATTGTCGCAACGGTGTTTGCCGATGACAATAAAAAATATCTCTCCACCGATTATTCCGACGAGCATATCCCGAAGGAGGGGTATCTTACTAAGGATATCGTACTTACGGGTTTCACCGCCCACAGATATGAATAATAAGGATATTCTGAGGAGCTGCGTGCTGTGTCCCCGCCGCTGCCGCGCCGACCGCAGCAGGGAAAAGGGCTTCTGCGGAGGCGGAATGCGCGCAAAGGCCGCAAAGGCATATCTTCATATGTGGGAGGAACCCTGCATTTCGGGGACGAACGGGTCGGGTACTGTTTTTTTTTCCGGATGCAGCCTGCGGTGCTGCTTTTGTCAAAATTATAAGATATCCTCGGAAAATTTCGGCAAAGAAATATCCGACGAGCGTCTTGCGGAGATATTCCTGTCGCTTCAGGAAGCGGGAGCGCACAATATAAATCTCGTAAGCGGCACGCATTACGTTCCGATGATAATAAACGCCCTGGATATATGCGGCGGCAGGCTCGGTATCCCCGTTGCGTACAACAGCGGAGGATATGAAAATACGGAAACTCTCGATATGCTAAAGGGTTATGTAAGCATTTTTATTCCCGATCTGAAATATTGCGGCAGCGGTATTTCAAAGGAATATTCCGCCGCTCCCGATTATTTCGCCGCAGCCTCCGCCGCTGTGGGCAGAATGATAGAGATAGCGGGCAAGCCCGAGTTTGACGGCGGAGGGATAATGAAAAAGGGCGTGATAATCAGACATATGGTTCTGCCCTCTCACAGGAAGGATTCGGAGGCTGTGCTTGAAAGCATCAGCCGTCTTTATCCCAAGGACAGCTTTCTGCTTAGCCTTATGAGCCAGTACACGCCCGCTTACAAAAGCGCGGAGCATAAGAGGATCGACAGAAGAATATCGACCTACGAATATGAAAAGGTTTCCGATACGGCGGCTCGGATGGGCTTTAACGGCTATTTTCAGGAGCGCTCGTCCGCAAGCGGAGAATATACGCCCGATTTCGATCTGTCGGGAATTTGAAAACGGAGGAACATTATGGATATCAACGAGGCTCTTCACACCGAATTTAATGTTAAACGGGAGTATATCGACAATATCGTGTCTTTTCTTGACGGCGGCTGCACCGTTCCGTTTATTGCACGGTACAGAAAGGAGCAGCACGGCTCACTGGACGATCAGACGATCCGTCTTATCTCGGAACGGCTCGCCTATTTGAGAAACCTCGACAAACGCAGAGAGGAGATAATGAACGCAATTGCCGAACAGGGCAAAATGACCGATGAAACGGCTGCCCTGATATCAAAGGCGACGGTTCTTGCGGAGCTGGAGGATATTTACCGCCCGTTCAGGCAAAAGCGGCGCACAAGGGCGTCCATAGCCAAGGAAAAGGGACTTGAGCCACTGGCGGATATTATATTCGCACAGGATGAAAGCACATCGCCCGAAAAGGAAGCGGAAAAATACATAAACGAGGAAAAACAGGTCATGTCCGCCGAGGAAGCGGCAGCGGGGGCGTGCGATATAATAGCCGAGAGGATCTCGGACGATCCCGAGCTTCGCAAAAAGCTCAGAAATCTGTTCAACGCAAGGGGAACGCTCAATTCCGAGGGCAGCGAGGAAACTGACAGGGAAGGAACATACCGCAATTATTACGGATTTTCCGAACCTGTAAGCAAAATTGCAGGTCACAGGATACTTGCGGTGGACAGGGGAGAGAGGGAGGAAAAGCTGAAAGTATCGGTAACTCTTCCCGACGGCGACGCGGAACGGATAATACTGAACTGCTTCAAGAAAAACGACAGTCCCTGCGGCAGGCTGGTCGAGAATGCCTGCCTTGACAGTTGGAAGCGGCTTATATATCCATCAGCGGAAAGAGAAATAAGAGCCGCTCTCACGGAGAAGGCAAGCGAGGCTGCAATAAAGGTATTTTCCTCTAATCTCCGTCAGCTCCTTATGCAGCCGCCCGTTAAGGGAGCGGTGACTCTCGGAGTCGATCCGGGTTTCCGCACAGGCTGCAAGCTGGCGGTGGTGGACGGCACCGGTAAGGTGCTTGACACGGGGGTGGCGTATATTACCGCCAACGAAAAGAACAGGGTTGAGCAGGGAAAAAGGATCATCAGAAAAATGATAGCCGATCACAATGTGACCGCTATCGCCATAGGCAACGGCACGGCTTCGCGGGAAAGCGAGCAGGCTGTGGCGGATATCATATCGGAGTTTGACGGAAAGGTGTCGTATATGGTGGTGTCGGAAGCGGGCGCGTCGGTGTATTCCGCGTCAAAGCTGGCTGCGGAGGAATTTCCCGATTACGATGTTTCCCTTAGAAGCGCGGTTTCCATAGCAAGGCGTTTGCAGGATCCTCTTGCGGAGCTTGTAAAAATAGACCCGAGATCCATAGGCGTGGGTCAGTATCAGCACGATATGCCCAAGGCACGCCTTGGAGAAGCGCTGGGTGGCGTTGTGGAGGACTGTGTGAACTCCGTGGGCGTCGATCTGAACACTGCCTCATACTCTCTTATGACATATATTTCGGGGATCAATTCGGCTGTGGCGAAAAATATCGTGGCATACCGCGAGGAAAACGGTGCGTTCACCGACCGCAGGCAGCTTATGAAGGTGCCGAAGCTGGGCGCAAAGGCGTTCGAGCAGTGCGCCGGTTTTCTGCGCATAGGGGGAGGGAAAAATCCTCTTGACAATACCTCCGTTCATCCGGAGAGCTACAAAGCGGCGGGAGAGCTGCTGAAAATATGCGGCTTTACTCTTGCGGACGTTGGCGGGGAGAAGATGGATACTATCCCGAATATTGCCGAAAAAACGGGTTTCGCGGTTATTTCGGAGAAAATAGGGGTAGGGATCCCTACGGTAAAGGACATTGTCAAGGAGCTTGCAAAACCCGGCAGGGATCCCCGCGACGAGCTTCCTCCGCCTCTTATGAGAAGCGGCGCGGTCATGGAGCTGAAGGACTTGAAACCCGGCATGGAGCTTATGGGTACCGTGCGAAATGTGATAGATTTCGGCTGTTTTGTCGACTGCGGCGTTCATGAGGACGGACTTGTTCATATTTCCCAGATATGCGACAGATTTTTGAAGCACCCTCTTGAGGCGGTCAAGGTGGGAGATGTAGTCAAGGTATGGGTGCTTGACGTTGACGTAAAGCGCGGCAGGATATCTCTGACCATGCGCAGGGATAAGGTCCCGGATGATTTGAAAAGCGGCGGCTGAAAAATTATTGATTATTCTATTGCAATTTGACGGGGAATATGTTAAAATTATATAAGAGCCTGTCTTTACGGGATCTGCGCGCCCGATCCGGATCAATGCTTCCTTAAAAATGACTTGTAAATGCACCGGTTACCATGATCCGTATCTCTTTCCGCATAATTTTATGCTTTACTCTAATATGCTTTCGGAGGCGTTTTGATTTGAACGATAAAAATGAAAATAACTATAAAAAGAAAAATGAAGTAAGCAGGGACAACCGTCCGCAGTTCCCGAAAAGAGCTGTGGTAACGGGCGGTATGCCCTACGGAAACAAGGCTCTGCACTTCGGTCATGTGGGCGGAGTTTTCGTTTTCGCGGACGTTTACGCCCGCTTTCTGCGGGACAGGATAGGCAAGGACAACGTTATTTTCGTTTCCGGCACCGACTGTTACGGCTCTCCTATTGCAGAAGGTTACAGAAAGGCTAAGGAAAACGGATTTGAGGGAAGTATCAAGGATTATGTGCGCAAAAATCACGAGGCGCAGAAAAAAACTCTCGAGGATTACGATATAAGCCTCGACCTGTTCGGCGCGTCCGGTCTGGGAGAAACGGCTCAGTGGCATAACAGAGTTTCCGACGCGTTTATCAGAAAGCTCTACGAAATGGGTCATCTTAAAAGGATATCCACGGCGCAGTTTTACGATGAAAAGGCGGAGATGTTTCTCAACGGCAGGCAGGTGGTGGGAAAATGTCCCGTTCAAGGCTGCAAGTCCGAAAAAGGTTATGCGGACGAGTGCGATCTGGGGCATCAGTACAATCCCGTCAATCTTATAGACCCCAAAAGCACTCTTACGGGCGAAACTCCCGTCATGAGGGACGTTGTAAACTGGTATTTCAGACTTCCGGAGTACAGCGGACTTTTGAAGGATATGGTAAGCGGCATGGAGCGGAGCGGGAACGTCCGCAGCGTGGTAACAAAGACTATATCGGAATTTCTCGAGCCTCCCGTTATCTATATAATGAACGACTATATGGACGTTTACAGGGAGCTTGCTCCGAAAATGGCTGAACACAGGCTTATTGAAGAACCGAAAAAGACCTCTTTTACAGTGGTTTTCGACCGCCTTTCCGACCGCGACGAGGCGTGCGCCATGCTTACGGAGAGAGGGGTGCGCTTCAGAGAGGGAAAGACCCTTGTTCCTTTCAGACTTACGGGTAATATTGACTGGGGCGTTCCCGCTCCCGAGCTGGAGGACGAAAGCGGTCTGACGGTGTGGGTGTGGCCCGAATCCCTATGGGCGCCCATATCCTTTACGATAGCTTACCTTGCTTCTTGCGGAAGAGATACGGAGGAATACAGAAAATTCTGGTGCGATCCCGAGGCGAAGGTGTATCAGTTTATCGGACAGGATAACATTTATTTCTACGGCATTGCGCAGACTGCCATGTGGATGGCTTTTCAGAGCGAGAAGCTTGAAGAAATGTCTTCCGAAAACACGGGAGATCATCTTACGATGCCCGTGCTTGTGGCTAATCATCATATACTTTTTCTTGACAAAAAGGCGTCGTCAAGCGGCGAAATAAAGCCGCCCATGGCTGCGGAGCTGCTTGATTTCTACACGGCGGAGCAGCTTAGAATGCACTGGCTGGGACTCGGACTGGGTATGAGAAGCGTCAGCTTCCAGCCGAAGCCGTTAAATCCAGCCGCAAAGGATGAGGACAGCGATCCCGTTACAAAAGAGGGGTTTTTGCTGTCGAACGTATTCAACAGGGTGATCCGAACCTGCTTTTACGACGTTCAGAAATATTATGACGGCGTGATGCCGTCGGGAAGAGTTTCCGAGGATATTCTGGAAATTTCCGAAAAAGCGGTACTTGAATACGAAAGATTTATGTATAAGACCGAATTTCATCAGGTGACATACGTGCTTGATTCATATATCCGCAGGGCGAGCAAGTACATGGCTGCGGCAAAGAGCGCCGCCGACAGATCCGAAGATGAGGCGATGAGGAGCCAATTCCTCGTGGATACGTTCCATATGATAAAGACCGCCGCAGTCCTGCTTCACCCTCTTGCACCGAGGGGAGCCGAAATGGTGCGGGAGTATATGGAGCTTGACGAAAGCGTTTGGGATTGGGATAATATCTTCACGCCCCTGCCCGATATCCTTGGGAACAAGCCTCACAGGCTGAAATTCTTAGAGCCGAAAACGGACTTCTTCAAGCGGCACCCGTCGCAGTTCAAAACAAATTAAATATAATCGGAGTGATAATTTTGAGTTCGAGCAAGGGTAAGAAAAATCCAAATAAACCGGCAAACGCTGTCGATCCAAATAAAAATGAAGCTGCAAACACCTCGGAGCAGACTAAAAAAATCGGGGACGGCTATGAAGAGGAAAATATTCCCGTTCAAAGCCTGAGCGAGATGCTGGCTTTTGCTCACGAAGCGGAGGCAAAGCTGGATGAAAAGGATACTTCCGCACCGAAGGCCGAGGCGGAAAAAAAGTCCGGTGAAAATCCGAATCGGGAGGAGAAATCCGCCCCGAAGGCCGAGGCGGAAAAAAAATCCGGCGAAAAACCGAATCCGGAAGAGAAATCCGCACCGAAGGCCGAGGCGGAAAAAAAGTCCGGCGAAAATTCGAATCCGGAAGAGAGATCCGCACCCGAAAGCCGAAACGGAGAAAAAACTTCTGAAAAGGTAGTTCACCGTGCTCCGGACGGTATGCCAATATCCGCTTCAGAGGCGGAAAGACAGGCAGCCTCCGAGGACGCTCTTGACCGCGATCTCGAGGCGGCAAGGAAGAAAAAGCTGAGAGAAGAGGCATATCACAAGCGCCAGCGCGAGGAAGAAGCCAAAAGAGAAGCGGAGCGTATCGCCCGTGCCGAAAAGATAATGGAGCGTCAGCAGAACGCAGCGGAGGCTGCCGCCCAAAAAGCACAGCAGGCGAAAAAGGCGGAAGCCGAAACGGCGGCTTCAAACGCGGCGGCGCCTGCCGCTCAAAAGGAATCTTCTCAGCCAAAGAAAAAAAATGCCGTGGCAAGGTATTTTAACCGCCGTTTGTTTTCAATGGCGGCGGCAAGAGCCGTTGTCATCGGACTTGTGATAGTGCTGTTAGCCTACGGCGGAGCGTTTATTTACGTTAATTCGCGCAACGAGATATTCTTCAAGGAGCTTGAAACAAGGCTTAACAGCCAGAGCAGGCTCGTCAGCGATGAAAGTATACCCTACACCATTTCTCCGGCAAGTCAGCTCAATGCGGACGAAAAGCTGAAAGACGGTCTTGCCCTCGGTCTTG